>NZ_JBMPGU010000022.1:0-46520 GCF_049323015.1 Thalassococcus sp. BH17M4-6
TCGCCGCTTTTGCAGTTCAAAAATGCCGGGCGATGCCCCCTAGAACAGGCCCTCGATGAGGCCGTCGTCGTTGAGGCGGATGGATTCGGAGGCGGGGGTGCGGGGCAGGCCGGGCATGGTCATGATCTCGCCGCAGATCGCCACGACGAACCCCGCGCCCGCCGACAGGCGCACTTCGCGCACCGGCAGGCGGAAGCCCGTGGGCGCGCCGCGCAGGCCCGGGTCGGTGGTGAAGGAATACTGCGTCTTGGCCACGCAGATCGGCAGCGTGCCGTAGCCCTGCGCCTCCCATTCACTCAGCTGGCTGCGGATCTTGCCGTCCGCATCCACCCCGTCGGCGTGGTAGATGTTCTTGGCGATCGCCTCGATCTTCTCGAACAGCGGCATCTCGTCGGGGTAGAGCACCTTGAACTCCGACACGCCCGAATCCGCCACCTCGGCGACCCGGCGCGCCATCTCCTCGATGCCGGCACCGCCGTCGGCCCAGTGCTTGCACAGGATCGCCTCCGCACCCTGTTCGGCCACGTAGTCCTTGACCGCCTGCACCTCGGCCTCGCTGTCGCCGGCAAAGTGGTTGATCCCCACCAGCACCGGCACGCCGAAGCCTTTGACGTTGGCGATGTGCCGCCCCAGGTTCGGGCAGCCCGCCTTGACCGCGTCCACGTTCTCGGCGCCCAGGTCGGCCTTGGCCACGCCGCCGTTCATCTTCATCGCGCGCACCGTCGCCACGATCACCACCGCATCGGGGGCAAGCCCCGCCTTGCGGCACTTGATGTCCATGAACTTTTCCGCGCCCAGATCGGCGCCGAACCCGGCTTCGGTCACCACATAATCCGCCAGCTTCAGCGCCGTCCTCGTGGCGATGACCGAATTGCAGCCATGCGCGATGTTGGCGAACGGCCCGCCGTGCACAAACGCCGGGTTGTTTTCCAGCGTCTGCACGAGGTTGGGCTGCATCGCATCGCGCAGCAGCACCGTCATCGCCCCGTCGGCCTTGATGTCACGGCAGTAGATCGGCTCCTTCTCTCTCGTGTAGGCGACGATCATGTCGCCCAGACGTTTCTGCAGATCGGCCAGGTCCTTGGCCAGGCACAGGATCGCCATCACCTCGGACGCGACGGTGATGTCGAAACCGGTCTGGCGCGGAAAGCCGTTGGCCACCCCGCCAAGCGAGGTCACAACGTCCCGCAGCGCGCGGTCGTTCATGTCGAGCACCCGGCGCCAGGCGACGCGGCGTTCGTCGATTCCCAGCGGGTTGCCCCAGTAGATCGAATTGTCGATCATCGCGCTTAACAAATTATGAGCGCTGGTGATGGCGTGGAAATCGCCGGTGAAATGCAGGTTCATGTCCTCCATCGGCACCACCTGGGCATAGCCGCCGCCCGCGGCCCCGCCCTTCATGCCGAAGTTCGGCCCAAGGCTCGCCTCGCGGATGCAGATCGCCGCCTTCTTGCCGATCCGGTTGAGCCCGTCGCCCAAGCCCACGGTCGTCGTGGTCTTGCCCTCGCCCGCGGGCGTCGGGTTGATCGCGGTTACCAGAATCAGCTTGCCATTGGGCCGGTCCTGCACCGAATCGATGAACGCCTGACTGACCTTGGCCTTGTCGTGACCGTAGGGCAGCAAATGCTCCGCCCCGATCCCCAACTTCTCCCCAATCGCCTGAATGGGCTCCTTAACCCCCTCACGCGCTATCTCGATATCCGTCTTTAAGGCCATGTGTGCGTCCCCTGTTGATGGTGCATGACGTTTGACGCCACTCATACCGGCACGTTCGGGAAGGCGGCGCTGCGAATCCGACGTTTCCCGCGATGCAAACGGCGGCGCGGTGCGCGGCGAAATCCCGCGTCAACTGCGGCGCGCGGCCTCGACATGATTCCACGCGCGCTGGTCGGGGATGTGCACCTGCAGACTGTCGCCCACGGCCAGCCGCCCGGGCCGTTCGACCCAGGCCGTCACGCCGCGCCGCCCCTGCGCCGCCGGTTTGAAATGCTTGCCATGGCCGGGATGCGCCCGCTCGATCTCGCGCGCGGGCAGCTGACAGGGGCGGTTCTGGATATCCACCGTCAGCATCACGCCATCCGGCCCCTGCAACCGCGAAGAGGGCGGCAGATGGCTGAAATCCGGCAGCCCCTCGATCACCATGGACGCGCCCAGCCATTCCGGCGCGATCTTGTCCAGCCCCATGCGCGCGGCGATGTCGGCCATTTCCTCGACCGAGGCGATGGCCAGTTGCCGGACGTTGCGGATTTCGGTGCCGCGCGGATATTGCTGCAGCATCCGGCTGCACGACGGCCGCGTGGCGCCTCGGTGACGTTCGCCCACCGCACCGTCCCAGTCCAGCTCAAGCGCCTGCACGGGAACCGACCGGATGCCCTCCCCGGTTTCGGGCACCTGGCCCAGCCAGCGGATCGTGGCAGAGAATGTTGTGGGTTTCAGCGCGGGCAAGGGCAGGCTCCTGTATGAGGTGCCGTCAGAGTGCCCGCCCCGCCAGCGAAGTCAAACAGGGCCCTGTGAATATACGATTATTTCACGCCCCGAGACCAAGACGGCCGGGCGGTCACACCGTCAGCGTCACGAACATCCGCCGGAACGGGAACAACACCGTGCCCTGCCGCCCCTTGGGATAGGCCTTGCCGATCACCGCCTCATAGGCCGCGATCAGGCGCTTCTGCTCGTCCGGTTCCAATGACGAAAGGATCGGCCGGGCAAAGGTACCTTCGGTGAAACGCCGGACCGGGTGGCCTTCGGCATCGGGGGCGAGCTCCTGATAATACTCCGTTTCCCACAGCCCGACCTGGCCCAGCGGTTTCAGCAGCCGGTGGTATTCGGCGGGCAACAGCACGCTGGTGCCGCGGGAATGGTCGTAGCGGCCCGGAAACAGCTCATCCACCAGCGACACCCACAGCCGGTGTGACGGCGCGTTGTTCTGATGCGGGAACTGCACGGCAAGGATGCCGCCTGGCACCAGCATGCCCGCCAGTTTCGGCAGCAGCGTGGTGTGATCTTTGCACCAGTGGAGCGAGGCATTGGCGAAGATCAGCGCGGTCGGCGACTGCGCCTCCCACGCGGCAAGGTCCTGCTCGATCAGCTCCTTGTAGACGCCGGTCAGCCGCGCCTGCGCCAGCATCGCGGGGCTGGTGTCGACGCCGATCAGGCGGCGGCGCAATTGCCCCAGCGCCGGACCGACAGAGCCGGAGCCGCAGCCCAGATCCACCACGTCGCCTTCGGGCAAGGGGGCCAGCGCGCGCAGCAGATCCAACGCGGGGCGCAAGCGCAAACCCCGGAACCTGTGGTAGGTCCCGGGGTTCCAGTCTGTGCTGTCGTCGGGCGTCATACCGAGGGTTCAGGCTCCATGCTGCCGTCCGTTGGCTTCGATTTCGGCTTGGTCTTGGGGATCGCCGTGACGCTGGGGGTGTCCGGCGTGTCATCGTCGCCCTCTTCCGGGGTCGGCGGTTCGCCCCGAATGACGCGCTCGATTTCCTCACCCGTCAGGGTTTCGTATTCCAGAAGCCCTTGGGCCAGACGCTCGAACTCTTCGTTCTTCTCGGTCAGGATCTGCACCGCGCGTTCATACCCTTCGTCGATGATGCGCTTGACCTCGTTCTCGATCAGCTCCTTCGTCGCGGCTGAGACCGAAAAGCCCCCCGCCCCGCCATTGGCCTGATAGCCGGCCGCGGCCTCGGAATAGTCGATGTTGCCGACCTTGTCGGACATGCCCATGCGCATGACCATGCCGCGCGCCAGCTGGCTTGCCTGCATGATGTCGCCCATCGGGCCCGACGACACCTCGTCGGCGCCGTATTTCAGGATTTCGGCCGCCTTACCCGCCATGGTCATGGCGATCTTCTGTTCGGCCTCGTCCTTGAACATCTGCAGCTTGTCCATTTCCGGCAGGCTCATCACCATTCCGAGCGCGCCGCCGCGCGGGATGATCGTGGCCTTGTAGACCGGATCGCACTTCGGCAGGTTGATGCCCACGATGGCGTGCCCGGCCTCGTGATAGGCGGTCTTTTCCTTCTGCTCTTGGGTCAGGACCATGGAGCGGCGTTCGGCGCCCATCATGATCTTGTCCTTGGCCTGTTCGAAATCGATCATCGCCACAAACCGCCGCCCCACGCGCGCCGCACCCAGCGCGGCCTCGTTGACAAGGTTGGCGAGATCCGCACCGGAAAAGCCGGGGGTGCCGCGCGCAATGATGCGTAGGTCCACATCCGGGCCCAGCGGGGTCTTGCGGGCGTGCACGCCAAGGATCTTTTCGCGGCCCTTGATGTCGGGATTGCCCACCGTCACCTGCCGGTCGAACCGGCCCGGGCGCAGCAGCGCGGGGTCGAGCACGTCCTTGCGGTTGGTGGCGGCGATGATGATCACGCCTTCGTTCGCCTCGAACCCGTCCATTTCGACCAGGAGCTGGTTCAGCGTCTGTTCGCGTTCGTCGTTGCCGCCGCCATAGCCGGACCCGCGGTTGCGGCCCACGGCGTCGATTTCGTCGATGAAGACGATACAGGGCGCGTTCTTTTTCGCCTGTTCGAACATGTCGCGCACACGGGACGCACCCACACCCACGAACATTTCGACAAAGTCGGAGCCCGAGATGGTGAAGAACGGCACACCCGCCTCGCCCGCGATGGCGCGCGCGAGCAGCGTCTTACCGGTCCCCGGAGGCCCTTCGAGCAGCGCGCCCTTGGGGATCTTGCCGCCAAGGCGCGAGAATTTCTGCGGATTGCGCAGGAATTCGACGATCTCTTCCAGCTCTTCCTTGGCCTCGTCGATGCCCGCCACGTCGTCAAACGTCACGCGGCCGTGCTTTTCCGTCAGCAGCTTGGCCTTGGACTTGCCAAAGCCCATGGCGCCGCCTTTGCCGCCGCCCTGCATCCGGTTCATGAAGTAGATCCAGACCCCGATCAGCAGCAGGAAGGGCAAGAGGCTCAGCAGAAAGGACTGGAAGCCCGACTGTTCCTGCTGTTCGGCCCGCACCGGAATGTTATTTTCCAGCAAGAGGTTGGTGACCTCCGCATCCTCGGGCTTGATGGTGACGTAATCCTGACCGTCATCGCTGCGGAACCGCACCTGTTCGCCGTCAAGCGTGACGGAACTCACGGTCTGGTCCTCGACCGCGCTGACAAAGTCGGTATAGCTGATCTCGCGGCTTTGCATGGTGTTGCCACCACCGCTGAACAGGTTGAACAGCGCCAGGATCAGCAGGAACAGAACGACCCAGAAGGCGATATTGCGCGCGTTACCCAAGGAAAATCTCCCAAAATCTCGGAGTGTGCGTCATAGCACACCATTTGCCATTGTAACATAGCCATCCCGGGCCTTCGTTCAATGCGAAAGCAGGAAACCTTCGAAGCCCGGCAGGTCGCGGCCCATGGGGCAAAGCCGCATCGTGCCGCCCGGCCCCACGCCCATGGCATCGCAGGCGACCAGCTTTGCGCCGTCCCAGATCGACGGCAGGGCGCGGGCGGCATGAAACGCGGGTGTGTCCACGCCCCGGTCCGGGCATTGCGCCCAGCCGTCCTCACCCAGCGCGCGCACGGTCAAGCCTTGCATGTCAGGGTTAACAACCTGCCAACGGCCATCCCAGAGGCGCGCGTCACCGGCGCGTGTCTGCAGCGCCGCGACGGCCTGAAACTCACGCAGGATGCGCAGCTGTGCGCCATCGGCCCGGACCTCGCAGCCGTGCAGCGTACCTGCTCCTCCGGCCAGCACACGCTCCAGCACGGCCTGCAAAGGATCGGCCCGAGGGCGGTAGGCGTTGGTCGAGACATATTGTAGCGCCGCCGCCAGGAGGCGCAGTTGGGTCTCCGGCTCCACCCGCTCGAACCCGGTGCGGTCAAACGACACGTCGCCGGTCCGGTGCATCTGCCCCGCATCCTCGGGCTGAAGGGCGCGCCAGGCCTCTACCGCTCGCGCCCGCAGCGCGTCAGAGGCGCGGCGCATCCGGTCCGCCGTGCGGGTCAGGGAGGCCACCGACAGCCCCGCCTCCTCCAACACCGACAGCGCCTGCCGCATCTGTACGCGGCCAAAGGCCGGATCGTCGTTCGACGGATCCTCGACCCAGCGGCCCTTGAGGGTGCGGAGGTAATGGCGCAGCTCGGCGCGGCGCATGTCGAGGCAGGGGCGGATCACGTCGAAACCGGGCGTGGCCGCGGCACCCCGCATTGGCGGCGCCTGCGTCTGCGTGACATCGGCATCGGGCAGCGCGGGCGGTGTGCCGACATGCGGCACGACGCGCCGCCGCGCCCGCATCGCCGACAGCCCGTCAACGCCGGAGCCGCGCTTGAGCCGCATCAGGAAAGTCTCGGCCACGTCGTCCTGGGTATGCGCCATCAGCACATGGTCCAGCCCGGCGCGCCAGCGGTCGATCAGCGACAGCCGCGCGTGCCGCGCGGCGTCCTGCACGTTGCCCTGCCCGTCCCAGTGCCAGCGCAGTGTGGCGTGCGGATGGCCAAGGGCGCGCACCTCCTCCGCCACGAACGCGGCCTCGTCGGCGCTTTCGGGGCGCAGACCGTGATCGACGGTCACCACCCACAGCCGGACGCCCCAGACCCGCGTCCAGTTGTGCGCCAGCGTCAGCATCGCCATGCTGTCGCCGCCGCCGGAAACGGCCAGCGCGATGTCAGAGGGAAAATCGGGCCCCAGAAGCTGGCCCATGCTGTCGGCGAACCGCTGGTCGAGCGTGGCCCCGCTCACGAACATCCCAGCGACGTGCGCGCCGCCTGCGCGTCACTGATGGCAGGGCTGCCGGGATAGCGCACCGCGACCTCGGCGAGCGTCACGCAGGCCTCTTGCAGCGACCCCAGCGCGCCCAGCGACCGGCCCAGCAGGAACAGCGCCTCGGGGGCGACATCGGCCTGCGGATAGCCGGAATAGGCGTCGAGATAGGCGCGCGCGGCCGAACGCATATCGCCCGCGCCCTCGAGCGCGCGGCCCTGGCCCACCAGCGCCGCCGCCTCTAGCGGTCCGCCCGGGTAAGTCTGGCGAAAGGCCGCAAACTGGTCCGCGGCGGATTGAAAGTCACCGCTGGCGAGCGCCTCCTGCGCCCGCCGAAAGTCTGATTCTTCTCCCGCTGCCAGTTCCATGCCCCCGGTGTCGCCCGTTTCCGTCACCGGCGCGGGACCGGTGGGAACCGCAGGTGCGGCACCGCCGCCCAACCGCGGGGTGTCGCCCAATAATGCGATGTCGCAACCGGGCTCAAGCTCGCACAGGCGGAATTCCAGATCGCCGATCCGGTTTGTCCCGTCCTCGACCACGCGGCCGATGCGGAACTCGATCTCTTCGGTCTTCGAGGTCAGGCGCTGCAATTCCGCCTCGATCGCGTTGACCCGGTCCAGCGTGCCGCCGCCGATGGTCAAACCCGTGCCGCCTGTGGTGCTCAGCTCGGTGCGCAGGCGCTGCATCTCGAAATAAAGCGCCGACAGATCCTGACGGATGTCCGCCAGCGTTTCGGACTCCTGCGCCGCCAGCGGCCCCGCCGCCAGCACACAACTCAGCAAAACCGCTGCAAATCGCATCGCACCCCTCCTCGGGTTGGGCCTAGCTTGTCAGACCACCGGACGAGATGATCGTGACCGCCCGGCGGTTCTTGGCATAACACGCCTCTTCCGAACAGATCTCGATCGGACGTTCCTTGCCGTAGCTGACGAACTTCAGGCGGCTGGCCGGAACGCCGCGCGAAATCAGGTATTCCATGACCGAATTGGCCCGGCGCGCCCCCAGCGCGAGGTTGTATTCCCGCGTGCCCTGTTCATCGGCATGGCCTTCGATCACGGCGAGGTAGTCGGAATTGGTCAGCAGCCACTGCGCCTGCCCGTTCAGCGTGTTCTGCGCCTCGGGCCCCAGCGTCGACTGGTCGACGGCGAAAAGCACCCGGTCCCCGACCGTCTGGCTGAAGTACGCGGGCGAGGCCGGGTCGTTGGCACTGCCCGGGATGATGCCAGCGTTGGCACCCGCATTGGCATCGAACATCCCCGCGCCCGCATCGCCCGAAAACCGGTCGGCATTGGTACAGGCCGCGACGCCCAGCGCCGCCATCAGCAAAAGGGCCTTGGTCATATGTCTCATTGGATCCGTCCTGCTCTGTCGTTTTGCGAAACGCTACCACAGCGCCCGCGCCATGCAAACCGCGCGCCCGACGTCCGCCGCCCGGCACAGAAATTTTCGAAAATTTCTGGCAAAAAATCCTCGAGGATTTTTCCGACCGGACCCGACGTCACTGCAGTGGCCCCCAGCTGGGGTCCGATCCGCCCTCGGGTGTGCGGACGCGCTTGAGGTTGCGGCCCGAAATATCAACGGAATAAAGCGATGAGGAGCCCGCAGCCCCTTGGGTTTCCCGCGCGAACATCAGCACCCGGCCATTTGGGGCCCAGGTCGGGCCCTCGTCCAGGAAGGACGCGGTCAGCAGCCGCTCTTCGGATCCGTCGGTGCGCATCACGCCGATGTGAAAGCGGCCTGCGTTCTGCTTGGTAAAGGCGATGAGGTCGCCGCGCGGTGACCAGACCGGCGTGCCATAGCGGCCCTGGCCGAAACTGATGCGCTGCGCCTCTCCGCCGCCCGCGGGCATGATATATAGCTGCTGCGTGCCGCTGCGGTCGGATTCGAAAACGATGCGGCTGCCATCGGGTGAAAAGCTGGGCGCGGTTTCGATCGACGGCGCCGAGGTCAGCTGCGTCGTGGCACCGCTGGCGATGTCCATCGCAAAGATGTCGGTGTTCGACCCTTGGGTCAGCGAATAGACCACCGTGCGGCCATCGGGGGCAAAGCGCGGCGCAAAGCTCATCACGCCCTCGTTGCCCTGCAGGATGCGGCTTTGCACGTCGCCGACGTTGAGCACATGCACCCGCGGAAAGCCTGTCTCGTAGCTGGTATAAAGCACCCGGTCGCCGGTCGGCGAAAACCGGGGCGCCAGCACGATGGAGCTGGAATTGGTCAGGTACTGCAGGTTGGCGCCGTCGTAATCCATGATCGCCAGCCGCTTGGCGCGCTGGTCCTTTGGGCCGGTTTCGGAAACGAAGACGACGCGGCTGTCGAAATACCCCGACTCGCCGGTGATCCGCGAATAGACCTGATCGGCGACCTTGTGGCCCATGCGCCGCAGCCCGTCTGGCGTGCCCGCGAACTGCATGCCGTCGCCCAGCTCGGTCCCGGCAAAGACGTCGTAGACCCGGAACTTGACCACGACCCGGCCGCCCGCGTCCACATCCACCGCCCCGGTGATCAGCGCCTGCGCGTTGATCGCCTTCCAGTCGGCGAACTGCACCGGGCTCTGAAAGCTGGTGACGGTGCTGATATGCGCCTCGCGCGGGACTTCGCGGAACAGGCCGCTGCCGATCAGATCGTCGGCCACGACGCGGCTGATCTCGTTAGCATAGCTCGCCGCGGCGCTGCTTTCGGCGACGAAATCGGGCACCGCAAAGGGCAAGGGCTCGATTACGCCTTCGGTGATCTCGATCCGCAGCGGGCCGTCCTGGGCCAGCGCGGCCAGCGGCGCCGCGATCAACAAGAGCACAAGGCGGGTCAGGGCAAACAACTGTCTCATCCGATCGTCATCCTCTCGGGTTCCGGGCCGCGCGTCTGGCGGCACCATAGCGGGATTTCAGGGCGTGCAAAACGCCGTGTCGGGGGAATTCCGCCGATGTGTTCCCATGGCTCATCTGACGCGCATCCCGTCGGGGTTAAAGGTCATCTCGATCTCGCGCGACTGCGCGTATTTCTCGGACGGCAGGTCGTATCCGTCGCCCTGGCAGCGCAGGATGGCCCGGCGCGCCGCCTGGAACGCGGTGTCGACCGCCGACTGCGGCCCACCTTCAGCTTCGATCATTCGGATTGGGCCCGACACGCGGCCAGCCTCATCGAAAACGATCCTGACCGTCACTCTGACATTGGCGGCTTCGCTGCTCAGGTCAACGACCCAGCAGCGCTGTACGGCGACGCGCAAGCTATCCATCGTATAGTCTTTTCTGGACGCAGGCGCTTTCGGAACGCTGCGCATCGACGGGTGAGCCGTAGCCGACCTCGGAGCGCTGCCCATGCGCAAAGTGCCGTTGTTGATGCGAACGACCCCATCCAGCTTGAAAACCCCATCGCCAGCCGGGCGCAGGCTGCCCTGGATCATCTCAAAGCTTCCAGCGGGAAGGTCGATGATGATGCTGTCCGCCAGAGCGGCATGCGCCGATATAAAGGCGGGAAGAAGGCAGATCGCTATTCGGGGAAACCAAGTCATCGCACGCGCATCCCGTCGGGGTTAAAGGTCATCTCGATCTCGCGCCACTGCGCGTATTTCTCGGACGGCAGGTCATACCCGTCGCGCTGGCAGCGCAGGATCGCCCGGCGCGCCGCCTGGAATGCGGTGTCGACCGCCGACTGCGGCCCGCCGTCGGACGAGGCAAGCCGGATCGCCCCAACGACCTTTCCGCTCTGGTCCATCTCCATCGCCACGGTGACGGTCACGTTGGCCGCCTGGCTGCCCACGTCGACAACCCAGCAGCGCTGCACCGCGACCCGCAGCGCATCCTTTTCGCTGCTGGTCATCGGCGGGCCGACCGGCAATTCGAGCGCGGGATCCGTGGTGCCACCGGCCAGCGCCTGCGCCACCGCATCGGCAACGGCATCCGCGGTGTCGGTGGCGGGGGCAGGCTCTGCGGTCTCGGCGGTCTGCGAGGGCTCCGGCGACGGCTCAGGCGCGGGCGCGGGGCGGTTGGGCCGAGTGCGCGGCCGCACCGACGCCGTCGGCGCGGCAGAGGCGGGTTCCTCGGCCTCGGTCACGATCTCGGTCGCCGCGGCCTCGGGCGCCGTGGCCTCCTGCTCGGGTTCGGGCGGTGTGTCGGCGGGCGCCGTCTCGTCCGGCACCACGGCCTCCTGCTCGACCTCGGCCACGGCGGTGTCGGGCTCGGGCGGGGCGACGGGTTCGGGGGCCACGCGCGGCGCCGGTCGGGGTTGCGGGCGCGGAGCGGTTTCGGGGATGTCGAGCGGTTCGGGCTCGGGCGCGTCGAGCACCGGCGCGGCGTCGCTGATATCGGCCTGTGGCGGCGGCGCGGGGGCCTCGGGCGCGGCTTCGGGCGCGGGCGGCTCCGCCGCTTCGGGCTCGGGCTGCGGCGCGGGGGCGGGCTCCGGCGCGGGCGGCTCCGGCACCGGTTCCGGCGTCACCTCGGGCGCCGGGGGCGCGGCCACGTCAACGGTGCTTTCGGGCGGCTGCGACTGCGCGGTCAGCGCCGCGAACTCCGCCTCGGACAGCACCGATACCTCGGCCACCTGCGGCGCCTCGGGCTCGGGCTCGAAGATCCCGCCGAACAGTAGCCACAGGATCAGAACCCCGTGCCCTGCGCCCGAGATATAATGCCCGATATGCATGGGCGCGCGCCTTAGTTCCCCGACCCGTCAAGGGCCGGACCGCCGATATCCGTCACCAGACCGATCGAGGCAAAGCCACCGGCATTGAGCGCGCCCATCACCTGCGCCACGTCCGAATAGGGCACCGCCCCGTCGGCCCGCAGGAACACCCGGTCGTCCGAACGCTCGACCGCGATCGCGCGCAGTCGGTTGACCAGATCACCGCGGTCCACCTCGGTGTTCTGGATCATCACGACGCCATCGGTGGTCAGGGTGACGGTCAGCGGCTCCTCGGTCTCGGACGGAAGCGCGGTCGCGGCGGTCTTGGGCAGTTCCACCGGAACACCGACGGTCAACAAAGGTGCCGCCACCATGAAGATAATGAGCAGCACCAGCATCACGTCCACGAAGGGCGTGACGTTGATTTCCGACATCGGCGCGCTGGCGCGGCGCCCGCGCCGTCTGCGTCCGCCCCCGCCGCCCTTTTTCATCACGCCCGCGCCCATGGCTCAGCTGTCCAGCTGACGCGACAGGATGGTCGAAAATTCGTCGGCAAAGGCCTCGTAGCCCGCGACGATACGGTCGCTGTCGGCACTCAGCTTGTTGTAGAAGACCACCGCCGGGATCGCCGCGATCAGACCCAGGCCGGTGGCCAGCAGCGCCTCGGCGATGCCGGGGGCGACGACCGCCAGGTTGGTGTTCTGCTGCTGCGCGATCTCGATGAAGGCGTGCATGATGCCCCAGACCGTGCCGAAAAGGCCCACGAAGGGCGCGGTCGATCCGACCGTGGCCAGCACCGGCAGGCCTTTCTGCAGCTCTTCGGCCTCTTTCAAAATCGCCACATCCATGCTGCGGTCGATCCGCGCCTGCGCCCCGGCGATCAGCCCGCCATCCTCGCGATGGGACCGGCGCCATTCCATCATGCCGCTGGCAAAGACCTTTTCGGCGCGCCCCTCAGGCTCGACCCCGATCTTGTCGAAAAGCTCGTCCAGCGGATCGCCGGACCAGAACGCGCGGTCGAACACTTCGGCCTCGCGCCGGGCGGCGCGGTAGGCGATCAGCTTCTGCACGATGATCGACCAGGACCAGAAAGAGGCGATGATCAGCACCAGCATCACCAGTTTCACGGTCAATGTGGCGCGTGCGAATAGCGCCCACATGGAGAAATCAACCTCCTGCGCCAGCGCGACGGTTTCGAGTTCCATAAGCCTGCTCTTTCGACAACGGCCCCTCTGTCGGGGCTCTGATTGCCGTGGGTTTAACCGATTTGCCCGGCAAAGGCCAACACAATGGCGTGCGCGCGCGCCCTGGCCCCACGATCAGGCGATCTGGCGGCGGATATTCGCCGGAAGCCGCGCGGGCTGCCCCTCGCCGTTCACGCAGACCACCGTGACCACGGCCTGAAACAGCACTTCCTCGCCGCGCAGCACATCCTGCCGCATCACCAGCCGCACGCCGGACACGCTCAGCGTTTCGGTCCGGACCAGCAGCCGGTCGTCGAAATGCGCGGGCCGCCGGTAATCCGCCTCGACCCGCCGCACCACGAAAACCCCCCCATCGGCGCGCATGGCATTCTGGTCGATCCCGATCTCGCGCACCCAGTCACTGCGAGCGCGTTCGATGTATTTCAGGTAGTTGGCGTAATAGACGATCCCCGCCATGTCGGTGTCTTCGTAATAGACACGGATCGGAAATTCGTGGCTCATCTGTCCCTCCCTACCCCTGTCAAAGCGCCTGCGACACGCGCGCGAACAGGCGTAGCGCATGCGACGGATCATGGGCGGCGACAGGCATCACCGGATCATAGGCCGCGCGCAACAGCGCACCGATCTCGGGGCGCAGCACGATCCGCCCGTCCTCCAGCCGCCCCAGCGCCGACCGGTCGGCAAAGGCCCGGTCGGACCACAGCAGCATGCTCTGCACCACCTGCGCCAGCGCCAGGGTTTCCGCAGGCACCGCGCTCAACTCCGCATCCATCCGCAGAAACACGAAACAGGCACGGATCGCGCCAGCCTCGTCAAACCGGAAAATGCGGTACTGGTTGGCCCCGGCATCCTCAAGCCGCGCCACGAGCGGCCCCAGGTCGGGCACCAGCCGGTCAAGATTCGGCACACCGGTCAATTCGGCCCATTCGCGGCAGAAAAACACCATGACATTGGCACCAAGCTCCGGATCGGTCTCGGCCATCTGGTGCCCGGCCAGCTGGCAGACCGCCTCGAACGCGCCCTTTATCACGCCCAGGGTCTGATCCTCGACGCCAAAGACCACCGGCGACAGCGGCCGCCCCCAGCGCGCAAAGGCATAGGCGCCGTCCGACCGCGTGAACAGCGCCTCGATCTCCCCCGCGTCCAAAGCGTCGCTCATCGCGCAACCCCCAGCTTCTTCTTGGCAAAATACTCCCGCCGGAGGCTCCGGCCCCCGCCGCACGCACTTTGTGCCGTGCGAGGCGCGGTCAGTCAAACAGGCTCGATTGCCCCGGCGGGCGCGGTGCCGCCAGGCCCAGATGATCCCAGGCCTTCTGCGCCAGCATCCGACCGCGCGGCGTACGCTGAATAAGCCCCTGCTGCAGCAGGTAGGGCTCGATCACCTCTTCCAGTGCGTCGCGCGATTCCGACAGCGCCGCCGACAGCGTCTCGATTCCCACAGGGCCGCCCTGATAATTCTCGGCAATCAAGGTCAGATACCGCCGATCAGCACCGTCAAGACCCAGATGATCCACCCCCAGACGGGTCAAAGCATTGTCCGCAAGCGCCCGCGTCACCACGCCATCGCCCTCGACCACCGCGAAATCCACCACCCGCCGCAGCAGCCGCCCGGCGATGCGCGGCGTGCCGCGCGACCGCCGCGCGATCTCTCGCGCGCCATCGCCTTCGGCACGCACGCCCAGCTTTTCGGCATTGCGCGTGACGATGTGATTCAGCTCATCCACCGTGTAGAATTCCAGCCGCGTCGGAATGCCGAACCGGTCGCGCAGCGGCGTGGTCAACAGACCCAGCCGCGTGGTCGCCCCCACCAGGGTGAAGGGCTGCAATTCGATCCGCACGGTCCGCGCGGCAGGCCCCTCGCCGATCACCAGGTCCAGCTCGTAATCCTCCAGCGCGGGATACAGCACCTCCTCCACCGCCGGATTGAGCCGGTGAATCTCGTCGATGAACAGCACGTCGCGTGGCTCGAGGTTGGTCAGAATGGCCGCCAGATCGCCTGCCTTGGCCAGCACCGGGCCGCTGGTCATGCGAAACCCCACCCCCAACTCGCGCGCCATGATCTGCGCCAGCGTCGTCTTGCCAAGTCCGGGGGGGCCGTGGAACAGCGTGTGATCCATCGCCTCGGCGCGCGACCGGGCCGACTGGATGAAGATGCGCAGATTGGCCTTGGCCGCGGCCTGGCCCACGAAATCGTCCAGCATCTGCGGACGCAGCGCGCGGTCGCGGTCCTCGGGCAGGGCCTGGGGCTGCAGATGCGGATCGCGGTCCATCACCGCCCCCCTTCCCTGCGAAGACGCCCGTCAGGGCGGATAAGCTGCGCCATCGCCCTATCCCTTCGGTGCCAGCAGTTTCAGCGCGGCGCGGATCAACTCGGGCGTGCCCGCGTCCGGATTGGCCCCCGCCGCCTCAGCCACGGCCCCTGCCGCCTCCCCAGGGCCATAGCCCAGGTTGCCCAGCGCCGACAAAGTCTCGGCCTGGCTCGACGGGGCGGCGCGTGGCACCGGGGCCGCGGGTGCCGCCGTTTCGACGACTTCGGCCAGATCGCCCGGATCGGCGGCGCGCGGGGCCACCGCCGCGCCCATGGCCATCACCCCGGGCGCCTTGTCCTTGAGCTCGTTGACCACCCGCTGCCCGGTCTTGGGGCCGATCCCTTTGGCCGCCTTGATCGCGTTCCAGTCGCCCAGTGCGATGGCCCGGCTGACCCCGTCGGGCCCCAGCGCCCCCAGAATCGCCAGTGACGCCTTGGCGCCCACCCCCTGCACCGTCATCAACAGCCGGAACCATTCCTTTTCCACCAGCGACGGAAAGCCGAAAAGCTGCAAGAGATCCTCGCGCACCAGCAGATCGGTGTACAGCGCCACCGCCTCGCCCGGGCCGGGCAGTCCGGCCAGCACCCGGTCCGAACAATAGACCACGTAGCCGACCCCGCGCACGTCGATCAGCAGGTGATCGTCGCCCTTGTATTCCACCCGCCCCGCGATGCGCCCGATCATGCCCGGATCCTCAGCGGCTGCGTGCCCATGTGGCGGGCGTGGCAGATGGCGATGGCCAGCGCATCGGCCGCATCCGACCCCGTAACCTCGGCCCCCGGCAACTGCATCTGCACCATGTGCAGCACCTGCCGCTTGTCCGCATGGCCCACCCCGACAACCGTCTTTTTCACAGTGTTCGGGGCATATTCCCCGACGGCCAGACCGAATTGCGCAGGCACCAGCATCGCGATACCGCGCGCCTGCCCCAGCTTCAGCGTGCCGGCCCCGTCGCGGTTCACGAAGGTCTGTTCGACCGCCGCCGCCTGCGGCGCATGCCGGCGCAGCACCTCGGTCAGTTGGCTGTGCAGGGACAACAGCCGTTCGGCCAGCAGATCGCCGGCCGAGCAGCACACACCGTTCGCGATATGCCTGAGTCGGCTGCCCTCGGCCTCGATCACGCCCCAGCCAAGGTTTCGCAATCCCGGATCAATGCCCAAAACCCGCATGCCTGCCGCCTTTTGTTGCTTTGCGGCAACGCCTAGCACGAAACGCGAACATAGGCCAAGCCCTTAGCGCGCCCGGCCTGAAAACGACCCCGCCGGTCCAGCCGCGACACCGGGCCGACATCCGTGGCTCAAAAACGGCCTCCAATGGCCTGAAAGCGACCTTGCCTTGCCTTCTTTTTGCCTTTAATAACGGGGCGTTAAGTATGAATTCCGATATGCAGAAAACGCATGTGACCCATGCGATTTTCGCCGCTTGTGCGGGGGTTTGGGCGTCGCTAGATGCCGCTCGACACGATGATCGATTCACCCTCTACACAAGGAGCACGGACATGGCTCTCCTCGACACCAACCGCACCACCTTCGCCACGGCCGAAGCCTTTGGTCACATCGGCAAGGTCATCGCAGACACGATCAGCATGATCGCCGAATGGAACGACACTCGCGTTACCCGCAAGAGCCTTGAAAAGCTTTCGGATCGCGAACTTGACGATATCGGCCTGTCGCGCGGCATGATCGACGGCATCGCCCGCCGCCACTGACCGGCGTTGCCGTCCGGCGCCCCATGGCGCCAGGTGCCGCCCGCCCGGAAACAGAAAAGCCGTGTGCCCTTCTGGCCCACGGCTTTTTCTGTGCCTGCGACACGGTCATTCCCGGTTGTGGGCCTCAGCCCAGAAGCGGCACCAGGTTTGCGGAAATCCATTGCGTTGCGGGGTCGGCCTGCATCAGCCAGCCCCCCACCCGTTCGACCACGGTGCCATTGGCCAGCGTATCGACCCGCACGCCATAGGCCTCGGCCCCGAGCGACACGAACAGAAAGCTCTTGAAGGCCAGAAACCCGGAACCCAGCATCAGGACCATCGGCAGCGACAGTTTCGGAGTCTGCCGGCGCGGGCGGTGTTCGATGACACCATTGCGACCGAGTTTCGTCACGTATCCGCGCGCCAGCTGGCGATGCCGTTTGGTTACGGCGCGGTGCCGCTCTTCGAATTTCCGCAATGCGTCGTCCATGGCCGGTCTCTCGTTACACGGCCCCCACCGTCGATGCCAAAATTAGCCTTCGAATGCGGCAGAATTAGGGCAAATAAGGCGAATTCGTTTCAATCTGCCCCGATTGTTCTATCCGCGCGTCAACGTCAGCGTGGTCCATTCGCCAATTTCTTGCCGTAGCGTCAGGTTTATCCCGTTCTGCGTGTATACCGCGATCACCTCGTCGGCCTGTTCGTTCAGGATACCCGACAGAATCGCATGCCCGCCGGGCTGAAGATGCGCCGCCATCGCCGGTGCAAGCTCGACCAGCGGCGCCTTGAGGATATTGGCGAACACCAGATCGAAAGGCGCCGCAGCGGTCAGATCGGGCTGATCGAATCCGGCAGCTTCGACACATTTCACCCGGCCTTCCAGCCCGTTGGCTGCCACATTTGCCCGCGCGACGTCCACCGCGACCTCGTCGATGTCGCTGGCCAGCACGGTGCCGGGCCAGATCCGGGCCGCCCCCATGGCCAGCACCGCGGTGCCGCAGCCGATGTCGGCCACCGCCTGGCCTTCGAAACCGTCGCCCGCCAGCGCGTCCAGCGCCCTCAGGCAACCCAGCGTGGTGCCGTGATGCCCGGTGCCAAAGGCCATCGCCGCCTCGATCAGCAGCGGCTCTGACCCTTCGGGCACCTTGTCCGCGTCGTGGCTGCCGTAGACGAAGAAGCGGCCCGCCTCGACCGGCACCAGTTCGCGCCGCACCTTTGCCACCCAGTCGGTGTCCGGCACTTCGGAGATGACAAAGGGTTTCGCCCCGAACCCCGCCGCCAGCAGCGCCAGCTCGGTATCGTCGGGCTGCTCTTCGAAATAGCCGCCCACTTCCCACAGGCCCGACCCGTCCTCCATCTCGAAGACGCCGACGCCGGTGGGTTCGGGCCAAAGCGTCTCCATCGCCTCGCCCAGGGCTTCGGCCTGGTCCTTGCCGGACAGGGTGGTGAGGGCGGTATAGGTTGTCATGGCGGGCCTCGATGCTGGGTCAGGCGGCTCTTTGGCACGCCCGCCCCGCCCGCGCAAGCCGCGCCCGCGGCAACGCTTTGGCCGGCCTTCCGCGCGACGCTTCACGCAGCAGATCCAACACTGACCGCGCAACCCTAAATTGCGCGAACTCCAGCAATTTCGGAACAATCTTTCGCAGTGGCGGTTTTCCCGACATCCACAATCAGAGGTTCTGACATGGAACAGGGCACGCAGGGAGCCGTTGCCAACGCAATCACATCGCTCGATATCGGGGTTCTGATCGGCTATTTCGTCATCGTGATCCTGATCGGCATCTGGGTCACCCGCAGCACAAAAAGCGGCGACGACCTGTTCCTTGCCGGACGATCTCTGACCTGGGGGATCATCGGCTTTTCGCTCTTCGCCTCGAACATCTCGTCCACCACGCTCATCGGCCTGACGGGGGCCGCCTATTCCACCGGCATCGCCACCTCAGCTTATGAATGGATGTCCGGTATCCCGCTGATCCTGCTGGCTTTCATCTTTGCACCACTGTTCTTCAAATCCCGCGTGACCACCATCCCCGAATGGCTTGAACGGCGCTTCGACCGGCGCGCCCGGCTTTATTTCTCGGGGGTCACCATCGTGCTCACGGTGATCGTCGATACCGCGGGCGGGCTCTATGCCGGGGCGGTGGTGGTGCGGACCTTCTTTCCCGACATCCCGATCTGGCAGACCTGCGTCGCGATCGGACTGTTCGCCGGGATCTACACCGCCTCCGGCGGGCTCAAGGCGGTGGTCTACACCGACGTGCTGCAGGCGGTGGTGCTGATCTTCGGCACCGCGACGATGACCTGGATCCTGTTTTCCGACCTTGGGTTTTCCTGGCAGGCGGTCAAGGACGCCGTGCCCGATCCCAACCACTTGTCGCTGATCCAACCGCGCAGCGACGACATCCTGCCGTGGCCGGGGCTGATCTTCGGCGTCCCGCTTCTGGGTTTCTGGTACTGGGTCACGAACCAGTACATCGTGCAGCGCGTGCTGGGGGCCCGCGATCTGCGCGAGGCGCAGCGCGGCGCGGTCCTTGGCGGTTTCCTCAAGATCATCCCGATGTTCATCATGGTGCTTCCGGGCGCCATGGCGCTGGCGGTCATCCCCGACCTCGACAACCCGGACCAGGTGTTCCCGACCATCACCAGCACCCTGTTGCCCTCGGGCCTGACCGGGCTGGTGCTGGCCGGTCTGGTCGCGGCGATCATGTCCAGCGTCGACTCCACGCTCAATTCCTCATCCACGCTGATCAGCCATGACTTTCTCGATGTCGAGAACAAAAGCCCCAGCGAGCAGCGCCGCATCGGACGCATCACCACGCTGGTGCTGATGGGCATCGCTATCCTCTGGGCACCGTTCATCGACGACATGGGCGGGCTGTGGGCCTATCTGCAGCAGGCCTTCTCGATCCTCGTGCCGCCGGTGGTGGCGATCTTCCTGTTGGGCGCGCTGTGGAAAAAGGGCACCGGCGACGCCGCATTCCTGACGCTGTGTTGCGGACATGCGGTAAGCGTCGCGTTTTTCGTGGCGACGCAGATGGGCTACTGGCCGCTGCATTACACCACCAACGTGGGCCTTATGACGGCGATCAGCTGCGGCATCTTCTTCATCGTCAGCCGTGCGGGCACCCCGCGCCCCGACGACCAGCTGGCCGATGTGGTCTGGACCCCGGACATGGCGACCGATGCGCTGTCGGACGACGCGCCGATCTGGAAGAACGTCAAGGTCTGGGCGGCGCTGCTGGCCGTGTCGATGGCCGCGATCCTGGTGGGCTTCTGGTAGGCCTACTCGGCCGGGGCGGGCAGCAGGGCGGAAAACACCGTCTCGTTGCCCGGCTCGGGGTGCCGCGGAATCATCAGGGCAAGGATCAGCGAAACGCCCGCCATCCCCGCGGCCATCACGAAGACCGCCAGCGGCGAGATCAGCCACAAATAACCCAGAAGCGCGGGCAGAAACACCGCCGCGATGTGGTTGATCGTAAAGGCCACCGCGGCGGTCGGCGCGATGTCACCGGGATCGGCGATCTTCTGGAAATAGGTCTTGAGCGCCAGCGCCAGCGCGAAAAACAGATGATCGAGCACGTAAAGCCCTGCCGCGATCACCACGCCCCAGCCGAACCAGTAGATGCCGCCGTATGCCAGGAAAACGGCGATCAGCCCGACATATTCGAAGACCAGCGTGTTGCGTTCGCCGAACCGGAATACCGCGCGGCCCATGAGCGGCGCAAAGATCATGTTGGCCACCAGGTTGATGAGATAAAGCGCCGTGACCTCGTGCACCTCGAACCCGAAGCGTTCGACCATCATGAAGCCGGCAAAGACCACGAAGATCTGCCGCCGCGCCCCCGACATGAACTGCAGCGCGTAATAGAGCCAGTAGCGCCGCCGCAGCACCATCCGCTTGACCTGTGGATTTGGCGCCTCGAACCGGGGAAAGGCAAAGACGCACCAGGCCACGATGGCGAGCGTCAGCCCGCCGCTGGTCATGTAGACGAAGTTGTAGCTCAGATCGAAGGCTTCCCAAGTCATCACGATGGCCACATAGGCCACCAGCGTCGCCCCCGACGCCGCCGCCAGCAGCAGCCCCAGCATTTGCGGTGCGCGGTCCTTGGGCAGCCATTGAAGCTGCAGCGACTGGTTGACCGTTTCGTAATAGTGAAACCCGATGGAACTGAGCATGGTGATCGTCAGGATACCGCCCAGTTCCGGGAACTGCGCCGTCAGCGCCGTTGCCACGCCAAGCAGCGTCAGCGACACCAGCGCCAGCGTCTGTTCGTGCACGAAAATGATGATCGCAATGACGCCCACCGCCAGAAAACCCGGAATCTCGCGCACCGTGTGCAACCACCCGATGTCGGAGCCGTCGAAATCCGCGACCTCGATGACGAAGTTGTTCAAGAGCGCCGACCACGTGGCAAAGGACAGCGGCATCGCGATGGCCATGAGGAACAACAGCATCACCGGCCGCCGCCAGAGGGGCAGTTCACGCGCATCCGCCAGTTTGACCGTGCCCTTCATCGCCTATCCCCCCGGGGTTCGTCCTGCCTGAGATACGCGCGGCTCAGTTCCGGATGCGCCAGCCGGTCTTGAAGATCCACCAGATCACCCCGAGGCACAGCAGGGTGAACCCGAAGATGGCCAGAAGGCTCAGCCCGATGGGCACATCCGCCATGCCGAAGAACGCCCAGCGGAAGCCCGAAATCAGGTAGACCACCGGATTGAACAGCGTGATCGTCTGCCAGACCGGCGGCAGCATAGAAATCGAATAGAACGATCCCCCGAGGAATACCAGCGGCGTCACCACCAAGAGCGGCACAAGCTGCAGCTGTTCGAAATTGCTGGCCCAGATGCCGATGATGAACCCCATCAGCGAAAAGCTGAGGCACGTGAGCAGCAGGAACGCCACCATCGCCAGCGGGTGCTGGATCGTCAGATCGACGAACAGCGCCGCGGTGCCCAGGATGACCAACCCGATGAACAACGCCTTGGTCGCCGCGGCCCCTACATAGCCCGCCACGATCTCGAGAAAGCTGACGGGGGCCGACAAAAGCTCGTAGATCGTGCCGATGAACTTGGGGAAATAGATGCCGAAGGACGCGTTGGAAATCGCCTGGGTGATGACGCTAAGCATGATCAGCCCCGGCACGATGAACGCGCCATAGCTGATCCCGTCGACCTGGTCGATGCGGCTGCCGATGGCCGCGCCGAAGACAACGAAGTAGAGCGAGGTCGAAATGACCGGCGACACGAAGCTTTGCGCCAGCGTACGGAAGAACCGCGCCATTTCAAAAAGGTAGATCGACTTGACCGCCTGCCAGTTCATGCCGCGCCCTCCTGTTCGTGGACCAGCCCGACAAAGATGTCCTCAAGCGAATTCTGACTGGTCTGGATGTCGCGCAGCACCAGCCCGGCGGCGCTCATCTCCTTGATCAGGGTGGCGATGCCGGTGCGGTCGGCGCGGGTGTCGTAGACATACATCAGCGCGCGGCCTTCGTCGGCCAGCGCCAGATCATAGCCTTTCAGCGACGCCGGGATCTCGCTCACCGGCTCCTGCAGATCGATGCGCAGGCGCTTCTGGCCCATACGCTCCATCAGCTCGTCCTTGGGTTCGACCAGCAAAAGCTGGCCCTTGTTGATCACCCCGACACGGTCGGCAATCGCCTCGGCCTCCTCAATGTAATGAGTGGTCAGGATGATCGTGACGCCATCAGCCTTGAGCCCGGCGACGATCTCCCACATGTCGCGGCGCAGCTCCACGTCCACGCCCGCGGTCGGTTCGTCCAGAAACAGCACGCGCGGCTGGTGGCTCAGCGCCTTGGCAATGAGCACCCGCCGCTTCATACCGCCCGACAGTTCGCGAATGGCGGCGTTGCGCTTGTCCCAAAGCGACAGCCGCCGCAGCAGCTCTTCGATATAGCTGTCATCCGCACCCTTGCCGAAAAGCCCACGGGAAAACTTCACCGTGTTGATGACCTTTTCAAAGGGTTCGAGGTTGACCTCCTGCGGCACCAGACCGATCAGCGTGCGCGCCGCGCGGTAGTCCGACACCACGTCATGCCCGCCCACGCGGATATGCCCGCCGGTCGGCAGGGTGATGCCGCAGATGATCGAAATCAGCGTCGTCTTGCCGGCACCGTTGGGGCCAAGCAGGGCCAGAATCTCGCCCTCCTCGATATCGAGCGTGACGCCGCCCAAAGCCTCGAATCCGCCGTCATAGATCTTGCGGATATCGTCAATCTCGACCATCGCCGACATGGCACACCCCTCCCTCGGATTTGGCGGCAATCTAAACGGCCCCGTTCAGATGGCAACGGCAATGTCGTTTTCGGGATGGCACAGGCCCTGTGCGCGGGATAACCCTGCGGCCATGACATCCACCGACCGACCCGCCCTTGGAATCCTGCTGATCTGTGCAGGCGTTGCCGCGATTTCCGTCAACGACATGCTGATCAAGCTCTTGTCGGGCGGCTATCCGCTACACCAGATCGTCTTCGTCCGCTCCGCCGTCGGGCTAATCTTTTCCCTAGCACTTCTGCAGTACGAAGGCGGGATCAAGCTCCTGCGGACCTCGACACCGTTCCTGCACCTGCTGCGCGGGCTGCTGGTGGTGGGGGCCAATATGACCTTCTACGCCGCCGTCGCGGTGCTGCCGCTGGCGCAGGCCACGGCGCTTTTCTTCGTGGCGCCGCTTTTCATCACGCTGCTGGCGATCCCGATGCTGGGCGAAAAGGTCGGGCCGCTGCGCCTGGGTGCGGTGATCGTGGGCTTTGCCGGCGTCGCCGTGATGCAGCGCCCCTGGGCCGAAACCGCCGTCGGGGCGTCGCGGTTTGTCCTGCTGCTGCCGGTGGCCGCCGCGCTGCTTTATGCGCTCATGCAGGTGCTGACGCGGCGGCTGGGGGTCAGTACCCGCGCCTCGGCGCTGGCGATCTATATCCAGGGCACGTTCCTGCTGGTGTCCGTCGGCTTTTATCTGATCGCGGGGGATGGCCGCCTGTCGCCCGGACCGCAGAACGAAAGCCTGCATTTCCTGCTGCGCGCCTGGATCGTGCCGCCGCGCGCCGATTGGCCGGTCTTCGCCGCCATCGGCCTGGCCGCGGGCGGCATCGGCTATTGCCTGTCGGCCGCCTACCGCATGGCCGACGCCGCGACCATCGCCCCCTTCGAATACATCGGCCTGCCGCTGGCGATCTTCTGGGGCTGGGCAATTTTCGGCGAGTGGCCCGCCCCCACGGTCTGGCTGGGCTGCGCGCTCATCGTGGGCGCGGGGCTTTTCGTGTTCCTGCGCGAACAGCAGAAGGGCCGCCCTCTGCCGGGCCGCCGGGCCCGGCCGTTCCGCCGCTAAGTCACGTACCCCGGATCGTGTCGATCATCAGCTGCACGTTCTCGGGGTCCGCATCCGGCGTGATCCCATGGCCCAGGTTGAAGATATGCGGCCCGTTCGAGAACGCCTCGACCACGCGCTTTGTCTCGCTCACCAGCGCATCCCCGCCCGTAACCATGTGGGACGAGGCCAGATTGCCCTGCACGCAGCCGTCCGTTTGCACATGCTCCGCCGCCCACTCGGGGCTGACGCTATCGTCGATGGCCACGCAATCGGCCCCGGTGGCGGCGTGAAACCCGATGTAATTGTCGCCCGCCTGACGCGGAAAGGCGATGACCGGAATGCCCGGGTGCCGGTCCTTCAGCGCCTGGGTGATGATCCGCGCGGGCTCTTTCGCATAGCGCTCGAAATCATCCCCCTTGAGCGATCCGGCCCAGCTGTCGAAGATCTTCACGACCTCCGCCCCGGCCTCGATCTGGCGCGACAGGTAATCGATCGTACCTTCGGTGATCTTGCCCAGCAACTGCTCGAACAGCGCGCGGTTCTCGGTCTTGAGCGCGTGCGCCGGCCCCTGATCCGGCGTCCCCTGACCTGCGATCATGTAGGTGGCCACCGTCCAGGGCGCCCCGGCGAACCCGATCAGCGTCGTCTCGGGCGGCAGTTCGCGGCGCAGGATGCGGATCGTCTCATAGACCGGCGACAGCGTGTCGTCGATGGCATGCACCGGCTTGAGCTTGGTGAAATCCTCTTCGGTCGTGATCGTCGACAGCCGCGGCCCCTCGCCGGTCACGAACCACAGATCCGCCCCCAGCGCCTGCGGCAACAGCAGGATATCGGCAAAGAGGATCGCCGCATCGAATCCGTAGCGGCGGATCGGCTGCAACGTCACCTCTGCGGCCAGTTCGGGGTTGTAGCACAGCGACAGGAAATCGCCCGCTTCGGCCCGCGTGGCCTTGTATTCCGGCAGATAGCGACCGGCCTGCCGCATCATCCAGATCGGCGGGGTCGGAAGGGTTTCGCCCGCCAGCGCGCGCAGGATCGTCTTGGTCATTCGGAACTGTCCTCTTTGGTTGACACATGGGTCCGATGCCAGCGCCGATATGTCAAGCCACGACCATGGTTGTCAGGCTTGAAGGACACCGCTAAGCAGGGGCCATGACACCTGATTTGCCCTCTCCCGACGCGCCGCTCAAGATCGGCACCCGCGGCTCCCCGCTCGCTCTGGCCCAGGCCAACGAAACCCGCGACCGGCTGGCCCAGGCCTTTAACCTGCCGCACGAGGCGTTCACCATTGTCGTGATCAAGACGACGGGCGATCGGATCATCGACCGGCCGCTCAAGGAAATCGGCGGCAAGGGGCTGTTTACCCGCGAGATCGAAGAGCAGCTGCTGTCGGGCGGCATCGACATCGCGGTGCATTCGATGAAGGACATGCCGGTGCTGCAGCCCGACGGGCTGACGCTCGACACCTACCTGCCGCGCGAAGATGTGCGCGACGCCTTCATCTCGCCCACCCATTCAGGCATCGCGGAACTGGCCAGCGGCGCCGTGGTCGGCACGTCGAGCCTGCGCCGACGCGCGCAGCTTCTGCACCGGCGGCCCGACCTGCAGGTGGTCGAATTCCGCGGCAACATGCAGACCCGGCTGAAAAAGCTCGACGATGGCGTGGCAAGCTGCACTTTCCTCGCCATGGCTGGCCTCAACCGGATGAAGATGGACGACGTTCCGAAAACCGCCATCGACACGACCGAGATGCTGCCCGCCGTCGCGCAAGGCGCCATCGGCATCGAACGGCGTCTGAACGACGGGCGCACGGCGCAGATGCTGGCGGCGATCCACGACCGCCCCACCGGCCAACGGCTGGCCGCAGAACGCGCGTTTCTGGCCACGCTCGACGGCTCCTGCGAAACCCCGATTGCCGGTCTCGCGGAACTCGACGGTGATACCCTGCACCTGCGCGGCGAGGTGCTGCGCCCGGACGGGTCCGCCGCGCATTCCGGGCACCGCAGCGGGCCGATCAGCGACGGCGCCTCGATGGGCAGTGACCTCGCGCAAGAGCTTCTGACCCGCGCCGGTCCCGGCTTTTTCGACTGGCACACCGGCGCGCCCAAGGTCTGATCCGACGCGAGGAAAGCCCGCAAGGGCTCGAGGAGCGATAGGCTCTAGTCCGGCAGGACCTTGCCCGGGTTCAGGATCCCCTTCGGATCCAGCGCCGCCTTGATCGCGCGCATCGCCTCCACCGCCACCGGGTCCTTGCGCCGCGCCATGCTGGGGCGCTTGGCCAGACCGATGCCATGCTCGGCCGAGAACGACCCGCCCAGCGCCAGCACCTCGTCCTCGACCGCCTCCATGACCGCGTCGCGCAGCCCAGGCGCGTCGCTTTCGGGCCAGATCACGTAATGTACGTTGCCGTCGCCCAGATGCGCCACCACGATCGGCTGCGCCCCTGGGTCGAGCGCAGCCACCCGCGCATCGGCCCGCTCCAGAAACGTCGCGACCTTGTCGAGAGGCAGCGCCACGTCGTTGTTGATCATCGGCAGACGCACCACCGAAACCTCGCCCGCGCGTTCCCGGCGCTGCCACATCTCGGTCCGCTGCGCCTCGGAGGCGGCGACCACCGCATCCAGCACCGCGCCTTCGTCGAGCATCGATGCAAGAACCTCTTCCAGGTAGCCCGCCAGCGGCACCTGCCCGTCCGGGCCGGGGGTGACGTCGCGGGGTGCTGTCGCCCCCACCTCGACCAGCAAGGTCACGGCGTGTTCACGGTCAAAGACCGGGCGGGTTTCGGGAAAGCGCTCTTTCAGCGCCCGCAGATAGGGGTGCGCCATGTATTCGAACGCCTCGACCGCACCGCCCGTCGCCTCCTGCAACCGGTTCAGCAGGGTCAGCGCATCGCCCAGATCCCGCACCGCCACCATCGCCGTGGCATAGGCCCGGGGCGCGGGCACCAGCTTGAGCACCGCGCCGGTGATCACCCCTAGCTGGCCTTCGGCACCGATCACCAGATGCCGCAGGTTCAGCCCGGAATTGTCCTTGTGCAGCTCGGACATCAGGTTCATCACCCGACCGTCGGCCAGCACCACCTCGACCCCCAGCACCAGATCGCGGGTGTTGCCGTATCGCAGCACATTGGACCCGCCAGCATTGGTACTGAGGAAGCCGCCAACCATGCAGGACCCGCGCGCGCCGAAGGTCAGCGGAAAGCTCAGCCCGTGCCCGGCCACCGCCTCGTGCAACTGCGACAGGATCACCCCCGCCTCGACCACCGCCAAGCGCGCCTCGGGCCGGATGTCGCGGATCGCGTTCATCCGGTCCAGCGACAGCATGATCGCGCCCTCGCCCGCCGTGCCGCCCGAAAGCCCGGTGTTGCCCGACACCGGCACCACCGGCAGGCCCCGGTCATGCGCCAGCCGCAGCACCCCCGACACCTCTTGCGTCGACCGCGGGCGCACCACGCAAAGCGGCGTCCAGCGATACTGACCGGTCCAGTCGCGCGACCAGGGCGCGGCGTCGCCACCGGTCAGAACCGCCCCCGCGCCCAGGGTTTCGCGCAGCGCCGCGACAAGGTCCGACATCAGCCCGGCACTTTGAAGGTGAGCGAAGCCCAGAGCGACTCCCAGACCGGGTCGCCCTCGTCCACCGGGTCCAGCTCGCGCATCAGAACGGAATCGACCAGGTATTCGTGCCCCGCCTTGACCGGCAGGGTGACCCGGCCCTTGGCATCGGTCCGGTGCAGGGTCGAGGTGACGCTGCCGTCGGGGGCCTTTTCGAACAGTTCCACCTGTTCATCGGCGCGCGGCGCACCTTCGAAAAGCACCGTGACCGGAAAACCGTCCGACAGGTCGTCGGTATACGGGTTCGCCCCCGCCACGATCTCGATCAGCAGACCGACCTCGGTGTCCGACCCTTCGGCAAAGCCGACCCCGATCAGGCTCTTGCCGTAGCGGCTGTAGCGCTCCTTGAAATCCTGCTCCGGCAGGCCGCGTTCGCGGTGCCGGTCCAGGGCCCATCGGAAATCCTTGTGCTCGGTGAACTGGGTGAACTTCGCCCAGTCACGGTAGGTCAGCGAATAGTCCCGGGTCTCGTGCACCACCACGGCCAGACCCTCGGCCATCGGCGCCCGCATCTTCAGCGCGGGCCGGTCGCCCGCCCGGCCGTCGACGTCAAAGCTCTCACCGGCCATGCGGATCTCGAAGCGTTCGAAATTCGGCGGCACATAGGAATAGGGCGAGCCTTCCATCATCTCGCCCACACGGATGTCGGCCAGCAGCATCGCATCCGACGGCACCTGGTAGATCAGAGGCGAGATCCAGAATTCATGGGCCGTGGCCGGAACGCCCGTCGTCAGCGCCGCCGCAAGGAGTAGTGATTTCAAGAACCGCATCGGTCCCTCCGCTGCTTGCGCCGCGCGCGGCGCGTTCATGTGATGTCGCACAAGCGCTGTGCCTGCTGTCGCAGTCACGCAGCGCGGGCGGCAGAAGTTGCGGCCCCTAGCGCGCGTTGCGGCAAAGCATAGCGCGCCCGCCGCCCGCTGCAATCGACGCGGGATCACATCATCCGTGTTTCAGACGATCCTCGAGGTCCTTGGCGTAATCGGCCGCCCGCACCCGGAATTTCTTGTTGAGGTTGCCCTTGGCCAGTTTCAGCGACTGCACCAGCAGCCGCGCCGACAGGGTCTTGGGCTGCAGGGTGGCGACAAGGCTCACCCGCGTGCGGCTGCGCGACAGCGCTACGCAATCCACCACCGTCCTCGTCTCGAGCCCGCCGGACAGGGTATTGAATTCCATGCTGTTTGGCGGGTCATAGCGGGTCAGCGTCACATCGGCATCGCGCATCTTGCCGCGGAACCGGAACGCGGCTTTCCAGTGCATGCCCTCGCAGGGGCCCTGCAACTGATCGATCCGCCGCACATCGACCCCGCGCCGCAGGACCGACCGTTCGATCGCGTCGAAATCGCTCAGCGCCGCGAACACCCTGTCGACCGGCGCCTCGATATCTTCCTTGGTGGTGAACTCCATCTGCCCTGCCCCGATGCCGCATGCGCTTTGCGCGTCTTCTGGTTGTGGCCAAAGTGTTGCCGTTTCGGCGGAAAATCGCAAGGCATTGGACGGCAACAGTCTGAAAAATCCCGCCCTTGCCCGCGCGGGTCGGGCCCTGCGCCGCGGATCAGTCCAGCTGATCCGCCAGCCAGTTGCGCAACAGGAACTGCGCGATGGCCCCCTTTCGCGCGGGCAGGATGTCGGGATGCCGCCCGGCAAAGGCCTCGGCGATGTCCTCGCGGCTGACCCAGCGGGCATCCTCGATCTCGACCGGATCGATGGTGATATCGCGCCCCGTCGCCTCGCCCACACAGCCGATCATCAGCGACGCCGGAAAGGCCCAGGGCTGGCTGGCCAGATAGCGCACCGCCCCGACCCGCACGCCCGCCTCCTCGAAGACCTCGCGCCGCACCGCGGCCTCGATCGTCTCTCCGGGTTCGACAAAGCCCGCAAGGCAGGAATACATGCCGTCGGGCCAGCCTGGGCTGCGGCCCAGCAGCACCGAATTGCCGTGTGTGATCAGCATGATCACCACCGGATCGGTGCGCGGAAAATGATGCCCGCCGCATTTCGGGCAGATCCGCTGCCACCCGGCCTGCGCCACGTCGCTGGGGCTGCCGCAGCGGCTGCAGAACCCGTGCCCCGCATGCCAGCCGTGGATCGCCTTGGCGGTCGCGGCCAGTTCGGCGTCGCGCGGGCTCAGCGCGGTCATGATCCGCCGCAGCTCGGCAAAGCGCTGGCCGGGCGCAAGCGCCGGGTGCACCTGTTCGCTGGCATCGACAAAGCCGCCCAGCTGGCTCGCGTCCAGCCCCTCCGGCTCCCAGCCTGAGATGTCATGCGCAAAGCGGGCTGCCCCCTCTTCGCGGCCCAGCAGCACCGGCGCGCCGCGCGCCTCGGCCAGCACCGGGTGGTCCAGCGGCAACCGCACAAGCGACAGCGGGTCCTCTCCGGCCACCAGCGGCTTGCCGCGCCACAGCACCACGGTCCGCGCCGCCCTGTCCTGCATTGCGGCGGCCAGGGCCGGAATGTCGCCGCGCAGCTCTGCCGCGCGGTCCAGACCCGATCCGCCGAATGTCACCGTTTCCGCCTGTCGCATCCCGCCCCCCGTTTTGTTCCACATGCCACGGCGGGCGGGAGCGGGCAAACCGTTTCGCCGCGGCGCCTTTTTGCCGCAGGGTATTTGCGCCGAATTCACACCGCGAAACGCAACTTGGGATTGTATTCGCGATCTTTTTCTATCACCAATGTTCCGGCGTCACATTTTCCGATTAGACTTGAATCGCACCAGAGGAGAGTCCCGATGCCCATCGAACGCCCTACCACAATCTCTCGCCGAACCTTTCTGGCCGGCACAGCCGCAGGCACCACCTTGATTGCTTTGCATCCCTTCTCCGCCCGGGCCAGCACTGGTCAGGCCCATCTGCGGATCATGGAAACGACGGACCTGCATGTGCATGTCTATCCCTATGACTACTACGCCGACAAACCCGTCGACACCGTCGGGCTGTCGCGCACCGCGTCGATCATCGCCGACATCCGCGCCGAGGCCACGAACGCGCTGCTGCTGGACAATGGCGATTTCCTGCAGGGCAACCCGATGGGCGACTACATCGCCTATGAACGCGGGATGCAGGACGGCGACATGCACCCGATCATCGCCGCGATGAACACCGTTGGTTTTGACGCCGCGACCATTGGCAACCATGAATTCAACTACGGGCTGGAGTTCCTGATGAAATCCACCGCGGGCGCCGCCTTTCCGATCGTGCTGTCGAACATCGCGACGCAGGCGGGCGCGGGCCCGCGCGACGACACCACGCTGTTCAAGCCCTACGTGATCCTCGACCGCATGCTGACCGACGGCGCAGGCGACAGCCACCCGATCAAGGTGGGGATCATCGGCTTTACCCCGCCGCAGGTGATGAACTGGGACCGCCAGCATCTTGAAGGCAACGTGACCGCCCGCGACATCACCGCCACCGCCCGCGCCTATCTGCCGGAAATGAAAGAGGCCGGTGCCGACATCATCATCGCGCTTTCGCATTCCGGCATCGGCCAGGCGCAGGACGCAGAGGGGCTGGAAAACGCGTCGGTGCCGCTGGCGGCGCTCGACGGGATCGATGCGGTGATGACCGGCCATTCGCACCTGGTCTTCCCGTCGCCCACCTACGAAGGCTACGCCGCGGTCGATACCGCCAAGGGCACGATCCACGGCAAGCCCGCGACCATGGGCGGCTTCTGGGGCAGCCATCTGGGGGTGATCGACCTGCTTCTGGAACGCGACGGGTCCGAATGGCGCGTCGTCACCACCACGTCCGAGGCACGCCCGATCAGCCGCCGCAACGAAGACCGCTCTGTCACCGCGCTGGTCGAGGACGACCCGGCGGTCCTGGCCGCGGTCAAGGCCGATCACGAGGCGACGCTGGACTATGTGCGCCGCCCGGTGGGCAAGACCACGGCGCCGCTGCATTCCTACTTTGCCCTGGTGGCGGACGATCCGTCTGTGCAGATCGTCTCGGTCGCGCAGACCTGGTATATCCGCCAGATGATGCAGGGCACCGAATACGAGGGCCTGCCGATCCTGTCCGCCGCCGCGCCGTTCAAGGCCGGGGGCCGTGGCGGGCCCGAGTACTACACCGACGTGCCCGCGGGATCGATTGCGGTCAAGAACGTGGCCGACCTCTATCTTTACCCCAACACCGTGCGCGCGGTGAAGGTCACCGGCGCGCAGGTCAAGGACTGGCTCGAACGCTCGGCCGGGATCTTCAACCAGATCACCCCGGGCACCAGCGACCAGCCGCTGCTGGATCCGGCGTTCCCAAGCTACAATTTCGATGTCATGGACGGGGTCACCTACCGGATCGACCTGTCGCAGCCGTCGAAATACGACCCCAAGGGCGGATCGCTCAACCCAGGCGCCAGCCGCATCACCGACCTCAGGTACCAAGGCGAACCGATTGATCCCGCGGCCGAATTCATCGTCGCCACGAACAACTACCGCGCCAGCGGCGGCGGGTCCTTCCCGGGCGCCATGGGCGACACCATCGTGTTCGAGGCACCCGACACCAACCGCGACGTGATCGTGCGCTACATCGTCGAGCAGGGCACCGTCGACCCCGCCGCCGACGCCAACTGGTCCTTCGCGCCGATGCCGGACACCTCGGTGCTTTTCGAAACCGGACCGGCGGCGCAGGCCTATGCCGATGGCGTGGAAAGCCTGACGCTGGAAGAGGTCGGGATGAACGACGACGGCTTTACCATCTTCCGTATCCTGCTCTGACGGTCGGCCCGGGGGGCGGCACCTCGACAGCCGCGCGGCGGCGTGCTTTATGCGCGGCATGACACAGACAGCGCCTCCCACCTTCACCGCCGTGATCTTCGACCTCGACGGCACCCTGCTCGACACCGAAGCGGCGGCCATGCGCGCGGGCGTTCTGGCCTTCGAAACCCTGGGGATCGAGATCGAAGAGGATTTCCTGCACCGGCTGGTGGGCAAGGATTACGACGCCGGGGCGCAGATCATCGCGGCGGAATTCGGCGATATCGACACCGACCGGCTGAACACCGAATGGTCCGCCACCACCAGCCGCCTGCGCCAACGTGACGGCGTGCCGCTGAAACCGGGCGCGGCGGACCTGCTGGCGCATCTCAGCGATCTGGGCGTGCCGCTGGCCCTCGCCACCTCCTCGCATGACCAAAGCGCGACGGAAAAGCTGCAGATCAGCGGCCTCGACCGGTATTTTCCCATCGTCGTGACCCGCGATTCGGTGCAGCGGGCCAAACCCGCGCCCGATCCCTACCTGCTGGCCGCCGACCGGCTGGGCCACGCGCCCACGGCCTGCCTGGTCTTCGAGGACAGCGAACCGGGGGCCGAATCCGCGCATACCGCCGGCGCCTGCGTGGTGCAGGTCCCCGACATCCTGCCGACCGAGGGACGGTTTGCCCATCACGTGGCAGAGACGCTGATGGACGGGGCCCGCTGGGCCGGGCTGCTGGGCCGCTGACCCCCTTGCGATAAGCCGCGCGGGCGACTATGTACCGGGTCGAGAGGTTGGCGCGGGCAGGCGCCTCGCCAACCCGGTCAGGTCCGGAAGGAAGCAGCCGTAACGAGCCCCGCTTGGGTCGTTGTCCAGCCTCTCACCTCCGGTGCATTTGCCCCTCAAATGCACCGAGCGGGACAGAGCTGACCTTCGCAGAAGGTCTGCGGAGTCCCGCCTCAGACAAGTTCAGCACAAACCTTCACGAAGACGCCCGCAGGGCGGATGAGTTGCCCCCAGCCCCCTACCCCGAAGACCGCACGAACACCGCCGCCTCGCGCGGGGCCGCCATCGCCCAGCTCATCTGCGCCTCGGTCTCCACCGCACAGGGCCGCACGCCCCGCAGCCGCGCCAGCGCCTCGTCCGGCGCCTCGCCCGCCTCGATCATCAGGCGCAGCGCCACCATGCCCGACCGCCCGCAGCCGCCCCGGCAATGCACCAGCAGCCGCCCACCGCCTGCCAGCGCCCGCAGCGCCGGGACGCGGACCACCTCCCAGCGTTCCTGAAAGGCCGCATCGGGGGCGCCGAAATCCTCCAGCGGCAGATGCACCCAGCGGGTGCCCTGGTCCTGCAGATGCGCACCCAGGTCCTGCGCCTCGGTCGCGACCATCTCCACGAGCGTGGTCAGCGACAGCACCATTGCCGGGGCCCAGCCGCGAATATGCTCCAGATCGCCCGCATAATCTCCCTCCGCCCCCGGCAGCGGCGCGATGGCCAGGATGCCGCCCCCCACGGGCAAGGCGTGAAACACCGTCACGGCCCTAAAGCCTTTGCGCGCCGAAGGTGTCGCAGTCGGCGATGCGTCCGCTTTTGTAACCTCGCGCGAACCAGCGTTCCCGCTGGTCAGACGTGCCGTGCGTAAAGGTGTGCGGCTGCGGCACCCGTCCCGCGCGCTTTTGCAGATAGTCGTCGCCGATCCGCCGCGCCGCGTTGAGCGCCTCGTCCAGATCCCCCGGTTCCAGCAGATTGCCGACCTTTTGCGCCCAGACCCCCGACAGGCAGTCCGCCTGCAGCTCCAGCCGCACGGTCAGTGCGTTGGCCTCGGCCTGGCTGGCGCTGCGCCGTGCCTCGTTCACCTGGCCCAGCAGGCCCAGTTCATTCTGCACGTGATGCGCGACCTCATGCGCGATCACATAGGCGGCGGCGAAATCGCCCTTCGCCCCCAGCTCGCGGCTGAGTGTGGCGAAGAAATCGGTGTCGAGGTAGGCCTTGCCATCCGCCGGGCAGTAGAACGGCCCCGTCGCGCCGCTGGCACCGCCACAGGGCGACTGCGTCACCCCGGAATACAGAACCAGCGTGGGTGCGGCGTATTCCACTCCCAGCTGCTCGGGAAAGACGACATCCCAGACATCTTCGGTGGTGGCCAGCACCCGGGTCGAAAATTCCGCTGCGCGCTGTTCCGCGTCGGTCAGTTCGCGGGGCGCCGTGCTTTGCTGTGGCACCTGCTGCAAGAGCGGCGTCACGTCGATCCCAGCGAAATAGCCAATGGCCAGAACAACCAGCAGGCCGACCCCGCCGATGCCCGCCTTGGCCCCACCGCCGGACCGGCGACGGTCCTCCACATTGCGGCTGCGGCGCACCCCTCTCAATCGCATGACCACTCCCCCCGCATGCATCCCGACCCGGCGATGATACACGACCAGCCGCCGGGTTTAAGCAAAAACTCCCTTTCCAAGCGGCAGGTTCCGCGACGCTCCTGTTCAGACCACCTGACCGGGATGCGCCTCTGCCCAATCGGCCAGGAACGCCGCCAGATCCTCACGCCCCGCCATCTCGATCGCACGACGCGGCAGGGCCACCCCGGCCTCGAGCGCCAGTTCCAGGCAGGTGCGGTAATCGCCCTCCGCCCGGTCGGGGTTGTTTTCCGACCCGTGCAGGATCGTGCCCAGCAGCGTGCCGCCATAGTCGTTGACATGCGCGAGGTCGGGCCGCTGGCCCATCAGATAGGCCATCATCCCGGGCAGACCGCACCAGCCCGCCGCCTGCACCGGGGTCACCCCGGTGCCATCGGGCCGGTCGTACTCCACCCCCAGCGCCACCAGCCGCTGCACCTGCCCCAGCCGGTCCGGCAGGTGCACGATGTCACGGATGATGTCGCGGTAGGCAGGCGGCAGCCGTTCGGGGTCGATGAACGCGCCCGGGCTCTCTTCCCCGTCGGCCGCGCGTGCCAGAAGCGTTTCCTCGCGGCTCAACGGCACCGCGCCGCCGCGCGCCTCGATCTCGCGCGCCAGCATCGCATGGCCAAAGACGCGGGCAAAGCCATAGGCCGTGGCCCCCTTCCAGACCCGCCCCGGATCGGCGTCGTTCTCCAGCAGCAGCTTCACCATTTCGGGTCCCGAACCGCGCCGCGCGGCCTGGTGCAGTGCCGGCACGACCCAGGGCTGCTCGCCTCCGACCTCCGCATCGTTGTAATCGTCGGCCTTGGCCCCGTGCGTCAGCAGCAGCCGCACCGCCGCCACGTCGTCGAAATCCATCGCCCTGAGCAGCGCGTTGGTGCCATGCGGATCGGCCCCGTGGGCCAGCAGCAATTTCAGCCCCTCGTGATGCCCAAGTTCGGTGGCGTGATACAGCGCCTCGCCGTCGTTGGGATCAGCCCCATGCTCCAGCAGCCAGCGGCCCAGAACCATGTTGTCCGCGTGCCCGATGGCGCCATAAAGCGCCGACAGCAGATGATCGCTCCCGGGGCTCACCGGATAGCCGTCGTTCACGTCGGCCCCTGCGGCCAGCAACGCTTCGGCCACCGCGATCATCTGCGGCGCAAGCTCGGGCCGCTGCTTGATCCAGCGCGAAAACGCCAGATGCAGGATCGGGCGGCGCGGTCCGAACGCCTGCACCGCCAGCGACGGGTCGCGCGCCAGCGCGGCCTCGACGGCGTCGATGTCGTAGAGCGCACAGGCCAGACCAAAAAGCCCGTCGGCCAGGTCCGGCGTTTCGCTCAGCAGATGCTCCACCACCCAGCCCTGCCCCTGATACAGCGCGATCTTCAACCGCTGCTGTTTGGCCGCGCGGTCCATGCCCACGGTCTCGACAGCCAGCTTCAGCTTTGGCCAGCTTTCGAACCCCTGTTCGCGGGCGATGACATGCAGGAAATCCGCGTGTTTCAGATGGCCAGGGTCCGCGCGCGGCGGATACATCCTCAGCCGCGTCAGCGCGCCGGGGTCGCGCGCATCGTAAAGACGCCTGAGGGTTTTCGCATCGCGGCGCAAATGGTCAAAGGACGGGGCCTTCGGTCGGGCCATGGCAGGTTCCTCCTGTTCACGCCCGGGATCCGCTTTGCCAGTCGGGCACAGAAAAAACCGATTAAGGTCGTTTCGTCGTCACAGGTGCGTAGCCACGCTTTCCGCGGATCAGGCGGCCCCCTGCAGGGCACACCGACGGAATACCATACGCGGGCGACACCCGCAATCATCCTAGTCCGTCAGGACCCGCCCGTGCAGCCGCAGGAACAGGCTTTCCTCGTCATCGTTGCGAAAGAACGGCACCGATTGCGGCGGCGCGGGATCTTCGGCGCGCGCCGCGATCTCGGCCAGCACCACCTCGGTGATAAAGGGCATGTCGAAACGGCGCACCTCGGCCAGGTCGACCCATTGCAGATGCGACAGCTCATCGCTGGCCGCGGCAAAGTCGTCCGGATCGCTGACCAGCGCACCCGCATCGACCAGAAAGAACCGCGCATCGAACCGGCGCGGCCGCCCCGGCGGGGTGATGGCGCGAAAAACGAACTGCAACGCCGTGGCAGACGGCAGGTGGCCGGTGGCGGCAAAGCTCTGCCAGTCTTCCGGAACCTCGCCGCCCCAGACCCCGGGCACGCCAAGGATCTGACCTGTTTCCTCCCACAACTCGCGGATGGCGGCGACGGCAATCGCCGGGGCCAGCGCGGCGTCTGCGTCTTCGGTCAGACGGGCGGCGCAGAGCGCGGGCAACGGTTCGGCCAGCGGCACATCCGCATCGGCCGGATCGACCGCACCGCCGGGAAAGACGAACTTGTTGGGCATGAAGGCCGCGCCCGCGCCGCGCTGCCCCATCAGAATGCGCGGCCGGGTCAGCCGGTCGCGCAGCACGATGACGGTCGCGGCGTGGCGAATGGCGGTCTTGTCGATCACATCGGTCATCCGGGGCCCCTTTGCAGCAGGGGCCGGATCACGCGGGCGGCGCGAATCCATGCATGTACCGCGCCCACTGGATGGCCACGATCACCCCTTTCAACCTCGGCAGAAGATAGAGCGAGAGCGAGATGCAGCCAACCGCGAAGATCGTGAACAGGATCAGCGGATCGGGCCGGTAGGTCGTAAACGCCACGTGCAGGAGCGGCGCCATCAGGTGCCCCACGATCAGGATGGTCAGGTACGCCGGGCCGTCGTCGGCGCGGTGATGATGCAGCGGCTCGCGGCACACCGGGCAGGTGTCGCGTACCTTGAGGTAACTGCGCAGCATCGGACCGGTGCCGCAGTTGGGACATTTGCGCCGCCAGCCTTTCCAGACCGCGGGCCAGGTCGGCCGTTCGGGCTGCGCAGTCTGCGACTCGGTGGTGTGTGACGTGTTGCTCATGCGGCCAAGATGACCCTCGCCGGGCCTTGACAAAAGGGGCCAAAACGCCCCGCGTCCGGATGTCGCAAATCACGGCCCTGTGATCGTTTGTCCGAACTTTCTGCGACGGAACCGCCGGGCCGCGCCGTTTGACTGTGCATGAACCCGGGCAACGACCCCGGTTCGCCGTCAGAAATGGAGAAGACGACATGCAAAGAGGTATCTGGATCACGGGCGTTCTTGTCACCGCGATGAGCATCACCGCCGTAGCGGCCAGCGCCCATGACCGCGACGGCCGCCGTGGCGGTCCCGACCGCGCGCCGATCCTGTTCGAAGAGCTGGACGCCAACGCCGACGGACAGGTCACGCCCGAAGAGATGGCGGCCCACCGGGCCGTGCGCTTTGCCGCCGCCGACACCGATGGCGACGGCGCGCTCAGCCCCGAGGAATTGCAGGCCCAGCGCGAGGCCCGCAAGGCCGAACGCAGCGCCGCCCGCGCCGCGCGGATGGTCAAACGGCTGGACGAAAACGGCGATGGCAAGCTCAGCCCCGAAGAGGTGGCAGGCCGCCGCGACCCCGCGCGGATGTTCGAGCGGCTCGACAAGGACGAGGATGGCGCGATCAGCGCCGAGGAGTTCGCCGACGCCCGCAAGCACTGGCGCGGCCATCGCGGCGAAGGACGCGGCCGCCACTAGGCGCCGAAGCACTGGCGCGGGGTCCTGTCGGGGCCCCGCGCTTGCGCCGGCCCCGCCAAGGCGCTACCGCCGCAAGGACCGAAGATGCCGCTGGATGCCATGAACGATCTCGACGACGAGACCCTTCTTGCGCGCTACGCCGCTGGCAGCGCCGAGGCCGCGCGGGCGCTGACCCTGCGGCTGACCCCGCGTGTCTATGCGCATGCGGTGCGCATGCTGGGCGACCGGGCCGAGGCCGAGGATGTGACGCAAGAGGCGTTGATGCGGCTTTGGCGGCAGGCGCCGGGCTGGCGCGCGGGCGAGGCGAAGGTGACCACCTGGCTCTACCGTGTCACCGCGAACCTCTGCATCGACCGGCAGCGCAGACGCCGCGGCGTGCCGCTGGACGACGCGCCCGAAATCGCCGACGACGCGATCAGCGCCGAGGCACGGCTGCAGCAGGACGCCCGTGCCGCGGCGCTGCAGGCGGCGCTTTTGCAACTGCCCGACCGGCAACGGCAGGCGGTGGTGCTGCGTCACATCGAAGGTCTGGCCAATCCCGAGATTGCCCAGATCATGGACATAGGCCCGCGGGCGGTGGAAAGTCTTACCGCGCGGGGCAAACGCGCGCTCGAGGCGATCCTGCTGACCGCCCGCGCAGAACTGGGGTTGAGCGATGACGCATGAACCGGATGATGACCTGCCCCCGGGGTTGGGGGCGTATTTCAGCGCCGCCCGCGCCGACACGCCCGAACCGCCCGCCGACCTCATGGCGCGAATCGAGGCGCAGGCCTTGGCCGCGCGCCCCGATCCCGACCCCGCGCCGCATCGGCGGCCGCTGGCCGGGCTGATCGCCGCGCTTGGCGGCTGGCCCGCGATGGCGGGGCTGGCGGCGGCGGCCTGCGCGGGGGTCTGGCTCGGGTTTTCGCCCCCCGATGCGATGCTGGCCTACTGGCAGGATGGCGACGGAACCTATGGCACGATCGACACGCTGGACCCGGTCAGCGGCTACGATTTCGCGATGACGGAGGGCTGAGACATGGCAGACCAGGCACCCCGAATGAAATTCTGGCTGCGGCTTGTGCTCTTCGCCTCGCTGGCGCTGAACCTCGTGATCGTCGGCATCGTCGCGGGCTTTGTCCTGCGCGGTGGGCCAGATCATCGCGACGGGCCGCGCGGGCGCGACGGCGCGGTGCGCTATTCCCGCGCGCTGACCGAGGATCAGCGCGACGCCCTGCGCCGCGACCTGCGCGCCGCCTTCCGCGGCGACCGCCGGGCCGTCGCCGCCGAGATCGCAGGCGATTTCCGCGCCGCTGTCGAGGTGCTGCGCGCCGACCCTTTCGACCGCGCCGCCTTTGACGCAGTGATGGCGCGCCAGGACACCCGCGCCGAGGCGCGCCAGCAAACCGGGCGGCAGGCGCTTCTGGACGTCGTTTCGGGGATGAGCACCGAGGAACGGCAGGCCTATGCCGACCGGCTGTCGGATCAGATCGACCGGCTGGAAAAACGCATGTGGCGGCGACGCGACGACGACTAGCCGGGCGGCCGGGCGCCTTTCGTCAGGCCGCGCTCGGCGTGTCGATCAGCGCCTGGTTGCGGCCATCGGCCTTGGCGGCATATAGCGCGCGATCTGCCGCCTCGAGCAGCTCGGCCTGCGCTTGCAGCGCCCCCGGCGCGCCGCCGATGGCCACCCCGATGCTGATGGTCAGCGGGATGCGCAACTGCCCGCCCGGCAGCGCAAAGGGCTGTGCCGCGATGTCGCGACACAGGCGCGAGGCGCTGGTCATCGCCTGCTCCCGCGTGGTGTCGGGCATCGCGATCAGGAACTCCTCCCCACCGTGCCGCGCCAGCAGATCGGCGGCGCGCAGCCCCGATGACAGCCGCGTCGCGACTTCGGTCAGCACCGCATCGCCGGCGGCGTGGCCATGCCGGTCGTTGACGCGCTTGAAGTGATCCAGATCGGCGATCATCACCGCCAGCGGCTTGCCCAGCGCCGTGGCCGTGTCGATCAGCCGCCCCAGATGCGGCAGGGCATAGCGCCGGTTGAAAAGCCCCGTCAGAGGGTCGATCAGCGCCGCCTGCACCCCGTCGCGCATGTTGGCGCGCAGCTTTTCCGCCGTGCGCTTGCGGGCAATCTGCTTTTGCAGGCGCAACGCCAGTTCCTGCGCGTCCAGCGTGCCGATCATCAGGTCATCGGCCCCCAGGTCCAGCGCCGCCGCCGCCGATTGCCGCTGATGCGCCCCCGCGACGTACAGGATCGCCGCATGCCGCGTTTCCGCCCGCGCGCGCAGATCCGACAGGAACGCCAGCCCCTTGCCTCCGCGCCCCGCCGCTTCGGCAATCACGAAGACCTCGGCCGGATCGGCGCGGTCGCGCAGCACCGCATCGGGTGTCGCGATGGTAAACTGATCAGGCAGCGCATGGCGCAGCTTTGCCAGCGTCCCGGGCATGTCGTGCCCCGGCCCCGCAGGCACCAGCGCCACGCGCGCAGGCCGGGCAAAGCCCGGCGCCTCCTCGGCCAGACCAAGCGCGCGCTGGGTGTCGTCGCGCAGGCGCAGCTCGGCCTCGGCATTGCGGGCGCGCAGCAGGCTGCGCAGCCGGGCCAGCAGCACCAGGTCGTCCAGCGGCCGCGTCAGGATATCGTCGGCCCCCGCCATCAGCCCGGCCAGTCGTTGCGCCGCCGTGGGCTGGCATTGCAGCAGTACCACCGGCAGACCGTGCCGCCCGGCCGCCGCCCGGATGCGGCGGCACAGCTCGGTGCCCGACTGGTCGCCCGCGCCGTCCGACGCGATCACCAGATCGGGCCGCACGGTGCGTATCTGCCGCAGCGCCTCGTCGGTCGAGGCGGCCTGCGACACGTCGTAGAACGCCGACGCCAGTTTGACCCGCAAGACGATGCGGTTCGTGGCCACGGGGTCGACGATCAGAATTCGTCCCGTCATGGAGCATCCTCTGCGGAACCGGTCAGTGCGCGCTTGCACCCCGGCTGGATGGCAGTGTTTACTAAGGTTGGTTAACAAACGGTTTCCGGATCTGGTCAACATGGCGATTTCCCGCGACGGCGCAGAAACGATCGGGCTGCAGGCGGTGGCCTGGCTGGCCGGCAATGACGAGCTGTGCCCGGTCTTCCAGGGCGCATCGGGTGCCGGCGCCGAAGAGTTTCGCGCCGGTCTGACCGATCCGGAATTCCAGGCCTCGGTTCTGGATTTCCTGTTGATGGACGACGCCTGGATCGTCTCCTTCTGCGATGCCGAAGGGCTGGGATACGAGGCGCCGATGATGGCGCGCGCGCTTCTGCCCGGCGGCGAGCAGGTGCACTGGACGTGACGGCTCTGCGCGCGGACGGGGTGCTGTTCGACAAGGACGGCACGCTTTTCGATTTCAGCGCCACCTGGGATGTCTGGGCCGCGGGCACCCTGCGCGACCTGGCCGCTGGCGTGCCCGGGCGGCTGCGGGCGCTGGCCGACGCGGCGGGTTACGACCTCGAATCGGCGCGGTTCCGTCCGCAAAGCCGGGTCATCGCGGGCACCAACCGCGAGGCGGCGGAATGCCTGGCGCCGGAACTGCCGCATCTCAGCATCGCGCAGATCGAGGACCACCTCATGCGCAGCTCGGCCGAGGCGCAGCTGACCCCGGTGGTGGCGCTGGCGCCGCTGCTCGACGCGCTGCGGGGCCTGGGCCTGCGGCTGGGGGTGATGACCAACGACACCGAATTCGGCGCGCGCGCGCATCTTGGGGCCGCCGCGGTCGCGGACCGGTTCGACTTCATCGCGGGCTTCGACAGCGGCTTTGGCGGCAAACCCTCGCCCGCGCCGCTGCTGGCCTTTGCCCGCGCGCAGGCGCTGGATCCGGCGCGGGTGGTCATGGTGGGCGACAGCCGCCATGACCTGACCGCCGGGCGCGCTGCCGGGATGCAATGCGTGGGCGTGCTGACCGGACCGGCGACGGCGCAGGATCTGGCGCCCCTGGCCGATGCGGTCCTGCCCGATATCGGCCATCTGCCCGACTGGCTGCGGGGCGCTGACGGGTAAAAACGACGCGCCACGTCGCATTCGGGCAGGCCCCCGGCCCGGGCGGATGCTCTGCTGATCCCAGCAACGCGGAGGACGGCATGGCAGAGGCAGCAGTCAAACGGCGCAGGCACGGCGGGCGGGCCGGTCACGCCACCCGGCGCGGCACCACCGTCATCGAACAGTCGCCTTGGCGCATCCCGGTCAACACCGACCGCCCGACAGAGCCGCTGACCGAGGAAGGCGTGGCTCGCATGCACGACGCGGCGATGCGCATTCTTGAGGAGATCGGCATCGAATTCCTCAACCCCGCCGCGGCGCAGATCATGCAAAAGGCGGGCTGTACGGTCACGGGCGAAAACGTCCGCATCGACCGCGCCATGGTGATGGAGATGGTCGGCAAGGCGCCGGACCAGTTCACCGTGACCCCGCGCAACCCCGACCGGCAGGTGACGGTCGGCGGCAACCACATTCTTTTCGGCAACGTGTCGTCGCCGCCAAACTACTGGGACATGGAGATCGGGCACAAGGTCACCGGCACCCGGACGCATTTTCGCAATCTGCTGAAGCTCACGCAGTATTTCAACTGCATCCATTTCGCGGGCGGCTATCCGGTCGAACCGGTCGACATCCACCCGCGCGAACGGCACCTTGACGCGGCCTATGACAAGCTGGTGCTGACCGACAAGGTCAACCACGTCTATTCCCTGGGCACGGAACGGGTGCAGGACGTGATGGAAATGGTCCGCATCGCCGGCGGGCTCAGCCACGACGCGTTCGAGGCCAGCCCCCGGATGTACACCAACATCAATTCGACCTCGCCGCTCAAGCACGATCATCCGATGCTCGACGGCTGGATGCAGATGGCCCGGCGCGGTCAGGCGCTGGTGGTCACGCCCTTCACGCTGGCCGGTGCCATGGCGCCGGTGACGATGGCCGGGGCTGTCGCGCAAAGCCTGGCCGAGGGGCTGAGCGCGGTGGTGCTGGCACAGATCATCAAGCCGGGCGTGCCGTGTGTGATCGGCACCTTTACCAGCAATGTCGACATGAAATCCGGCGCGCCGGCCTTTGGCACCCCGGAATACATCCGCGCCACGCAAATGACCGGCCAGATGGCGCGTTTTTATGGCCTGCCGATGCGGTCCTCGGGCGTCTGCGCCGCCAACATCCCCGACGGGCAGGCGATGTGGGAAACCGAGCACAGCCTCTGGGCCGCGATGCAGTCGGGCACCAACATGGTTTATCACGCCGCCGGATGGCTCGAGGGCGGGCTGATCGCCAGCCCCGAAAAGTTCATCATGGATTGCGAGGTGCTCCAGCAGTTACAGCGCTACATGGAGCCCGAGATCTGCGACGTCAGCGACGACGCGCTGGCGCTCGACGCGATCCGCGAAGTCGGTCACTCCGGCCATTTCTTCGGCACCCAGCACACCCAGGACCGCTATGCCACGGCCTTCTACCAGCCCTTCCTGTCGGACTGGAAGAATTTCGAGGCCTGGCATTCCGCCGGTGCGATCTGGACACCCGAGCGGGCGCATATGCTCTACAAGCTGATCCTGGAAGAATTCGAACCGCCCGCGCTGGATCAGGCCATAGAGGAGGAACTGTCCGATTTCGTCGCCCGCCGAAAGGCCGAAGGCGGCGTGCCCACAGATTTCTGAGCGACGGCCCCCGGCCACCTTTCGCGCGCGGCTTTGCCGCGATGATGCGGATCGTCCGAAACCGATCGACGCGCCGCATCCCGCAGGATTGGCGCAATCGTCAAGCAACTCGGATCCGGACCGGCCCTTCGGCGCGGTATGGTTCAAAGCCTGCATCGCGGGACTTGGCTACCGAACGATTGTCCGCTCGGGGTCAACCTCCAAATCAATAATTACATATGTCGCCTGTGACCGTCACAACCCCGATCTCACTATTGTCAGTCCGCTGGTAGACGTGTTCAATGGTAGCACCGGCCTCTATGACAGGCTGCAGAGCCTCATAGGTGCAGTTGTGCTGGACAAGGCCCATTCGCATCGACACGGGCAACGCATCCGGGTTTGTTGATACCTCGTAGACGTACCGTAGGGTCGTGCCGTCGCTCAAAACTCTCAGCAAGGCCGTCGTATCGTCAACGCGCTGGCTTGGCACCTCTGCCGCCATCTGGCGAAGGGTTTCTTCAAGGCCCTGTCCGCGCACCATCATGTCTATGCCAGCTCGTTGCATCGCAGGGTCATTCTCGGTTTCCGCGACCATGCGGTTCGTCTCCACCTGAATCAACGCGCCCAGCGCGACACCCGCGAAGAGAAGAACGAAGCCTGTCAACACTCCCAACGCACCTGTCAGGAGCGGGATTGTCGGCGCGCGGTTCGCGGAAACGTCGCTCTTGGACGGCGTGAGCAGAAGCCAGAAGTTCGCGATAGGGATGAACGCGAGTACGCCCATCCGCGCATGACCGTACGCGTCGCGGGATCGTGCCATCGCAATGATACCGAGGGCGTAGCCCACACAGAGGCCGATAACTACGTCCACAAGCATGAAGGCCCAGAGATATCCGCCAGCCATAGCCGGAATCGAGTTCAACCACACAAGTTGCGATGCGGCCATAACAAAGAAGAGAAGCCCTGAGTAAGCAAAATAGGGCGCCCGCCGGAGTTCGGCGCTGCTTTTGTGGAAGATCGCTGCGAAAAAAGCGCCTGTGATGGTGATCCCGTAGGAAATCAGCCGTAGGCTGTCTTCCGTCTGATTAACGTATTGGATGGCAATTTCTTCAAGCATACCAAAAACCATGCGGGTGCCCATTGAGCCTGTCAATGAAATAGCATTGAAACCGGACATTCATGCATCGCGCAGCATCGGTCACTCTGGGCTGATTCTGTTGAAAAACAACGTGTTGCGGATGCAGAAAGTAGCGGCCGGAACGGGGCGCAAGCGCCTCTCTGATCAGGCTTTGGATGGTTTCTGCGGTGCAGGGAAGATCTTGGCCAGTTTGCGGAGGTTTTGAGCGGTGGCTGCGAGGAGGAATTCGTCGTTGGCGCCACATGGACCTCGTAATCGAAGCCGGCCCAGGCCGAGGATGCGTTTGAGATGGGCGAAGAGCATCTCGACCTTCTTTCGGAGCTTCATCGAGATGTCGTATTGGCGGGTCTTGGCAATGTCGCGCGCGACCTGACGGGCGTCTTCGTGTTCCTCGCGGGTGATCTTGCGCGCGTCGGTGTTGGGGCAGCACCTGGCTTTGGATGGGCAGGCCTGGCAGACCTCTTTCAGTGCCCGATAACGGGCGGTGCCCTTGCCTGTCGGTCCTCGGTTCGGGTCCGAGTAGTTGCGGCGGAACTGTTTGAGGGCGTGACCTTCGGGGCAGATGTACTGATCGTTCTCGGCATCCCATTCGAAGTCGGCACGGGACCATGTGCCATCGGATCGGCCAGCCTTGTCGAACACCGGAATATGTGGAGCGATCTTCTGCTCGACCAACCAGCCAAGCATAGGCCCAGTTCCGTAGGCGGTATCGGCGATCAGCCGTTCGGGATGCAGATCGAACCGATCCTTCACCCGTCTCAGCATGGTCTTGGTCGATCCGACCTCGGCCTGACGGATTGATCTGGTGGCTTCAACATCGACGATGACGCCGTGGTCCGTATCGATCAGGTAATTGTCGGAATAGGCAAAGAATGCTGGGCCTTTGCGCGCAGCCGTCCATTGGCTGGCCGGATCGGAATGGGACGTGAACTTGGGCTGAACCGGGGACGCTGCACCAAAGGCCGCCTCGTCCAGCGTATCGAGGTACTCGCGCACTGCGCGGGGCGCATCTGCCGGATCGATGGTCGACACATTCCATTCTTCCTTGGGCGTCGAGTTCTGCTTGTTGGCGTCCGCCTCGATCAGGCTGGCATCGATGGCCATGCGCTGTCCGCTGACCAGGCCTTCTTCGATGCATCGCGCCACCGTCGTCTCGAACAAGTGGCGCAACAGTTCGCTCTCGCGGAACCGCCCATGCCGGTTCTTTGAAAAGGTGGAATGATCGGGAACGCGGTCGCCGAGATCGAGACGGCAGAACCAGCGATATGCGAGGTTGAGATGTACCTCCTCACAGAGCCGCCGTTCCGACCGGATGCCAAAGCAATACCCGACCAGCAGCATCCGGATCAGCAGTTCAGGATCGACGGACGGGCGGCCGGTGTGGCTGTAGAAATCCGCCAGATGGGCCCGGATGCCGTTCAGATCGACGAACCGATCAATCGACCGCAGCAGGTGGTCTTGGGGAACATGATCCTCTAGCGAGAACTCGTAGAACAGAGCCGCCTGCGCTTCCTGCCTCGGTCCCATCATCGCCAATCCCTCCCTATAGGACGAATTGAATCAGCGACTTGCCACTCGATCAAGGAAGAGTTTTTCAACATAATAGGC
>NZ_JBMPGU010000023.1:0-46070 GCF_049323015.1 Thalassococcus sp. BH17M4-6
TGGACTTGCCCGGATTTGGTGGAGAGCGTTTATCTCACTTCCTTGGCCTTTCGCTCGAATGCAATCGGGCTCTGGAAGTCGAGCGATGAATGGCGTCTGACGGGATTGTAGAACCCGTCGATGTATCTGGCGATAGCGTTTTCGGCCTGCTGGCGTGATTGCCAGGCGACTGGCCACAATAGCTCGGACTTGATGGTCTTGAAGAAGGTCTCGACCATGGCATTGTCATAACAGTTTCCCTTGCCACTCATTGATATCAGGACGCCGCGCTTTCGGAGTTCGGCCTGGTATTCGACAGAGCAGTATTGGCTGCCGCGGTCGCTGTGATGGACCAGACCAGGCTGTGGATTGCGAGCCGCGAGAGCACGGCGCAGGGCCTCGACCGCCAGGCCGCGCTTCAGTCGATCACTCGTGGCCCAGCCGACAACCCGTCTTGAGTAGAGGTCGATGATCACGGCCAGGTAGAGCCAACCCTCAGCAGTCCAGACGTAGGAGATGTCAGCGCCCCACTTTCTGTCCGGGGCATCCGCCGAGAAGTCCTGTGCAACATGGTTGGGGGCGATCGGCCAAGCATGTTCGCTGTCAGTTGTGCGCTTGAACCGGCGCTTCTGGCGGGCCACCAGCTTGTTCTCTTTCATCAGGCGAGCGGTTCGGTGCCGCCCGATCTGGTGCCCCTCATCGACGAGATCGCGGTGCATGCGGGAACTGCCGTAGGTCCCGTTCGACAGCGCAAAGGCCGTTCGGATGTGGGCAAGATGGATCATGTCCTGCCGCTGGCGATGACAGGCGGGGCGGTCCCGCCAGGCGAAGAACCCGCTCTGGCTGACACCGAGAACATGGCACATCCGCTGGATCGGGAAGCTGGCCTTCTCCGCCTCTATGAAAGCGAAGCTCATCGACTTGCGTCTTTCGCGAAGAAGGTTGCGGCCTTTTTTAGGATGTCGCGCTCCTGCTTCAGAACCGCGTTCTCGCGTCGCAACCGCTTCAGTTCCGCGTGCAGGTCCACCGACGCCTCGACCGGCTCACCGGCATCCCGTTCGCGACTGAGCCATCGCGTCAACGTCGATAGGCCAATGCCCAGATCTTCTGCGATCTCGCGCCGTGTCCGGCCGCTTGTCAGCGCAAGTCTAACCGCTTCCCGCCGAAACTCCGGCGTCGGTCTGTTTCCGTTTCCCATAGAACACCTCCTGGTTCCTCAGTTGGTGCTCTCCACTTTTTCCGGGCAAGTCCATCACGAGCACGTCCGGGGCGAAGTGGACATCGCCAGGCACGATCGTGTTTGCCGCGAACCTTTCGGCCCACGAAAGTCTCGCGGCGGTGAGATACTTCCGTGAGATGGGCCTCGCGGAATAGCGCCGAGACGCAACGCCGCGGTTTCCGAAGCCGGTCTTGACGGTGAGACCGGCTTCGCAAGCCGCGGCCTGACGAGGGTCGAAACAGATCAAGGGTATGCGGCATGCAGACCGGACATCCGCGCATGTCCTCCAAGATCGCATCGAGACCTTCTCGCATTCGATCCACCCGGCGCGTCCTCCTGCGCACCGGGCCTTGAAAAGACCGGCACCGATTGTTCCGGACGACATGGTGTCGTCCAGCGGCTGCCAAGGAGATCTCTCGTGACCCATCAACAACTGATCGCCATGGACCCGCGGAGTGGCGTTCCGCAAGCAACCGCGGCCCGGCTCGTCCGCAGTTTTCTGGACCGACACGGCTCTGGTCTGGATGATCTGCTCCGGCGTTTCCCGAGCGTGCCAGGGCCGGCATTCCGGCATGCCATCGAGAGCTGCCTCAAGGCCGGCGACACGATGCCAGAACTGCAGATCGCGCTCGAAGAAGCGTGCGACACGCTCCTGTCCCTGCGCGCCGAAGAATTTCGGCCGTTGCCCGTCGATGAGGGCAAGCGCGTCAACATCGACGCTGGGCTCCGGTGGTATGCCGCGCGACTTCGCGATCTCGCCCAGGCAGCCCGTCACATGTGACCGACCACAGCCCGTGTTGGCAGGCGCCGACGCGGGCCTCGGCCACGGTCCGATCTCCTCCGAAGTGGAGATATCGAACCCTGCACAAAGTTCCGGCCGGCCCGTTTCGGGCAAGCCGACCTCCTCCTCGGGACCCGGGAAATCATCCGGTGCGCCCTTCACCGAAGACCCTCCCGAGGAGCGCAACATGACCACACAGGACTGGGCAGTCATCCCCCTCAGGCAGAAGGAAGCCGCGGCCGTTATCGGCCACAGCTACGGCCGTTTTTCCGCGGTGCTGGATGAGCTGGAGAAAGGTGGCGTCAAGACCTGCGCGTATCGAGGCACTCGGCGGGTCTTCTATCCGCAGCACATCCAGAACATCAAGGAAGCCCTGGAATGCAGGACACCCCCCAAAAAGGCCGCGGGAAAAACCGCGAAAAGCGCAACCCTTGGGACCCGTACTGGGTCAAAAAAACAGGCGACTGGGCAGTCGATTTCGTCATCGACGGACAAAGATTTCGACGCCGCCTTGGCATACGCTCTGAAGAAATGAAGAGCCGGGCCAATGAAGAGGCAAAGCGTCTCTATACGCAAGCGTGGGATGTGATGAAATGCCCCGCGATCGAACCGGCGCCGGCCAAGACTCCATTTTTCCTGGCGGCCCTGCGCCACATGGAGCAGGGAAAAGAAAGGCGGTTTCTCGCGCGCATCATCGAGTATTTCGGCGAGGGCACAATGATCGAGGACATCGACACGATGACGATCGCGGCCGCCGCAGCTGAACTCTATCCGAACGCGAAACCCGAAACGGTCAAGCGTCAGTTGAAGACCCCGATCAGGGCGGTCATCAACTTTGCCCAGGGAACTGGACGTGAGAAGGGCCATGACACCAAGAGGACCCGCTGGCTCACCCCCGAAGAGGTGGAACGCATGCTCTATTTCGCAAGCAATCCGCAAAAGGCCGGACTGCATGACCCGCACCTGAGGACGCTCCAGAAGATCGCGTTCATGCTCGGCGGCGGTGCTGGGCCCGGCGAGACCTTCGCCACGCATGTCGAAAACTGGAATGCAGCAACGTCCGAGTGGTGGCTGGACGGCACCAAGACTGCCTACCGGCCTCGTTTCGTCCTGCTCCCGCAGCGGTCAATCGACCTGATGGGGGACCTGCCGGAAAGCGGACCGGCTTTCCTCGCGCCGGACGGTCAGCCCTATGTGGCACGCAAGAACGGCGGTGGTCAGATGGCCGGGGCCTTCGGAAATATCCGGGCCGCGGCCGGCTTGGGAGAGGACGTCGTGCCCTATACCCTGCGACATACCTGGGCCACATGGTTCTACGCGCAGACCAAGGATTTCCGGCGCCTTGTCGATCTCGGCGGCTGGAACAAATCGGACACCGCCAACCGGTATTGCAAGGTCGCCCCAAAGGATCTTGGAAATCGTCTCCTTCAGCATGGCTGTGATTTCCGTGAGGATGTCGGAGGCCCCGTCAGATACGGCGAACTGGTGACTGTTCGAAAGTGATTTCAATTCGCCCGGGGGAGTGTCCTCCGGGCGATTGTCATTTGCTCGCCTGAGACGCATGGTCCGCGGCATGTCAGATGATTCCGCGGCACACCATATCGTTCGTCCCATCCACATCCTTGCCGGTCTCGGAACTCTCGAGCGGGCTGAGATATGCCAGATCATAGCCCTCCTCGAATGCGTTGATGGCCTTTTTCTCGCCAAGGGCGCCGTGGCCGGCATGACTGCCAAGCTCGGTCTGGAAAGCGATGCGGCCGCAGAACGCCTCCAGGCCCTTCAGGATGACCTCGCCGGATCGTCTGCCTCGGATGGCGCATTGCGCTTCCGCCTCTGGTCGCGGCTGACCGAAGCCATGGCGTTGCCGTCAGTAGCGCCCCTCTCGACGAAGTCCGCCATACGATCGGCATCTGCCTTTGCTGTTCGAGCGTCCGAGAGGCTGACGCCGTCAATCCGCGCCCGCCAACGTAGGGCGGATCGCAATGAACCTGACGGTGGCATTGCGGAACGGGTCGGAGGAAAGGCCGCAGATTACTGGAATTCGGCGAAGGCTGCCGTCGTCGCCGAGCCCCCGCTGCCGTTTCCCCAGATCGTAGCCGAGGAGATGCTGGCGTTCCTCTCGAACGACGAGGTTGTCGAGACCGCTGCGAAGAAAGCCGATCCCGAAATCGCCGAGGCGCTTCGGCAAGGACATGCCCGAGCGCGCAATGCCCTGGCCGCTGGCGGGGCCTGGATCGGTGGGGCGGCCGTCGTCGCCAACGCCGGGTTCTTGCCGTACATTCTGGCTGCACAGCTCAGCGCGATCATCCCGTTCGTCAGTGGTCCAACCCTGGTCTCGCTTCTGGCAACTCTCGTCAACCCCGTGACCGTCTTCGCGGGCGTTGCCGCGCTCGGATGGCTCGGAATGGGCCGTGGTTCAAGAGTGGTGCGCAGTCAGCTGGCTGCTCGCCTTGGGGTGCTCATGGCGGCACAAGGCACCCAGCACAGCGAGGCAGGTCTGGATCGGTTCATCGCCGACATGCGCAACCTGGACCGGGAACCGACCGGTTCGTTCGACTGGATGCCCTCGAAGGATCACGCAGACGTCCGCAACCGCATTGCCGCGCTCACTGGTCGCCTGCCCGGGCCGCTACCGTCGCCAGCCGGGCGACCTCCAGAGCCTTGGTCGTCGAAGAAAATGACGACCGATGGCTCGGACGCAACGGCCACGCTGGGCCTGACAGCGGGGGAGATGCTCTGGCATGCAGCAGCGCTCGACCCCAACGTCATGAAGGCTGCCGACTTCTCCCGGGCCGAGGACATCGGTGACCCCATGGCCTTCGCCTGTAGCGCGGCTGACTTCCTGACTTCAGGTGCCGGATGGTCGCTGCGGGGGTACACGGCCGAGCGGCTTGTCATGGACAAGCTCATTGCCGACGGTCACGCCGTCCACCTTGCAGAGGCGAGCAATACGCCCGGCCTCGACCTCATGGTCGACGGGACGCCAGTCCAGGTGAAATGCGGGACCTCGCTTTCGAACCTGACCGAGCATTTCGAGAAATACCCGGACATCCCCGTGATCGCCAATGCCAGCCTTGCCGAGGAGGCGGCCACAGACGAAAAACTCAACGAGTTTGCTCATCTCGTGACAACCCTTCCCGGGTTCGAGATCGAGGCGATCGAGAAGCAAATCGCAGAGACGCTCGGTCATGCCGTCGACTTGGCTGACCCGGACATCCTGCAGTTCGCGCTCTCCGTGGGTGTGCTGCGCGGGGGCATCGAGGTCATCCGGGGGCGGATTCCGATTTCCGACCTCCCCGCCTCGCTCATTCTCGATGGTGCTTCGCGCGGCCTCCTCGTCTTTGCTGGTGGCAACGCCGGGGCCTGGTTAGGGCTGATCGCGATCGGTCCGGCTGGCGCCCTCATCCTCGGTCCCGCGATCGGTGCGGCGGCTCTCTTGGGAAACAACACCCTGAAGGGCTACGCCCAGAAACAACTCATGGCAGACTGGCACGAAGACCTGCTGCGAGCCGCTGAGGATCTTCATGGAAGTATCATCTCGGCCGTCGAGCGCCGTATCGATCACTTGGAAGATAGATCTCGCACCTTTGCCAGCAACGCATCGCAATCCGCTCTCGATGCCTGGATGGCCAGGCGGGCCCAAGACGACTTGATCGCGGCGCAGGAAGACAGTGCCAGCCTCATCGCGTCTCGGCCGAAGACCGAAGTCGACGCAATCCGGCTGCTGTTCAGCGCGCGCGAGATTGCGCCGGCCGACGCTGACGTGTTGTCGCGGGTCCACGAAGTCGAACTTACGATAGCCCGAAAACCAGGCCTCAAGACTCTCATGATCGAAGCGGGGCGCCCCGCTGGTGACATGCTACGGTCGCGCCTGAAAGGGCGTGGGTTCAATCGCAGAAAAACGGAAACCGGTGACGGCCAGCGGTAGGCCGAGTTGGCAATGATCTGTCAATTCGACGGGTTTCTGGGGGATGCTGGAGGGAAAACACCTTATTTCATTGAAGGTGACTGCCCTCTTAGCAGGGGAGCGCCTTCGACCACTCGGCCACGTCTCCGCCGAACGGTCTAGCCCGTAACGCATTGGAACCGCAAGGCTTTTATCGGAAAACTTTCCGGACGCGTAAGCCCCTGATTTTCGGGCGTTTTACCTGAAGTCGTGCAATGCCACGGCGGGTTCACGCCTTGGAGAGATGCTGTGCTCCGGTCGATATGTCCTGACAACCGCTGCCGATCGGGCGGTTTGGCCAGAGCAGCCTAGCCCTCTCCGGCCTCCGACAGGGCGGTGATCTGGTCACGCATGATGGACGGGAAATCGCCGCTCTCCGGGCGGCCTGCCAGGGGGGAAAGGACGACCGAGCGCAGGCCCAATTCGTCGGCCTGGGCGATGGCCTCTTTCGGTGGCGCGGCTTCCCAGATCAGCAGGCTGGCGCCGGTCTCGGCCTTTTTTGCGGCGAGCGTCTGCCACTGGTCGGGATCTGGCATGGCGCCCGTCTCCCACTCCAGCGCCGTGATGTCCAGACCGTAAGCGCGGGCGAAGTACTGGTAGCGCGGGTGGGTGGCGAGGATCGTGCTGCCGCGCAGATCGGCCAGGGCCTCGCGCGTGTCGGCATCGAGCGCTTCCAGATCGTCGACGAGCTGCGGCAGGTTCCCGGCCACGGTGTCGCTCAGCGCCGGGATGCGGCGCTGCATCATCGCGGCGAGTGCTTCGGCCTGGCGAGCGGCCTGATCGAAGTCCAGCCAGGTGTAGCTGGCGGTGCCGGTGTGCGAATGTTCACCGTCCGCGCCGTGGCTGTGGGTCACCGCCTGTGTGCTGATGTAGCTGTCGGCAAAGGCGGCAGAGGTGTCGACGAGGCGCGATCGCGGCAGGGTGGTGCGCGTGGTCCAGTCGGCGAAGGCGGCCCCGTTGAGCGCGATGACATCGGCCTGCTGGATTGCCGCGATTTCGGACAGGCCGGGGCGCCAGAACGACGGGTCCTGGCCTGCCGGGACGGGGAACAGGACTGCGACGCCGTCGCCGCCCAGACGTTCGGCCATCCAGGCCAGTGGGTAGTTGACCGTCGCCACGACCGGACGGTCCTGCGCGCCTGCCGCCGTGGCGGCCAGCGCCGCGGCCAGCACCAAACGCCTGAGCATCAGTTCATCTCCAGCCCGTGGGCGATGTCCTCTGGCGTCAGCAGCCAATAGTCGGAATGCCCTTCGCTCACCTCGACCTCGATCATCAGCCCGGTCTCTGCGGTGCCTTCCGGTAGGGCAAAGACGGTTTCGCCCGCTTCGCCCACCGGCAGCGTCATCAGTACGGCGTTTTCGGCATCCATCACGCGAACGGTCCCGTCCTTCGGCACGCGCCCGGTCGAAAACTTGCTTTCGACCGTGACCATGTCGCCGCTGACAGAGGCAAAGACGCGCAGGTCATGCGCCGCCGCAGGCAGCGCCATGACCAGGCCCAAAATCAACGCAAGCGGTCGGATCATTGCGCCGCCCAGGGTTCGAAATGCACCCAGATCACCGCACCCAGTTCGTGCGCCTTGTCCTCGCTTTCGTGCTGCATCGGCTCTTCCGCCGTGTTGAGGGCGGCAAAGCCCCACCACCCCGGCGTCGGCGCGGCATAGGTGAACACGCCTTCGGCATCCGCCTTGATCGTCTGGGTGATCATCAGGTCGGACGGGGCAGAGGCGCTGCCGTCCTCGTTGTAATACTCGACCTCGACCTCGGCGTAGGGCACGGCTTCGCCGTCCAGCTTCACGATGCCCTGGAACACGTTGCCGGACCAGAGCGCGAAGGGTTTCGACAGCGGCACGATTTCGGTCTTAAGACCCAGTTCCGTGTCCCAGCCTTCGTCATCGCCATAGGCGGACACGTAGGTCTTGGTGAAATGGGTGATAAAGGCGTCTTCTTCCGGTTCCCAATAGGGTTTCGGCGTCATGGCAAAGACATGCGTGCCGGGGCGTTCCATCCGGTATTCGGTGGTAAAGCCCGCGTCGTCCATCACCTGCGCCGGTTCCAGCGTGTCGAGCAGGGACATGGTTTCGCCCTCATGCGTGACGGTAAAGGCCTCGGGCGTTTCAAGCACCATGCCCAGGCCTTCGAACGGATGCGAGAAGGACAGCGTCAGGTCCACCGACCGGCCGTCTTCCTGGCTGACCATATTGTCCGACGGGATGATCATGCCGTAGTGCGCACCGGCGGTGGTGGCAAAGGCGGCAAGGGCCGCGGCGGTCAGATAGGTCTTCATTAAGGGTCTCCCTTCGGGATCAAAATCAACTAGACGGCCAGGATCCATGTCACGATCCCGTCGCCGTTTGTTATCACGACTATGACAAGACACGCGGCAATTGCGACCGCGCAGGATAACAATAGCGCGATTTCGGCCGCCGCAAGGCGCAGGATCACGAAACGCCCCGCACCAAGACGCCGGGCGGTCGCCATTTCGGGGGCGCGCAGGCTCCATGATAGGTAGAGGGACAGGCCGATGGCCCCCGCCGCCGCCACGCCGATGATCAGAGTCACCGCGTCCAGCAGAGCTGCGATGCGGAAAATCCGGTCGACGAGGCCCGCGACGATGTCCGCCGGGACGGTGATCTGCACCGGGTTTTCCGGGTCGAGGTAACGCCCCCGAAGGATCGTGCCGGAGCGGGTGTCGTTGGGCACGACCAACACGGCAGACAGCGGATAGTCGGCCGCATCGCCGTGGAAATGAAAGCTGTCGATATTGTCGGGCGTGATGCGCTGGAATTCGGTGATGGCGGCATTGGCGGTCACGTTGCCATCGGCATCCGCGGTCACCACGTCGTCATGCCCGTGGCCGATACCGGCGATAACCCAGGCGGTCTTAATGTCGGTAAAGACCGCCTCGTCATCCGCCGTGCCCGTGGGCGCAAGGACGCCGGTGATCTGCAGTTCCAGCGGATAGATGCCATCGAGGTCAAAGAGGTTTTCGGGCGACGACACCACCGTGTCGCCCGGCCCCAGACCCAGCCGCTGCGCCACCTGCGCGCCCAGCACCGCCTCGCCCAGAAGGGCAAGCTGGCGTCCGTCCGCAATCGAAAGCCCGCGAAAGTCGAAATAATCGAGCGAGGTGCCGACGATCCGTGCGCCGTTGGCCTGAAACGCCGTGTGCAGCGGGATCGGCAGGGCCAGCCCGCTGTCCCAGACCGCATCCTCGGCGGCGCGGCTGATCGGCTGGGGGCGGTCTTCGGAAAAGTAGACCGCGCTCATCACCAAGTCGAGCTGGCTGCCGCGCGCGCCCAGCACCAGCGGTGCCGCTTCGGCCCGGCGGGTCAGCGCCTCTTCGGAGCCGCGCAAAAGGGTCTGCGTGACCAATGGTACGGCAAGGATCAGCGCGCCGACCAGCACCAGCACAAGGCTGCGCACCCAGGTCCAGCGCAGATGCGCGAGGGCAAGAAACAGCGCGTTCATGCGGGCTGACCAGCCGGCGCGGCGGGCTGGCGCAGGCTGGCAAAGTCGATCACCCGGTCGAAGCGCGGCAAGAGGTCGTGATCATGCGTGACGGCCAGGATCGTCGCATTCATCTCGGCCGCGCGGTCGAACAGCAGGTCCAGGATGGCATCCTTCGTCTCGGGGTCGAGGTTGCCTGTCGCCTCGTCCGCGAGGATCAGCGCCGGTTGCGTCACCAGCGCTCGGCAGATCGCCACGCGCTGCTGTTCGCCACCGCTGAGCGCGCCGGGGTGGTTGGCCAGCCGGTCGGTGATCCCGCAGGCGGCGGCCAGCGTCCGCGCCCGGTCACGCACCGCATCGTCCAGCCGCAAGCCCAGCCCGACGCGGTAGGGATAAAGGATATTCTCGAAGGCGTTCAGGTAATCCACCAGCGCGAAGTTCTGAAAGATAAAGCCGATGCGCCGCGCCCGGAACGCCCGCCGCTGTGCATCGGTCATGCCGATCAGATCGGCCTCCGCGACCGTAAGCGCGCCGCTGTCGGGCACCGCCAGCCCGGCCAACAGGTTCAGCAGCGTGGTCTTGCCGGTGCCGCTGGGGCCGATCACGGCGACCCGTTCACCGCCCGCCACCTGCAGCCGTGGCACGCGCAGGGTGAAGCCGCCGCGCGGATAGCCAAAGGACAGATCGCGCGCGTCGATCACGTCTTGTCCCCTGAAGCCTCTGCCGCGTCGTCGGGCGGCGCGTCCTTGTTGCGTTCCAGCGTGCCCGCATCGGTCCGATCCACGTCCGTCAGGGTAAAGCCGGTGATCTTCCATCTGTCCTCGACAAATTCAAAGACCAGATCGGCGGAATAGGCATTGCCGCGCATGTGCATGTGTTCAGCGTGCCCGACGACGCCCAGCACCCGCCATTTCGCGTCGATCGTCACGCGCTGTCCTTCGGAGCGCGCGCTCATCCCCGACAGTTCGATTTCGTGGATTTCCTGATCGGGGTTCAGCCCGCCGCCCGCCATGGCGCCGACCCGTTCAAGGTAGAGCTGCTCCAGCGCCGGACCCGAGGAGACATCCGCCAGCCGGTCATAGATCGCCGCCTCTTCCGTTTGGCCGAAGGCGTCGTAAACCACGTCCAGGATATCCGGCAGCAACAGCGGGCTTTCACGCGAAAACTCCGTCGCGGACATCTGTCCTTCCGTCGCGGCCTCGTCGGCCCCTTGGGCAAGAAAGGCCCAGGCGCCGACGCCAATTCCGAACACCAGCACGACTGCGGCAAGGATTTTTGCGTTCATGGTGGCGGGGTTCCGTGATCCGGGCAACTGTTACTGGGTCAGACCATAGGTTGGCGACAGGCAAGAACAAGCCGAAACCCCGGAGGCTGACTAGGCGGCCTCGGCCCCGATCACGTCGGTCATCGGGCGGGTCAGCATGTCGTGCAGGATCGGATTTACCTCATCCCAGAACCCGTCGTCCCGCGCCACCTGCCGCGACACGAGTGCAGACGCCCGGATGGCCGCGATGATCGCGGAGGCCGGTTTGCCCTGTGCCATGTCGCTCAGATCCCCGGCGCGCGGATCCCGCAGCTCGTAGGGCGCGCAGTCATGCGTCGACTGCGACAGGTGCCGCAGCCAGGCGGCGGTCGCGAAGGCAAAGGCGCGCAGGTCGCCGCCCCCGGCACGGGCGTCGGGGATGGCCGAGAACACCCGTTGCGGCATCTTTTCCGAGCCGTCCATGGCGATCTGAAAGGTCTCGTGCGCCAGATGCGGGTTGCGGAACCGTTCGGCCAGCTGATCCGCGTAGGCGGCAAAATCGACACCCTCAAGCGGGGTGAACGTGGCCGATGCAGCGCGGAGGTGACGGGTGACAAGCCGTGAAAGGGCCGGGTCGGCCATGACATCGCGCACGTAGCGGTGCCCCGCGGCAAACCCGGCATAGGCCAGCATCGAATGCGCGCCGTTGAGCATACGCAGTTTCATCTCTTCATAGGGGCGCACATCGGTGGTGAAGATCGCGCCACCCGCTTCCCATCCTGGCCGCCCGGTCGGGAAATGATCCTCGATCACCCATTGATGAAACCCTTCGGTTTCTATCGCGGCGGCGTCGCGGCGCCCGGTCAGGTCTTCGGCCAGATCGCGGGTGCTTTGTGTCGCGGCAGGGGTGATCCGGTCGACCATGGTCGAGGGGAAGGCCACATCTTCGGCGATGTGATCGGCCAGGTCCGGCACGGCGCGGCGGGCGAAATCCACCAGCAAACCGCGCAGAACCTTGCCGTTTTCCGGCAGGTTGTCACAGCACAGAACCGTGAACGGTTTGCGGCCCAGGCGGCGCCGCTGACCCAACGCCCAGACCAGAAGCCCGGCCAACCCCTGCGGCCGTGACGGCTTGTCCAGATCGTGCGCAATCGCCGGATGGGCGGGATCGACGCCCCCGCTCGCGCGGTCAAGGCCATAGCCCTTTTCGGTGACGGTGATCGTGACGATCCGCGTCGCGTCGGAAAGAAGCGCGGCGGTGACCGCGTCCCTGTCGGTCCTCAGGCAATGCGCCGCCGCCAGCGCCCCGATCACCCGCGCGCGGCTGCCCGAAGCGTCCCGCTCGATCAGGGTGTAAAGGCCATTCTGCGGCCCCAGTTCCTGGGCGGGCGCGTCGCTGCGCAGGCTGACGCCCGTGATCCGCCAGTCGCCACCCGCCGCCGCCAACGCATCGTCGGTATAAGCGGCCTGATGCGCACGATGGAACGCCCCCAGCCCGATGTGCACGATGCCCGCCCCGTGGTCGTCGCGCCTGTATCCGGGAACACGCACATCGTTCGGCAGTCCGTCCGTCGTCTTCAGCCGTTCGGTCATGCCAAGGTCCGCGCGTATTGCAGCCCCGCGATCACGCCGCGCAGCTCTGCCAGGCCCTTGAGCCGACCGATGGCCGGATAGCCGGGCTGCGCCTTGCGGTGCAGATCGTCCAGGATGTCCTGTCCGTGGTCGGGGCGGAACGGGATCGACCATTCCTCTTGCCCGGCGGCCCGGCGGCGCGCCTCTTCCTCCAGCACCGCGGCGATGAGGGCCACCATATCGGTGTCACCCGCCAGATGCTCGTCCTCGAAGAACGAGCCAAACAGCCGGTCGCTTTCGCGTTTCACATTCCGCAGATGCAGGAAATGCACGCGGTCGCCCCAGCGGCGCATAATCCCGGGCAGGTCGTTGTCGGACCGCGCGCCCAAAGAGCCTGAGCAAAGCGTGATGCCGTTGGCGCGTCGGTCGACGGCCTGCATGACCTTGGCGTACTGCGCTTCAGTCGACATGATGCGCGGCAGGCCCAGCAGCGGCACCGGCGGATCGTCGGGATGGCAGCACAGGCGCAGGCCGCGCGCTTCGGCGACCGACACCACCTCTTCGAGGAAATCGATCAGATGTCGGCGCAACCGGTCCTCGTCGATGGCGCTGTAATCGGCCAGGTGTTGGCGCACGTCGTAAAGCGAAAACCGTTCTGCCGCGCCGGGCAGACCGAAAACGACGTTCCGGGCAAGCTCTGCACGGCGGTCGTCGGTCATTGCGCGAAAGCGGGCGGTCGCCTGCTCTCGCAAATCTTCGTCGAAATCCTCCGCTGCGCCGTCACGTGCCAGGATATGCAGATCGAAGGCGGCGAAATCCACAAGGTCGAAGCGCATGCAGGTCGCACCCGTCGGGCGCGCCCAGGCAAGATCGGTGCGGGTCCAGTCCAGCACCGGCATGAAATTGTAGCAGATCACCGAAATGCCCGCGTCCGCCAGATTGTGCAGACTTTGCTTGTAAGCCTCGATATGCGCGCGCCAGTCGCCGGTCTGCTTCTTGATATCCTCGGACACCGGCAGGCTTTCGACCACGTCCCAGGCGATGCCCGAGGGGCTGCCACCGTTCATCGTGGCGACCTCTTTCTGGCGCTGCGCGATCTCTTGCGGCGACCAGACCGCTCCGGTGGGCACGTGATGCAGGGCCGACACGATCCCCTCGACCCCGGCCTGCCGCGTGTCGTCAATCGAGACCAGATCGCTGGGCCCGAACCATCGCCACGTCTGTTTCATGCCTCATCCTCCCGAGTCGCCTGACCTTTGTCTAGCACCGCAGCACACGCAGACCAGTGCGGAAGTGGGGCAACCAGTTGTCTGTAGCGGGCAAGGCCCGATGGCATCCGGCGCAATATCCCGCCGGGCCGACACCGCCGCGGCGATATCCTTGCCAGCCCCTGTCGCCAGGCGGAATTATTGCTCATACCCTGATGCGGTACACTGCTTTGATCGACCGCAAGGAAAGGCCGCGCCATGACGGATAGGAACAGCAAGACCGTGAAGCTCGGCCTGATCGGCGACAACATCGCGCAGTCGCAAGCGCCGCGCCTGCACAGAACGGCGGGCGCGTTGACCGGCGTTTCCGTCACCTACGACCGGCTGGTGCCAAGGGACATGGGTCTGACCTTCGACGAGGTGTTCGAACAGGTGCGATCCAGCGGCTTTCGCGGCGTCAATGTCACCTATCCTTACAAGGAGGTGGCAGCGGCCAGGGTCCATGTGGCGGACCCGCTGGTGCGGGCCATCGGCGCGGTCAATACGGTGGTGTTCGATGCGGAGGGGCCGCAGGGATTCAACACCGACTACACCGGCTTCGTGCGGGCCTACCGCGCGGTGCGTGGCGACGCGGCGCCGGGAACGGTCTGCCTGATCGGCACGGGTGGCGCGGGAAAGGCGGTGGCCTTTGGTCTGATCCGGTTGGGCGCCCGTGTGATCCGCTGTGTCGATCTTGACCCCGCCAAGGCCGAGGGGCTGGTAAATGCGTTGCGCGCGCTGGGGTCGGACACGCGGGTCGAGGCCGCAAGCGATGCCATCGCCGCCGCCCGGGATGCCGACGGGATCGTGAACTGCACGCCCCTTGGCATGGTGGGTATCGGCGGCTCTGCCCTGCCCATCAGCGCGATGCGGGGGGCGGTCTGGGCCTTTGACGCCGTTTACACGCCGATCGACACACCTTTTCTGCTGGATGCCGAACGGGCGGGCCTGACGGTGATTTCCGGATACGAGCTGTTCTTTGGTCAAGGCGTCGATGCCTGGTCGATCTTTACCGGTGTCGATCTGGACCCCGCAGCACTTCGGGCCGCGCTTCGGGAAGGCCCCTGAGACCCCGGCAAGGCTGATCAGGTTGCCGCGCCGCCCGCCACGGTCGCGCGCAGGCAGTCGGCCAGAAGGCTCCGCTCGACCGACAGGGGTGCCGATTGCGCGACGCTGATCCCCACCGGCCCGGACAAGAGCGGCGAGGCAAGATCGACCGATATCAGCGCCCCGGCCTTCAGCTCGTCGATGACCACGCCACGCGAAATGAACCACAGCATGTCCGAGGTTTGCACGATCTTGCGCCCGACCGGCAGCGCCACGGTCTCGAACGTGCCGCGCGTGTCAGCGAGGCCGATGCTCGACAGGTAGCGGCTCACCGTTGCAAAGATCATCGCGCCCCTGGGGGGCAGGATCAGGGGATGGTCCGCGATGGCGGCCTGGCGGGGCTGCGCCGACAGGATCGGATGACCGGGCCGGCAGACCAGCACCACATCCTCGGTATAAAGCTGCTCGAACGTCACGCCGGTCGCGGCCTCGCCTTCGGGCATGCGCCCGACAACCAGATCAAGCGCGCCGTCGCGCAGCTGGTTGAAGAGCAGCCAGTTCGGCCCGGTCAGGATATGCAGCCACACATGCGGGGCCTGGTCCCGGAACGCCAGCGCCGCCTCAGGCACAAGCGCGCTTGACGCCGTGGGAAGCGCACCGACCGACAGCCTGACCAGCGCCTCGCGCGACGTGATCCGGTCATGCGCGCGCATCAGTTCGGTCATCGACGCGGCGGCGTGACGCTGAAAGACCCGCCCGGCCTCGTTCAGGCGCAAACCCCGCCCGACCTGGTCGAAAAGGCGCTGGCCCAGCATCTCTTCCAGCTCCCTCAGGCTGCGCGACAGGGCGGGCTGGGTGATGTTCATCCGCTCCGCCGCGAGCGAGACGCTTTCGGTTCTGGCGATTTCCAGAAAGCTGCGGATGTGGCGCAGGCGCAGGTTTGACTCCCAATTCATACCGCCACGGTTATCGTTTATGGGTGATTGATCAATAGTCAGAGCGCCTTTGCCTGCGTAAACAGGGGAAGAGATCATGCAGGGGGACCGCCAGAGATGACCGACCGCTTTGAAAAGGGCATGGCCACCCGGCGCGCGGTGCTGGGCGACGCGCATGTAGACCGGGCCGAGGCCGCGAAGACCGACTTCGACACCCCGTTCCAGACGTTGATTACCGAAGGGGCCTGGGGCACGCTTTGGGCCGACGACACGATCTCCCGCCGCGAACGGTCGATGCTGACGCTGGCGCTGCTGGCCGCGACGGGAAATTTCGAGGAGATCCCGATGCACATCCGCGCCACGCAGAACACCGGGGCCACGCCGCAGGACGTGTTGCAGGCGTTTCTGCACGTGGCGGTCTACGCGGGTGTGCCCAAGGCGAACCACGCGATCAAGCTGGCCAAACAGACCTATGCCGAAATGGGAGTAGAGATATGAGCCCGACCAACAGCCCGGCCAGACCCGGCGGCTTTGTCCCGCGCGACCGCGACTGGCAGCCGGAGGCGCTCACCCCCGCCTACAAGACCAGCGTCAAACGCAGCCCGCAGGCGGCCTTGTTGTCCTTCCCGACGACCCTGTCCGAGGAAACCTCGCCCGTCTTCGGGCAACAGATGCTGGGCCCGCTCGACAACGATCTGCTGCTGAACCACGCCAAACCTGGCGAAAGCGCGATTGGCCCGCGGATCATCGTGCATGGCCGGGTGCTGGACGAGATGGGGCGCGGAGTGCCGGGCGCGCTGCTGGAATTCTGGCAGGCCAACGCGGGCGGTCGCTACCGCCACAAGAAGGAAAGCTATCAGGCCGCGCTCGATCCCAATTTCGGCGGCTGCGGGCGCACGATCACCGGGCCGGACGGGTCCTACGAATTCCGCACGATCCAGCCCGGCCCCTATCCTTGGCCCAACGGCATGAATGACTGGCGACCCGCACATATCCATTTTTCCGTTTTCGGCCACGGCTTTGCGCAGCGCCTGATCACCCAGATGTATTTCGAAGGCGACCCGCACATTGCGCTCTGCCCCATCGTCGGCGTGCTGAAATCGCAAGAGGCCGTCGACGCGCTGACTGCCATGCTCGACATGCACCGCACGGTGCCGATGGACAGCCGCGCCTATCGGTTCGACATCGTGCTGCGCGGGCGGCGCCAGACCTATTTCGAGAACCGCAAGGAGGGGATGTGAGCATGGCACCAAAGTTCGATTACCTGCGCGAAAGCCCGAGCCAGACCGCAGGGCCCTACGTCCACATCGGCTGCACCCCCAATTTCACCGGTATAGACATATACGGCGGCGACTTGGGCACCCGGATGAAGACCGGCCCGGTGCAGGGGCAGGAAATCACCGTCAGAGGCACCGTCTATGACGGCACCGGCACGGCCCTGCGCGACGCGATGATCGAAATCTGGCAGCCGGATGCGGCGGGCCTTTTTCCGTCCGCCAACGAAACCCGCGGTGCGGCCGATCCGAATTTCACCGGGTGGGGCCGGTCGCCCGGGGATATGGAGACCGGGGAGTTCAGCTTCGACACGGTCAAACCGGGCGCCGTGCCCTGGCCCGACGGCCGCATGCAGGCGCCGCATATTACCGCCTGGATCGTCGCGCGCGGCATCAACATCGGCCTGCACACCCGCATCTATTTCGAAGACGAGCCCGAAGCGAACGCCGCCGACCCCATCCTGTCTCGGATCGAACATCAGAACCGCGTGCGTACCTTGCTGGCCAGGAAGGTCGGCGAGGGGGCGTATCGCTTTGACATCCACTTACAGGGGCCGGACGAGACCATCTTTTTCGACATCTGACCGGCGCGCTCATCTCAACCGCTGCCAGATATCGCTCACGACTTCATGCACTGTCATGACGTCGGCGCGCGTGGTGTCGAACTGGCCCACCTGAACGCGGATGACCTTGCGACCCCCGAACGCGCCCTGGGTCAGGTAGATGCGCCCGTCATCGTTGATCGCATCGACCAGCCACTGCTGCATCGTGTCATCGCCGGGACAGCGGAAGGAAAATACGCTCAGGATCGGCTCTGTCACGATCTCGAACCCGTCCAGCGCGCGCAGAGCCTCGCACAGCTCCTGCGCCCACAGAACATGATTTCGGATGCGGGCGCGCAGCCCGTCCAGCCCGTAGGACCGGATCAGGAACCAGAGCTTGAGCGCGCGGAACCGGCGGCCCAGCGGGATCGTCCATTCGGAATAGTTGGTGACGGCGGCACCGGATGTACGCAGATATTCCGGTTCGATCTTCAGCGTGTTGAGCTGCGGCGTGGCGTCGCGGAGGAACTGGACCGAACAATCGAACTGCGCGCCCAGCCACTTGTGCGGGTTGAAGACGATGCTGTCGAACCCGTCCACGCCCGCCCAGAACCGGGCGCGAAACTCGGGGCAGATCATCGCGGACCCGGCCCAGGCGGCATCGAGGTGCGTGTAAAGATCGTGCCTCCTCGCGACCTGCAAGACAGCCTCCAGATCGTCGCAGGCCCCGACGCCGGTGCCGCCGGTGATGGCGATGATCCCGGCGGGCGTGTGCCCGGCGGCGATGTCGGCGCGGATGGCCGCGTCGAGCGCCGCGGCATCCATTCCGTGCAGGGGGCCAGAGGCGGCGATCTTCACCAGATTGTCCTGCCCAATCCCCGCAACCCAGCAGGCGCGATCGATCGAGGAATGCACCTGGTCAGAGCAGTAGATCCGCAAGTGTCCCTTGCCCGACAACCCTTCGCGGTTGCCGGTGTGGCCGGTGGCCCGTTCGCGCATGGTCAGCACCGCAGACAGGGTGGCGGAGGATGCGCTGTCCTGAATGACGCCGGTAAAGCCCTCAGCCAGCCCAAGCGCCTGTCGCAGCCAGTCGATCATCCGCCCCTCAACCTCTGTCGCGGCCGGTGAGGTCTGCCACAACATGCATTGCGCGGCGACGGTGTTGACCAGCTGTTCGGCCAGCATCGACGGCGGCGTGGCGTTGGCGGGGAAGTAGGCGAAAAAGCGGGGGTGCTGCCAATGGGTCATGCCGGGCATCACGATGGTGTCGAAATCGGCCATGATGGCGGCCATGTCTTCGGGTGCCTCCGGCGGTTGCGCGGGGAGTTGCGCGGCGATCTGGCCGGGCCCCGTCTGGGCCCGCACAGGGCGGTCGCGCAAGGTCTTGTGATACCGCGCGCCCCAGGTCGCGATCCGTTTGCTCCAGGCCTCGAAATCGTCCCAGTTCATGGCCTTGCTCCCCCTTGTTCCCGCTTGCGCGAATGCCTGACGGTTCGGCACTCTCGCAGGGTTCTTGTCAAGCCCGTCGGCACCGCCAGTAGTGGGTATGCGCCAACCGAACGGTGGCCCCTATCCGACCTTTGCGCCCTTCGGGATGGTCGGCGCGGCGCTGTTCAGGTGGTCTATCGCTAGCCCCGCCGCCGCCTTGTACTTGGCCATGAACTCGGCCCGTTCGGCGGCGGGGATCACCGCGTCGATATCGTCGAACAGTCCGCCGCAGCGGTCATCAAGCAGGTTGAGCAGGCCGAACGGACCGGCACCGCGATTGCGCAGCACCAGCGCCGACACCGGTTCGCACAGCTGCCTGTCATAGGCCGCGAGCGCCGCATCGGTCACGCCGTGGTCGATCATACGCGCGCCGATCACGCGGGCATCGACGATGGCCTGGCTCGCCCCGTTCGATCCGGTGGGATACATCGCATGCGCGGCGTCCCCCATCAGACCCACGCGACCCTGCACCCAGGACGGAATCGGGTCGCGGTCGATCATCGGGTTTTCATAAGCGCAATCGGCGGCACGCAGCATCGCAGGCACATCCAGCCAGTCGTATCGGAACTGTTCGAAATGGTGGATGAAGTGATCCACCTCGACCGGTCGGAACCACCCGGCCTGCTGCCAGCCGTCGGCATTGTCGACCGTGACCTCGGCGATCCAGTTGACCAGGCAGGTGCCATCGGGGTCAGGCGCCGAAATCGGATAGATCACCATCCGGTGCCGATGGGTGCCCAACCCGATGAAGGAGCTTTCGGTGCGCAGCGGCCGCGCCCGGACCGTCCCGCGCCACATGATCGCACCGCCCCAGTGGATCGGCGGCTGGTCGGGGTACATCTGCGCACGAATGGCCGAATGGATGCCGTCAGCCCCGATCAAAAGCCCACCGCGCACCGTGTCGGTCGTTCCATCGGCCAGCGCGACCGTGGCCGTCACGCCGGTGTCGTCCTGCGCGAACCCGGTCACCCTGGCACCCAGCCGGATCACGTCGGCCCCGGCCCGTTCGACCAGCGTGCGGTAAAGCAGCATGTGAAACGCGCCCCGGTGGGCCGCGTATTGCGGCCAGTTGTAACCGGCATCCAGACCGCGCGGTTCGGCATAGACCTCGCGCCCGTTCAGCCCCACCAGCGCCCATTCCCGGGCAGGCACGCCGACGCTGTCCAGATGCTCTGAGCTCAGGCCCAGATCGAAAAGCTCGCGCACCGCGTTGGGTTGCAGGTTGATGCCAACACCGATGGGCCGCATGTCGCGCGCGCTTTCGAAAACGGTGAAGGGCACGCCGATCTGGTGCAGGGTCAGCGCCAGCGTCAGCCCGCCGATCCCGCCCCCGGCGATCAATACCTTGTCCTGCGTCACCTGCGCCCCCCTGTTCTTCGGCCCACCACCAATTTCGTCTGCGCTATTGCAGCAGAACCGGAATCTGGATCGGCCCCCGAAAACCGAAGCCGCGCCAGATCACCGCGTCGGTGTCGGGGATCGTCATATCGGGAAAGCGGTCAAAAAGGGTCGGCAGCATGATATGCCCGACCGCCCGCCGGGCCACATGGGTGCCCTGGCAGAAATGCGGCCCGTTGCCAAAGGACTGGTGGTGACAATCGGACCGGTAGACGTCGAAGGTCTCGCCGTTTTCCACCACCTCTTCGTCGCGGTTGGCGCTGGCCTGGATGGTCATCACCGTGTCGCCCTTGGGGATGGCGTAACCGCGGATCTCGGTGTCCTCGGTCACGAGGCGGGAGGAGGCGGAAATCGGCGCGACCCAGCGCACGCCTTCCTCGAACGCCTTGACCCAATCGCCGTTCTTCTTCACCTCGGCCAGCTGATCGGGGTTGGTCAGCAGCCCGTAGAGCGTGGTATTGAGCGCGTCGCGCGGTTCGTTGATGCCGCCGCCGATGGCGATCTTGATGTTGGCGTAGATCTGCGATTCGGGAATCGGGTCGTCGGCGTTGAGCATGACTGAGAAGGCCGAAGGGTTCGGATCGGCCAGATGCCGAGCCTTCGCCCCGTCGAGAACCGCATTGACGGCGGCATTGGTCCGATCCGCCCGTTCGAACGGCGCATCGCGCCAGCCAAAATTCCCGGCCCCCTCGATCAGCGCCTGCGACCATTCCATCATGTCCTCGTCGCTGGCCTCTTCCATCCCCAGCAGGATCGCAAGCCCGCGCGCGGCGTAGGCGCCCGACAGGATGGCGAAGAGGTCGACAACCTCGCCCCGCGGCAGGCGCGCGACATAGTCTTCGGCGATCTTCTGATAGCGCGGCATCCATTCCGTCTGGATCACCTTGGGGCTGAAGGCGGGGGCCATCGCCATGCGTTCGCGCAGATGCGCAGCGCCATCCTTGCGCATCAGCGTATGCGCGCCAAAGGCGCGTTTCATCGGCGTGTTGGGATCGTCCGAGCTGAACAGCTCGGGATTGTCCTTCACGTATTTCGTGTCGGCGGCCTTGGTCAGAAAGGTCCGCCCGGCAGCCTTGACCTGCACGACGGGTGTTTCGGCCCGCAGGCGGCGATAGATCGGGAACGGATCGCGATCCAGCTGGTCCAGCGTGATCGTATCGTCGATGGGGGCGGGCGTTGGCATGGAAACCTCCGGTCATGGTAATTCGGGCCCTATACCTGACCCGGTCAAAACGTATCACTGGCTGGCAAAACTGTCTGCCTCTCCCGCAAGTCCAGCCCGGCACATCGGGCTAGGCCTCGCCCAGCAGGCGCAGCGCGTTTTCCTTCAGGATCAGCGGGCGCACCTCGTCCTTGAAGGGGGCGGCGTCGAAATCGGCCAGCCAGCGGTCCGGCGTGATCGCGGGCCAGTCCGACCCGAAGAGCATCTTTTTCTTCAGGATCGAGTTGGCGTATTTGACGAAGATGTCGGGAAAGTATTTCGGCGACCAGCCGGACATGTCGACATAGACGTTGGGCTTGTGCTGCGCCACGGCCAGACCTTCCTCGGTCCAGGGAAAGCCGGGATGCGCGAGAACGATCTTCATATCCGGGAAATCCACCGCGACATCATCCAGATGCATCGGGTTGGAATACTTGAGCCGCATCCCCATGCCGCCGCGCATGCCCGACCCGACGCCGGTCTGCCCGGTGTGAAAGAGCGTGATCACCCCCTCTTCGGCACAGGCTTCGAGCACGGTGTAGCACGCCTCCCGGTCATTGGGGAAAAAGCCCTGCATGGTCGGATGAAACTTGAACCCGCGCACGCCGAAATCGCGCACCAGACGACGCACCTCGCGCGCGCCTGCCCGCCCCTTGTGCGGATCGATCGAGGCGAAGGGGATCAGGATGTCGTCATTCTCGGCACAGATCTGCGCCACCTCTTCGTTGGAATAGCGGCGAAAGCCGGTCTCGCGCTCGGCATCGACGGGAAAGATCACCGCGGCGATGTTGCGTTCGCGGTAGTAGGCCGCGGTGTCCTGCACCGTGGGCAGCATGCCGTCGACGCCCGCCGGATTCTTGAAATAGGCGGCCATGCCGGCCTGGAATTCATTGTACCCATCGCTGCGGTCGTGCTTGCACGGTTCTTCCGCATGGGTGTGAAAATCAATGGCTTTCACCGCGCTAAAGTCGACCATTGCGACGCCCCTTTCGGCTGCGATCCGTGTCCTTCAAAGAATGCTATACATTAAAACTGTTTACCTATACAACAAAAAGCAGGAACCGCTGAGGGGATCAACGACCATGACCGACGGGGCAACCCAGGCCAGCACGGCGACGCGCGTCGAAATCGACGGCGACATCGCCACCCTGATCTTTGACCGCCCCGAAAAGCGCAACGCCATGAACGATGCGTTGGTGGACGATCTGGACCGGTTCTTTTCCAACCCGCCCGACGGCGTCAACGCGGTGATCCTGCGCGGCGAGGGCGGGCATTTCTGCTCGGGCCTTGATCTGGCGGAACACGAACATCGCCCGCCGGTGGACGGCGTTTATCATTCGCGCAACTGGCACCGGGTGTCGGAGCTGATCGAATTCGGCGGCCTGCCCGTCATCTCGGTCCTGACGGGTGCCGTCATAGGTGGCGGGCTTGAAATTGCCGCCTCGACCCATGTGCGCATCGCCGAGCCCGACGTGCGGTTCCAGCTGCCCGAGGGGCGGCGCGGCATCTTTGTCGGCGGCGGTGCCACGGTGCGCGTCGGACGACTGATCGGCGCCGACCGGATGCGGGAAATGATGCTGACCGGGCGGAACTACGGGGCCGAGGACGGGCTGCGCCTGGGCCTTGCCCACTACACGACTGAGGCGGGCGAGGGGCTGGCGCTGGCCCGGACGCTGGCACGCCGGATCGCGGACAATGCGCCGTTTTCCAACTACCTGATGATCAACGCTATCTCTCGGATCGGCGATATGTCACGATCCGACGGGCTGTTCACCGAAAGTCTGGCGGCGGCCATGTGCCAGACGTCCGATGGCGCCAAGGAAGGACTGCGTGCCTTTCTTGAGAAACGGGAGCCTAAATTCCGCTGAAAGGTCGCGACAGATCGACCGCGGGACACGACGACAGAACACATCATGGGAATCTAGGGAGGTCACACCATGAAAAGAAGAGAGTTCATCAAGACGACAGCCGGGGCCGCCGCCGCACTTGCCGTGCCAAGCATCGCCAAGGCGCAAGAAGTCACGTTGCGGCTGCACCAGTTCCTGCCGCCGCCTGCGCCTGTGCCCGCGATGATCCTCAAGCCCTGGGGCGAGAATGTCGCCGCGGCCTCGGGCGGGCGGATCAAGATCGACCATTTCGACGCCATGTCGCTGGGCGGACGCCCGCCCGAACTGATGGACCAGGCCCGCGACGGCGTGGTCGATCTGTCGATGACCGTGGTCGGCTACACCCCCGGGCGTTTTCCGCGTACCGAAGTTTTCGAACTGCCCTTCATGATGACCAACCCCGTGGCCACCGCCAAGGCCTATTGGGAGATGGTCGAGAAGGATTTCCAGAGCAACGAATACAGCGATGTCAAGGTGCTGGGCGCCTGGGTGCACGGCCCCGGGGTCATCCACACGGAAAACGGCGTGAACACGCTCGAGGACATGAAGGGTCTGACACTGCGCGGCCCGACCCGCATCATCAACGACCTGCTGTCGGAACTGGGGGCAGAGCCTGTCGGCATGCCGCTGCCCGCGATCCCCGAGGCGATATCGAAGGGTGTTGTCAAAGGCACGGTGATCCCGTGGGAGGTGACGACCGCCATCCGGCTGTCCGAACTGGTCAGCAACCACACCGAATTCTCGGGCGCGGAATCGCTTTATACCGCGGCGATCGTTCTGGTGATGAACCGGGCCAAGTACGACGCGCTTCCGGACGATCTGCGCGCCATCATCGACGCGGAATCCGGCGAGAAACTGTCGGCCTTCGCGTCGCAGGTGATGTGGGACATGGACGCGCCCGCGCGGCAGATCGCCGTGGATGCGGGCAACAGCATCATCACCCTGGACGAGTCCGAGGTCGCGCGCTGGAAAGAGGCGTCACAGCCCGTCATCGACCGCTGGATCGCCGACATGGATGGCAAGGGCATCGACGGGGCCGCGCTGATCGAAGAAGCCAAGGCGCTGATCAATAAGCACGGCGGCTAAGCGCGCCCCGCGATTTGGACGGGCGGCTGCCGCTGCCCGTCTTGCCTTTGGGAACGAGGACGCCCCAAGTGTACCGCCACCTGAACCGTATCGCCGAACGCATCGCGATCCTGCTGGCCCTGGCCAGCGGGTTTGTCCTGCTGGGCATTGTCGTGCTGACCTGCGTGTCGATCATCGGTCGGGCTTTGGTGCCGCTCAACATCGGGCTGGGTCCGATCCGGGGCATCTACGACATCACCGAAATCGGCATGGCGGCGGCGGTCTTCGGCTTTCTGCCGCTGACCCAGTACCGCGAGGCGCATGCCCGGGTCGACCTCTTTCAGACTGCCCTGCCCAACGCGGTGAACCTTGGCCTCGACCTGCTGTTCAACGTCGCGATGTTCGTCGCCGCTCTGGTCGGCAGCTACCGGCTGTATCTGGGCATGCTCGACAAGAAATCCTACGGCGAAACCACGCTGATCGCGCAGATCCCGGTCTGGCAGGGCTATGCGCTCAGCCTTGTGGGATGCGTGGCGTTCGTCGTCGTCGCGGCGTTCTGCATTCTGCGTTCGGCCCGCCGGTTGCTGGGCCGCGGCACGGTGGGTGAGCCGACATGACCAATATCGAACTGGCGATCTGGTCGTTTCCGGCCCTTCTGGTGCTGGTCTTCCTGCGGATGCCCATTGCGCTTGCGATGATCGGCGTCGGGGTCGGCGGTACCTGGCTTGTCATCGGCAACCCGATGATGACGCTGAACCAACTCAAGACGCTGACCTACGGCACCTTCTCGAACTACTCGTTCTCGATCATCCCGCTATTCCTGCTGATGGGCCAATTCGCGACGCTGTCGGGGATGTCGGCGGCGCTCTTCCGCGCGGCGGAAAGCTTTCTGGGCCACCGCAAGGGCGGCGTCGCCATGTCCGCCGTCGGGGCCTGTGCAGGGTTCGGGGCGATCTGCGGATCGTCGCTGGCCACCGCCGCCACCATGGGGCAGGTCGCCCTGCCCGAGCTGAAACGCTATGGCTATCCCGGATCGCTCGCTACCGGTGCGCTGGCGGCGGGCGGCACGCTGGGCATTCTGATCCCGCCTTCGGTGATCCTGGTGATCTATGCGATCCTCGCCGAACAGAACATCGAAAAGCTGTTCGTCGCGGCGCTGATTCCCGGCATCCTGGCCGCCATCGGCTACATGATCGCGATCTCGGTCTGGGTGCACTGGTCGCCCAATAGCGCCGCGGTCAAGGACCGCGCGCCTTGGAGCGAGCGGATGAAGGCGCTCGGCAAGGTCTGGCCTGTCCTAACGATCTTCATCGTTGTCGTCGGCGGCATCTATGCGGGCATCTTCACGCCGACAGAGGCCGCCGCCGTGGGTGCCGCGGGAACCGGCATCGCGGCACTTGCCGCGGGGCAGATGAATTGGCACCGCCTGCGCGAATCCATTCTGTCCACCGCCTCGGCCACCGGGATGATCTTTCTGATCATCCTGGGCGCGGGCATCTACAACAACTTCCTGTCGCTGACGCAACTGCCGCAGAATGCATCCGTCTGGGTGGGCGAACAGGGCTTTTCGCCGTGGTTCGTGCTGACCATCGTCCTGATCATGTACCTGATCTTCGGCTGCGTCATGGACAGCCTGTCGATGGTGCTGCTGACCGTGCCGATCATCTTTCCGATCATGTCAGTCCTCGACTTCGGGATGAGCGCTAGCGATTTCGGCCTGTGGTTCGGCATTCTGGTGCTGATCGTGGTCGAGGTCGGGTTGATCACGCCACCTGTGGGCATGAACCTGTTCATCATCAACTCGATGGACAAGCACACGCCCATCGGCCAGACCTACAAGGGCGCACTGCCTTTCGTGCTGACCGACATGGTGCGCGTGGTGATCCTCGCGGCGTTCCCGGCGATCACGCTTTGGCTGGTCTGGGTGATCGACGCCTTGTGACGGGGCGCGCGGCGCGGCCGCTCAGGCTTTCAGCACCGCGCCCTCCTCCGCATACATCCGCGCGATCAGATCGGCATGACTGCCCCGCATGGCGCGCTGGTTCAGCGATCCCTTTTCGGTGATTTCGCCCCGGTCGAAACTGGGCTCCCGGTCCAGCACCACGGCCCGCCGCACGCAGGAGGCTGAGCCGGTGGACGCCTTCGCCGCCGCACCGAGCTTTTCAGTCAGCGCCGCGTGGCGAGCGTCGGCGTCCATCTCTTGCGCACGGTCCGACAGCAGCAAGAGCGCGCCCAGCTGCTTCTGATCCTCTCCGACGATGACGGCGTCGCGCACCAGCCCGTCCATCGCGTCGACCAAGGCCGCGCGCACAGCGCCCACCGCGACCCACGTGCCGGTGCCGAGCTTGAAATTCTCGGCCACCCGCCCGTCAAAAAAGAACCCTTTGGAGAAATCCTCCGGATCGGCGGGGCGCAGCGCATCGCCCATCTTGTAATAGCCTTCTTCGTCAAAGGCCTCTGCGGTCTTGGAAGGCTCCTTGAAATAGCCCGGCGTGATGCTGGGACCCTTCAGCCGCAATTCCAGCTTGCCGCCGTTGGGCACCAGCTTCATCGTCAGTCCCTTGGCAGGCACGCCGATGTTGCCGGATTTTTCCTGCACTTGCGTGCAAGACAGCGCGAAGGGCGCGGTTTCGGTGGACCCCAGGCTGGTCGACAAAAGCACCTCATGACCCGTGGTCTTGCGCCCGATGGCGCGCAGGCGGTCCCAGGTATGCTGGGCCATGCCGGCACCCGCGTAGAACATCATCGACAACCGGGCAAAGAACGTCTTGGCCAAAGCCTCGTCACGCTCCAACTCCTCGACCAGCCGATCCCATCCAACGGGCACGTTGAAGTACCAGGTGCAGGACACGTCATGCAGGTTGCGGATCGTTTCGTCGATCTTGCCCGGCGCGGGCTTGCCGTCGTCGATGTAATAGGTGCCACCGTTGGTCATCACGAGAAAGAAGACCTTGTTGCCTGCTGCCGTGTGGTTCCACGGCGCCCAGTCCAGAACGACAGGCGGCGTGTGCTGCAAAAAGCGATAGCAGTCGCGCACCATCGCCTCCATCGTGCAGATCATCCGGTTGGTGTTGATCACCGCCTTGGGCGACCCGGTCGAACCGGAGGTGAAGAGGTATTTCACCACCGTATCGGGGCCGATGCCCTTGCGCGCCGCGTCCGCTGGGGCGGGGTCGGTGTCCAGAAGCGATTGATAGCTCACCGCATCCACGCCCGGGTTGTCCAGGGCGATCACCTTGCGGCCTGTCGCCTTGATGGCATCCAGTGCGGCGGCATAGGCCTGTCCATCCTCGACGAAAAGCGCGCCGGGGGTCAGGGTTTGCGCGATCTCCCTGAGCTTGGCATGATCCTTGGACACCAGCGAATAGGCGGGCGACACCGGCGCGTATGGAATGCCGGTGTAGAAACACGCCGCCCCCAGCATCGCGTGTTCCAGCGAATTGCCCGACAGGATCAGCAGCGGTCGGTCCGGCCCCAGCCCCATCGCCAGCAGCGCCGCGCCGATGCGGCGGGCCTGCTCGCGAGCCGCGCCATAGGTCAGGCCGATCCACGCGCCGTCGGCCCCGCGACGGGCGAGCCAGGTCTGCTCGGGGGTCGCGTCGGCCCATTTGTCCAGGTAATCCGCCAGCGTCGGCAGATGATCCGGCAACGCCCCCTTCTGCCGCATCAGGATCGTGCCGTCGTCGCGGTGCTCGTACTCGAATTCCGGGTCCCAGAAATCCGACGCCACGCCTGGCGCTTCGATGTTCATGTCATCCTCCCTGACCCCGCCCTAGCGGGGGGCCATCCGTATCGCCCCGTCAAGGCGGATCACCTCGCCGTTGAGCATGGAATTGCATGTGATGTGATGCACCATTTCGGCGTATTCCTCGGGGTTGCCCAGGCGCGACGGAAACGGCACCTGCGCCCCGAGCGAGGCCTGAACATCCTCGGGCAGCGATTGCAGCAGCGGGGTGAGGAAAAGGCCCGGCGCGATGGTGCAGACCCGCACGCCCTTGTCGGCAAGGTCGCGCGCCATCGGCAGGGTCATCCCGACGATCCCGCCCTTGGACGCGGCATAGGCGATCTGACCGATCTGTCCGTCGAAGGCCGCGACCGAGGCGGTGTTGACGATCACGCCGCGCCCGCCGTCGGCATCCACCGGATCGGCGGCGACCATCCGCGCCGCCACCTGCGAGGCGCAGTTGAAACTGCCCAGAAGGTTGACGCGCAGGGTACGGTCGAACAGCGCGAAGTCATGCGGCTCCCCGCGTGACACGGTTTTGGCCGCCTCGCCGATGCCGGCGCAGTTGACCAGCACGCGCGGCGTGCCATGCGCTGCCTCTGCCGCGTCGATCCCCGCCGCGACCGATGCGGGCTCGGACACGTCGACGGCGGCGAACCGCCCGCCGATCCGGTTGGCATGGGCCTTGCCCTTGTCTGCGTCGCGGTCGAAAATGGTGACCTTCATCCCGCTGTCCGCGAGCCTGAGCGCGGTTGCGGCGCCAAGGCCCGATGCCCCGCCCGTCACAATGGCGGCGTGGCCTGTCCAGTCCTGCATGCTTAGTCCTCCGTCTGCCTGATCTTGCGCAAGAGCGTCAGCAAGGTTTCGCGTTCCTCGGCTGTGAGATCCGACAGAAGCGCTGCCTCGTGGGCGCGCACTGCATCTCGGGCCCGCGCATAGGCGGCACGGCCTTCGTCGGTCGGGATCAGGGCCTGCACCCGCCTGTCACGCGGCACCGGGATCCGCTTGAGCAATTTGCGGCCTTCCAGTTCGTCGATGATCGCCACAAGGCCCGACCGTTCGATGCCCAGCATCCGCGCCAGTTCGCTTTGGGTGATGTTGGGATATTGCACGACCAGCGACAGCGCCGAAAAGACCCGCGGGCCAAAGCCGTCCATCCCGAGCGTCCGCCGGAAGTCCGCGCTGACGATGACATAGGCGCGTTTGAGGTTGTAGCCGACCAGATCCTCAAGATCGGCCCCGGCCCTCTGCTCGTCATCCGATGGCGTCGGGATCTTCCGCTGCGCGGCCATACCAGCCCTCCCTGCTTGCTTTTGCGGAAAGACTACGCCAGATTGTTAACCAAGTAAACAATTACTGGAGTCCGACGATGCACCTTCTCGAACCGACGCTGGATCATGTCGCGACCCTGATGGTGGAGCTTGGCCCGATCCGGCCGATGGGGGACGGTCGCGCCGGTCAGCGGCGGATCATTCCGATCATCGGCGGCACCGTCACAGGCCCCGAACTGTCGGGCCGCATCCTGAATGTCGGCGCGGACTGGCAGACGATATTCGCCAACGGTCTGGCCGAACTCGACACCCGATATGCCATGGAAACCGACGACGGCGCGACGATCGAGATCGTCAATTACGGGTACCGGCACGGTCCGAAAGAGGTGATCGAGGCGATTGCCCGGGGCGAACCGGTGGACCCCGCAAGCTATTACATGCGCACCCAGGCAAGGCTGGAAACCGGCGATGCGCGTTACGACTGGGTCAACAAAACTCTCTTCGTAGGGACCGGCGCGCGCAATCAAAGCAGCGTCCAGATGGAGCTTTACGCGCTGCGCTAAAGCGTGATGCGATAGGCTTGAAACGGCCCTGAGCGGACGTACGATCCATGAACCCGGCGCGGAATCAAGGCCGAAGGCCGCCGCGCCATTGCAGTCGCGCCCCCACGCGGCTGCGATTTGGCTGAGCTTGGTGCATAGCCGGTGTGGCGTGCGAATTTGGCTGGCATAAAGCGCAGAGCTGAAACACCTGATCGCATCCGCGCGCGACTGCAATGGCGCGGCTTCTCACCTGGTTGCGCAAAATCCTCTTCAGGCTGCTCGCGCGCGTTTCAACCTTTCTGCATCCCCCATTAGGCGGCGGCGCTGCTCCAGTCCGGTCCGGGGGCGATCACGTGCTCGGCCAGTTCCCTAAAGCTTTCAGTGGCCCCGACCTGGGCGATGCGGGACCATACCGCGCGGTAGAAAACCGTGCCCGTCAGTTCCATGAAGCCATGCGCGTATTTCGCGGGGCTGTCGGTTGCCAGTACCGCGGCGCGGGCCATACGCCACCTTTCGCGCAGCTCCAGAACCCTGGCATCGTCGGTCAGCCGCCCGATCAGCGCATCGAAGGCATCCGCACCCGCACCGTCCGCCACCCGAAGCCCGCGCGTCGCGGTGGCCAGGGCATGGATACCGTTCGCCCCTTCGTAGATCGAGGTGATGCGGGCGTCGCGCCAGGTCTGGCTGACCCGGTATTCGGTCAGGTAGCCGTAGCCGCCAAGCACCTGGATGCCCAGATCGGCGGCTCGAATCCCGGCCTCGGTGCAAAAGACCTTGCAGACAGGTGTCAGGAAATCGACCAGTTCGGGCCCGATGCCGCGCACCATTTCCACCAGGGTGACATGCGCCATGCCGCGCGCGCCCAGCGCGAGGCAGCGCTGTTCGGTCAGCATCCGCTGCACATCCGGATGATCCGCCAGCACAGCCTCCGCGCCGTCGGCGGTGCGGCCCTGCCTGCGCTCTGCCGCGTAGGCGGCGGCGATGGCCTGCGCGCGGGACGCATGCGCGACCCCCTGGAATGCGACATCGAGCCGGGCGTGGTTCATCAGCGTGAACATCGCCTTCAGCCCCTGCCCCTCGGTTCCGACAAGCTCTGCTGGGGCCGCATCAAACGCCATCTGGCAGGTCGGAGAGGCGTGCAGGCCCAGCTTTTCCTCGATCCGCGTGACCTTGATCGCCGATCCTGCCGCCCGCTTCGACGTCAGGAAAAGCGACAGGCCCTTGATCCCCTCCTCGGCCGAACCGCTGCGGGCCAGAACGAGATGCAGGATGTCGTCAGACAGGTCCTGATCACCGCCGGAGATGAAGATCTTTTCGCCGCTGATCATCCATCCGTCGCCCTGCGGCACGGCGCGCGTTCGCACCTTTGACAGATCGGACCCCGCGACGGCCTCGGTCAGGCACATGGTCGACAGCGCCGCGCCGCTGGCCAGTTTCGGCACCCATTCCTGCTGTTGCGCAGCGGTGCCAAAGCGGCGCAGAGTCGTGATCGCGCCGGGCACGAGATTGCAGACCATCTGCATCGCATGGTTCGCCCCGGCGAACACCTCGGACACCATGGCGGCGATCAGGGGGCCCTGCCCCATCCCGCCGTGATCCTCGGGCGCGGTCAGCCCCTGCCAGCCCATTTCCGCCAGCTGGGCGTAGGCCTGCGCAAAGCCGTCTGGCATGCGCACACGGCCATTTTCCAGGCGGCAGCCCTGCCGGTCGCCGATGGCGTCCAGCGGCGCGATCTCACCCTCGGCAAAGGCCGCGAAGGCCGACAGGATATCGGTGGCCAGTTCGTCGTCCCACTCCGCCAGATCGGCCGCCCCGGCCACATCACGCAGCGAGAATAGGATGTCGTCGGTCGGCGCTGTGAAAGGCATCATCGAAGTGGTCCCGGATTTTGTTACCCGAGTACACTGTTATCCTGTGTAACTATCTTCTCCAAGCGAAATGATCCGCGGGCCCGTCAGGGCTTTCCGACGGGTTGTAGCGACGCAAAGGGTTTGCCGACCGTCTCCTCGTATTCCCGCTCGTCCCAGAAGCCGATGAGGATTCCGCCTTCGGCCGCCATCTTCTGCCGTGCCAGAACCGCCGGGGTCGCGGTGATACGGGTGTGGTGGCGTGTGGCCCAGTCCAGCAGCGCGGCGTCCATCCTTTGGCGCACGGCGATGTGTTCCTCCGCCGTCGACGCGCCAATGTCGACCAGTTCGTCGGGGTCGGTGTCCAGGTCGAACATCACGGGACGAAACCCTTCGCAGCGGATATATTTCCAACGCCCGTCAAAGATCATCGTGGTGTGCGCGTGTTCTTGTGGCTGGTCCAGGCTGCGGGCCATTTCGGACCAGTGGTAATCGTGCTGGCTTATGACGTAGTTGCGCGAAAACCCGCCCGTCCCATGCAATATCGGCGTCAGGTCGCGGCCTTCGATCACGTGCGGTTTGGCAGGGCAGCCCAGTGCAGACATGAAGGTGGGCGCAAGGTCGATCATCTCGACCAGGGCATCCGAGACCTGTCCCCGGGTGGCATCGGCCCCGGGCCGCGGATCGGCGATGATCAACGGCACCTTGACCGCCGTTTCATGATAGAAATCCTTGTCGCCCATCCAGTGGTCGCCCATGTAGTCGCCGTGATCCGAGGTGAAGGCGATGATGGTGTTCCGGCTCAGCCCGCTTTCGTCCATCCAGGCAAAGAGCCGCCCCAGATTGTCGTCAAGCTGCTTGATCAGCCCCATGTAGGCAGGGATGACGTGTTCGCGCACGTGATCCCGGGAAAAGCTGCGACAGACGCGGGCATCCAGGTAGGCCCACAGCAGCGGGTGATCGGTCGTACGCTCGGCATCCGACCGGATGGGCGGCACGATGTGCGACGCGTCGTACATGTCGTGATAGGGCGCGGGCACGATGTAGGGCCAGTGCGGCTTGATATAGGACAGATGGCAGACCCAGGGCCGCCCGTCGGCCTGCACCCCCGACATGAAGTCGATGGCGCGGTTGGTCATGTAGGCGGTTTCCGAATGCTCTTCGGGCACGTTGGCGGCGAGGCGAGAGTTCTTGAGAAGCCAGGCGGACAGCAATGCGCCATCGGGGTCGAGGCCGGAATTGGCGAAATCCTCCCACGGGTTGTCCGAGGCAAAGCCATGCGCCACCAGGTAGTCGTCATAGGCCGACCAGTTCTGCCGCGCGCTGTCGGGATGCAGGCCGTCGTCCCGCTCGAACGGTTCGAACCCGCATTCCGAGACCCGGACGCCGATTTCGCTGGATGGATCGATGCCGAGCCACGCCATGCCGTCGGCATCCGCGGTCATGTGGGTCTTGCCAACCAGAACGGCGCGGGCACCAACCTCGCGCAGGTGATCGCCCAGCGTCGGTTCACCCACTCGCAGGGGCATGCCGTTCCAGGTCGACCCGTGGCTGCGCACATAGCGGCCGGTGTAGGCGGACATGCGCGACGGGCCGCAGACCGGCGACTGCACATAGGCATTGGTGAAGCGCACCCCGCGCTGCGCCAGTGCATCGATATGCGGCGTGTGAAGATGCGGGTGGCCGTAGCAGCTCAGATAGTCGAACCGCAGTTGATCGGCCATGATCCAGAGGACGTTCGGGCGGTCGGTCATTTGGCCTCCTCCGTGCTCAGGATGTCCTGCGCGGGGATGTGCAGAAACGTCTCGAGCCGGTCCAGAAGACCCGCGAAAAGCGTGATCTCCTCCTCGCTCAGCACGTCGCGCAGGGCGCGGCGGCGCCGCGCCATGATCGGGGCGGCGCGGGCATAGGCGGCGCGGCCCCTGTCGGTCAGGTCGACGATCATCCGCCGCGCGTCGCCCTGCCCGCGTTCGACGGTGACCAGCCCGCGTTCGCGCATGGCCGGCAACGCCCGGCTGAGCAGCGAATGGTCGGTGCGCTGGATCGCGGCCAGATCGCGGATCGTCATCGGCCCCGCCTCGTGCAGGTCCCACAGGGTCCGCCATTCCACGATCGACAGCCCGCCCCCGAATTTCAGGAACTGCTGCCCCTGACGGCGCGACGCCGCATAGACGGCGGGCAGACGTGAGAACACGTTCGTGTCCTCGCGCCTGCGGCGGCGATTGATGCGATCAGGGTCGATCCTTGGCTCTGCGGTCATGGGCTCCTCCTGCCGTCACTAAAGACCGAAAGATAATACGTGACAAGTCATATATTTTTTGCAACCCTCGGGAAGAGGCGCCTGACCGGCGCGCGGCGGCTTTGGAGGAAGGCGCCGGTTTTGGGAGGATAGGATGATCAAACAAACGATACTGGCCGCGACCTTTGCGCTGGCCCCGCTGCCCCTGGCCGCGCAGGCGACGCTGACGGCGGAAACCACCACGCCCGGGTCCACCCCGCATTACATTGACAGCACGCTGGCGGCGATTCTCGAAAGTGCGGGCGTTGCCACGCTGCAGATCACCGAAGGCGCGACGCTGACCAATTCGGTGCAGGCGGTGGCCGAGGGGCAGCTTGACATGGCGCCCGCGCCGCTGATCCTGCCGTTCCTTCTGTCGCGTGGCATTGGGCCCTACAGCGGCGTCGGGCCCGAGAAAGGGGCAGAGCTGGCGGGCAACCTCCGCGCGCTTTTCTTCAACGCAGGCTCGGCGCAGATCCTTGGCTATTACAATAATAACCCGGTCGCGGATATCCGCGACATGTCCGGATTGCGGATCTGGAACGGCCCGCCGCGGGGTGCGGCGCTCACCTCCGGTCGGGCGATGATCCAGTTGCTGTCGGGCCTTCAGGACGGTCAGGGGTACGAGGGGGTCCAGACGCCCTGGCCCGACACCGTGTCGACCATCACCAGTGGCGCGGTAGATGCCTGGACCATTCCCGAAGGCCTGCCGTCGGGCCGCGAAATCGCCATCGCGGCGGCGGGCGGCATCACGTTGCACGACGTGCCTTCCGACCTTCTGGCCAGCGAACTGGGCCAGCAGATCCTCGCGGCGCCCGGCCATGCCGCCTATTCCGTTCCGGTCGAGGAGTTTCGCGCCGCCTATGCGGGCAACGACATCACGGTCGTGACAGACGACGACACCTTTGACAGCTTTGCCACCGCGTTCGCGCAGATCGTTCCGGCGTCGATGGACGACGACCTGGTCTACCGGATCGTGACCGCCTACCTAGAAGGCGAGGACCGGTTTGTCTCCGGATCGCCCCGGGGGCCGTTCATCCGGCTGAGCTTTGGCGATCTTGATGGCACCGCGCAGGGGGCCTGCGGGGCGGTGCAGATCAAGATGCACCCCGGCGCCATCCGCGCGTTCGAGGATGCGGGCCACACGGTCGCCGATTGCCTGCGTCCCTGATCCGGCACCCCAAGCGGGGCCGGCCCTGTCCGGCCCCGATGTATAGGCCCTTCGCATGACCCAGACATCGCCCCCCCGCGGCACGGGCCAGCGCCTTGCCATCGTGCTGGCCTTTGTCCTGGTGGTCGTCGGCATGCTCAACACCATGCCCGAAATCCCGGGCCTGCAGGATCTGGCCCGCGACCTTACCGGGCGCCCGTTCTTCCGGGTGTCGGGCTTTCCGTCGGAATACTTCTACCCGGCGGTCTTTGTGGTGATGATGGTGATCGTGGCGCTTGATGCCAGCGTGTTCCGGGCCTGGCGGGTCGAGAAACCGCAACTCAGGTGGCTGGGCCTCGCGATGGATGCGGGGCTGATCATCGCCGCGGTTCTGGCAGCTGCCGGGTTCCTGGTCGAGATCGATTCGATCTGCCTGATCGACCAGATCACCGGCGAACGCGCGCGCCTGATCCAGGACGCGGCAGAGCGGTCGGCGGGCGTCATCCCGGGCATGTCGTTCGAAGCCGAAGTGCCCGCCTGCCAGGCGCGGTTCGGCATCTGGATCATCCCGCTGCTCTTTACCATAATCGCGCTCTTCTTTGTCTACAACGTCCGGGTCTGGGGGCTGCCGCTGGTGGCTGTGGCCAGTGTCGTTGTGCTTTACACCGTCGGCACCACGCTGATCTGGATGTTCGACCTGTCGGACAACAACTTCCTGCTGACCAAGCTCGGGGCCGATGGCGGCGACGTGCAGGCCGCGGCGATCCAGAAGGCCACCAACGTCTTTGTCACGCCCGACGGGTTCATGGGCCGGTTCATGGACATCATCGTCAACCAGGTCTTTCCCTACGTGATCCTGGGTGCGCTGTTCGGCACGTCAGCCGGGGGTGTGTCGCTGATCAAGCTTGCGGTGCGCCTGACCCGGCGCCTGCGGGGCGGGCCCGCGCATGCCGCCATCGTGTCGTCGGCGATGTTCGGCACGATCACCGGCGGGCCTGTCACCAACGTGCTATCGACCGGGCGGCTGACGATCCCGATGATGCGCCGCACCGGGTTCTCGCCGCAGTTCGCGGGCGGGGTCGAGGCGGCGGCGTCCTCGGGCGGGCAGATCATGCCGCCGGTGATGGGGGTTGCGGCCTTTGTCCTCGTGGCGCTGACCGCCGTGCCCTATACCAAGGTCATCACCGCGGCCTTTCTGCCCGCGATGTTCTTTTTCTTTTCGATCTTTCTGGCGGTGGTTTTTCAGGCCCGCAAGGAACGGGTCGAGGCGATGCGCGTGATCCCGGACGATCTGATCATGGACCGACAGGACTGGCTGAACCTGACGATCATTGCGGTGCCGATCCTGACAATCCTGCTTTTGCTGCTGGGCAACAAGGACGCCATGAGCAGCGGCTGGCTGTCCGCTGTCCTGCCCGCCTTTGTCACGCAGACGCTGACCAATTCCACCGGCGACGCGGTATCGGCGGGCTGGTGGGCGGTGGCGATCGTGCTGCCGCTGCTGTTTCTGGACCCCGAAACCCGCGCCCGGCCCGGCAAGATCGTCGTGTCGCTGGCCGAGGGCGGCATCCTGCTGTCGCGGCTGTTCCTGCTGCTCTTCGCGGTCTCGATCATCTCGGCCTTCCTCAACGAAAGCGGCCTGACCGGAGAGTTGACCCGCGCCGTGACCTCCTGGCTAGAAACCGCGACGGTCCTGTCGGTGCTGGGGGTCGAGGTGCAGATCGTCGGCGGCGTCTACCTGATGCTGGCGCTGGCCTGCGCGATGCTGTGTGCGATCGTGCTGGGCATGGGCATGCCGACGGTGCCCGCCTACGTCAACGTCGCACTTTTGCTGGGGCCGCTGCTGTCGAGCCTTGGTGTCAGCTTTTTCACCGCGCATATGTTCGTCTTCTACTTCGCCGTCGCCTCGGCCATCACGCCGCCGGTGGCGGTGGCGGCCTTTGCCGCCGCGTCGATCACCGGAGCGGAACCGATGCGCACCGGGTTTGCCGCCGTGCGGGTGGGCATCGTGATGTTCACCATCCCCTTCGTCTTTGCCTGGTATCCCGAGCTTCTGCTGATCGAAGAGGCCGTGACCATAACCAGCGACACCGGCCGCCGCGTCCTGATCGAGGGCTACACAGGCCAGACCGACTGGACCGCGCTGTCGCTGCTGGGGGCGCGGCTGGTGCTGGCGCTCTACCTCATCGCCTCGGCCCTGGCGTTTCACGACCTGGGCCCGCTCAGACGCGTTTCGGTGGCGCTGCGGCTGCTGGCGGCGGTGCTGGTGCTGTGGAAAACCGCGCTGCTGATGTGGCTGGGCCTGATCCTGGCGGCGCTACTGATCCTCGGGCACGTGATCCTGGTGCGGGCCCGCCCGTTGCCCGCGCGCGCGGCCTGATCGGACGGCGCTAGGCCTTCGCGGGCAGAACCCTGCCTGTGCAGGCGCCGAACCCGATGCGATATCCCCTGCCCGTCGCGTGGCCCCGCAGCGTCAAGGTATCGCCATCCTCGACAAAGCTGCGCGTCTCTCCGGTGTCCAGCGTCAGTGGTTCCTTGCCGCCCCAGCTAAGCTCCAGCAGCGATCCGCAATTGCCCCGCTCCGGCCCGGAAATCGTCCCCGACCCCAGCAGATCGCCCACCCGCATCGGGCAGCCCGAACTGGTGTGATGCGCCAGTTGCTGGGCCGAGGAATAGGACATTTCGTTGAAGTTCGTGCGCGAGATGACCGTCTCGGGCCCGCCGTCGGGGCGAAGCCCGACCTCAAGCGCGATGTCGTAAAGCGTCGGTCCGGGTTCGGCGAGATACGGCAGAAGCGCTACCTCGCGGGCCGGTGTCGCGGTGCGGAACGGGGCCAGCGCCTCTGCCGTGACGATCCAGGGGCTGATCGTAGTGGCGGTGGCCTTGGACTGGAAAGGCCCCAGCGGCTGATATTCCCAGGCCTGGATGTCGCGTGCGGACCAGTCGTTCAGCAGCACGTAGCCAAAGATGTTGTCAAAGGCCTGCGCCACGCTGATCGGGCCGCTTGAGGGCTGGCCGACGATGGCTCCGATCTCCAGCTCGATATCGAAACGTTCCGACGGGCCAAAGCGGGGGCTGTCGTCCTCCGGCCGCTTGAGCTGCCCCTGCGGCCGGGTCACGGGCGTGCCCGACACCACGACCGACGACGCCCGCCCGTTGTAGCCGATGGGCATGTGCAGCCAGTTCGGCGGCAGCGCGTTTTCGGCACCGCGAAACATCGTGCCAACGTTGGTGGCATGGTGACGGCCCGCGTAGAAATCGGTGTATTCGCTGACCCGGAACGGCATGTGCAGCGTCGCGCGGGCCATCGGCACGGAGCGGGAGATGATCTGTTCCTGAATGTCATCCGCAGCGCCTTCGGCAAGCATGGCGGTCAGGCGCGCGCGATACGAAGACCAGACGTCGCGGCCCAGTTCCATAAAGTCGTTCCAATAGGGCGCATTCAGCACGTCGGCATCCGGGTCCGCACGCAGGATGCCCGCCGACTCGAGCGCCGTGGCGTCAATGACGCGGTCCCCGATGGCCACACCACAGCGCAGGTCGCCTTCCCCGGCTGAAAAGACGCCGTAGGGCAGATTGTTGAGGGGGAAATCGCACCCCGGCGCATTGGCGCTGTCGATCCAGGACCGTTTGAGCTCTGTCATTTGCGGCCCGGCGTCCCGTCGAACTTCCTTTCGAGCGAGGTCCAGCAGTCGATATAATTGTCCTGCAAAGGCGCCTCTTTGCCCGCGAATTCCGTCAGGTGCTGCGGGAACCGCGTTTCGAACATGAAGGACATCGTGTCGTCCAGCTTGTCGGGGCCGAGGTTGGCGTTCGACGCCTTTTCGAACGCGTCGCGATCCGGCCCGTGCGGCAGCATCATGTTGTGCAGGCTCATCCCGCCGGGCACGAAGCCTTCGGGCTTGGCATCGTACTGGCCATAGATGTTGCCCATCAGTTCGGACATGACGTTCTTGTGGTACCACGGCGGGCGGAAGGTGTCCTCGGCCACCAGCCAGCGTTCGCGGAACAGCACGAAGTCTATATTGGCGGTGCCCGCAACCGCCGAGGGGGCCGTCAGCACCGTGAAGATCGACGGGTCGGGATGGTCGAACAGGATCGCGCCCACCGGGCAGTAGCGCCGCAGGTCGTATTTGTAGGGCGCGTAATTGCCGTGCCAGGCGACCACGTCCAGCGGGCTTTGCCCGATCCGGGTTTCGTGAAACTGCCCGCACCACTTGATCGTCAGGGTCGACGGTACCTCGCGGTCCTCGAAGGCGGCGACGGGGGCCTTGAAGTCGCGCGGGTTGGCCATGCAGTTGGCCCCGATCGGGCCACGGCCCGGCAGTTCGAACTTTTGGCCGTAGTTTTCGCAGACAAAGCCGCGCGCCGGTCCAGCCAGCACCTCGACCCGATAGACAAGGCCGCGCGGGAGGATGGCGATTTCCTTTGGTCCGACGTCGAGGATGCCCAGTTCGGTGGCAAAGCGCAGCTGCCCCTCTTGCGGGACGACCAGAAGTTCCGAGTCCGCCGAGTAGAAATAGGCATCCTTCATGCTTTCGGTGACAAGATAGATGTGGCTTGCCATGCCGGTTTGCGTGTTCACGTCACCGGCTGTGGTCATGGTGCGCATGCCGGTCAGCCAGGTCAGCGGCTCGCCGGAATGAGGCACCGGATTCCAGCGGTACTGGCCCAGCGAGGTCACATCCTGAACCACGTGCGGGGCGGATTTCCAGTACGGCAGGTCGATCCGCGTATAGCGGGCCGAATGCTTGACCGACGGGCGGATGCGGTAGCACCAGGTCCTCTCGGGCCGTTCGGCCGTGAAGGCCGTGCCGGACAGCTGTTCGCCGTAAAGGCCGTAGTTGCATTTCTGCGGGCTGTTCATGCCAACCGGCAGGGCACCGGGCAGCGCCTCGGTTTCGAAATCGTTGGCCCAGCCGGGCATGTAGCCGGGTTCGGTCAGGCGGCCCTCGGCCTGGACAAGGTCAGAGCGGTCGGATGCGTTCATCTGGCGTCTCCCTTCGAAGCGGCGGCCAGCGCGGCGGTCAGGACCGCGCGGTCGCCGATGTGATTGGCAAGGATCAGGATGAGCCGCGCGTTGAGCGCGGCGCTTTCGTCGTCGGACAGGCCGTCATGGGCTCCTAGCAGTTCGGCATAAAAACCGTCCGGATCGGGAATGTTCGGGTCGGTCATCACGGTCATTCTGCCGGCTCCTGTCCCGTGGCGCGCCGCAGCGCGGCCCTGACGGCAGCGCGGTCGAACTCGGGCCAGCGGGCCGCGACGTGCTGATCGGGGCGGATCAGGTACACCGCGCTGACGGCGTCCCCCAGGTATCGGCTGGCCAGGTCGCCCACCGGCGAAAGGTTGAGCACGCGCAGGTCGAGGCCGTTGAACCCGTCGGGCAGATCGACCCCCAGCGCAAGCAGGACGAAATCGCCGCCCAAGCGGTCCAGTAGAAACCCATCCTCCAGCGGCGCGTCCGGGCAGGGGGCGCCGGGACGGGTGCGGGCGGGGGCACCGGGCAGCGCATCGGGGGTGTTGAGCGGCATGTCGTCATAGACACAAGGCACCGACAGGCGCCCCGAATTGACCAGCGGCCGGGCAAAGGCATGATGTTCGGCAAGGTCCAGCACGGCGTTGCGGAACACGCGGCTCATGCGCGACTTGGGGGTGATGAAATCGGTGGAACGGGACGAGTTGAGGATATTCTCATCCGCCCCCATCCGACGCTCGGCATCGTAGCTGTCGAGCAGCGTGTCGGGCGCCTTGCCCGTCAGCACCAGCCCCAGCTTCCAGCCCAGATTGTCGACATCCTGAATACCGGAATTGGCCCCGCGCGCGCCGAAGGGGGACACCTGATGCGCGGCATCCCCGGCAAAGATCACCCGCCCGTGGCGAAACTTGCGCATGCGGCGGCACTGGAAAGTGTAGATCGAGGTCCAGACCAGATCATATTCGACCTCCGGCCCCAGCATCGCGTTCAGCCTGCGACGCACGTTCTCCTCTTTCAGCTCTTCGCGACGGTCGATGTTCCAGCCCAGCTGGAAGTCGACCCGCCAGACGCCGTCGGGCTGGCGGTGCAACAGCGCGCTGTCGCCGGATTTGAAATGCGGCTCGAACCAGAACCAGCGCTCGGTTGGGAAGTCGGCCTTCATCGTGATGTCGGCGATCAGGAAGTTATCCTCGAACACCCGGCCTTCGAAATCGAGCCCCATCATCTTGCGCAGCGGCGACGACGCGCCGTCGCAGCCGATCAGCCAGTCCGCCGCGATGCGGTAGGGGCCATCGGGGGTGGTGATGTCGATGACCACTTGATCATCCCGCACATCGACCTGATCGACCCGGTTGCGGCCGCGCAGCTCGATCGGCGCGCCGCTGGCCTGCGCCTCGCGCACGCGTTCGACCAGGAACCGTTCGAAATAGGGTTGCTGCAGGTTGATAAAGGCGGGGTAGCGATGGCCGTCTTCCGGCAGAAGATTGAATTCATAAACCTGCCGGTCGTCGTGAAAGACCTTTCCGACGTTCCAGCGCACACCCTTGTCCAGCATCGGCTGGCCGCAGCCATAGCGATGCGCAATCTCCATCGTGCGCTTGGCGAAACAGATGGCGCGCGATCCCTGCCCCACCCCTTCGTGATCGTCGAGCAGGACAACAGGGATGCCCTGCAGCCCCAGATCCAGCGCTGTTGCCACACCGATCGGACCGCCGCCCATGACCACGACGGGGTGGCGCACCGGCGCATCGGCATCCTGATCGGCGCAGCGCTCGTAGGGATAAAGCCGGAAAGCCAGCTGGTAGCGGTCGTCCAATGGCATGGTCTGCCCCTCCCCCGGTGGTCGGCCTAGCCCTGCAGGTCCTTCCACATCTCAAGATCGCGCTCCGCGGTCCAGATGCGCGGCGTGTCGATGCCGCGCGCCTCATCATAGGCGCGGGCGACGTTGAACGGCAGGCAATGCTCGTAAATCGCGAAATCCTTGAACTTGGGATCGCAGGCGGCCCGCACCGCGTCCCAGGCGTCTTTGAGCGTGCCGCCCCGCGCCGCGACTCGCTGCACCGGGCGGTAGGTGCTTTCGACAAAGTCGCGTGTGCTCTCGATCGCAGCGTTCACCATGTCCTTGCCGACCAGCGCATCGCCCCGACCGGGCGCGATGGCATCGACATCGAACGCGGCGATATTGTCGAGGGTCTGGCCCCAGTCGCTGAAATGCCCGTCCCCGCAATAGCAGGCAGAGTGGTATTCGACGATGTCGCCGGTAAACATGACGTTCTCGTCCGGCACATGGATCACGATATCGCCCGCGGTATGCGCCCGGCCCAGGTGCATCAGATCGACCCGGCGGTTGCCCAGATAGACGGTCATGCCGCTGTCAAAGGTCGTGGTGGGCCAGGTCAGCCCCGGAATGCTCTCGTGCCCCTCGAACAGGCGCGGGAAGCGTTGGAATTCGCTGTCCCAATCCTCCTGCCCGCGCTCTACCACCATGGCGCGGGCGGTGTCGGACATGATGATCTGCTGCGCGCCAAAGGCCGAAGCGCCAAGGACGCGGACGGCGTGGTAATGCGTCAGCGCCAGGTGGGTGATCGGCTTGTCGGTCACCTGCCGCACGCAGTCGATCACCTTGTTGGCCAGACGCGGGGTGGCCTGCGCCTCGACGATCATGACGCTGTCGTCGCCGATGATCACGCCCGAGTTCGGATCGCCCTCGGCGGTAAAGGCATAAAGCCCCTCGCCGACCTCGGTAAAGGAAATCGTCTTTTCGGCGGTGTCGCCCTGCGATGCGAATCCGGTGGCCATGTGCCTGTTTGTCCTTCCGTCGGTTCCGTGCCCCAGTGCCCTCGGAACGGGGCGTTTATCGTTGCAATTGCAACGAAAGTCAATATCATTTCATCCGCAACGATCCTGGAGCGCTGCCCATGTCCCGCGACTTCAACCTCTCGACCTTCCTGCCTTACCGGCTGGCCGTGCTGTCGGAACGAGTCAGCCGCCGACTGTCGGTCGAATACCAGCGGACGCACGGACTGGCCGTGGCGGAATGGCGGGTTCTGGTACATGTGCAACGCTGCGGCGCGGTGTCGGTCCGCGACATCCACAACTGCGTCAACCTGGAAAAGCCGCGGGTCAGCCGGGCGGTGTCGCGGCTCGAATCCGAAGGGCTGGTGCAAAAGGCGCAAGGCCAGCCCGACGGGCGGCTGGTGGCGATCACCCTGACCGATGCGGGGCGCGCTGCGCTGGAGGAAATCGTTCCGGCCGCGCAGCGCGTCGCTTTGGCGCTGACGCATAGGATCGACGACGCCGACCTTGCGACGTTCTTTCGGGTTATGGAGACCATGCACGAGGTGCTGGACGACGACCCGCGGGCCCGGCCGCGTTCTGCGCTGGACCGCGTGCCTGACTGAGCGGGCCTAATCATCCGCCTCGCGCGAATAGACGGCGACGGCCATTGCGCGGTTGCGTACCCCCAGCTTGTCATAGAGATTCTTGAGGTGATATTTCACCGTGTTCTCCGAAATCCCGGTGCGGTTGGCGATCTGCTGGTTGGTCCAGCCGCGCGCCAGTACCGCCAGCAGTTCGCGTTCGCGCACGGTAAGCTGCGCCAGCGGCGTGTCGTTGATCTTGGTCACGTCGATATAGGGCACGCAGATGCGCCCGTTGGCCACCGCGTGCAGCGTGTCGAACAGGACCGACGGATCGTCGAACTGGTAACAGAACCCCAGCGCCCCCAGCCGCACCGCCTGGCGCACATGGCCCAGGTCACGGTTGTTGGAAAAGACCGTGATCCGCTGTCCGCAGCCGCGCGCCTTCACCGCCTTCAGCACGTCGGGCGCGGTCATGTCGGACAGCTGCCAGGCCAGCACCAGAACGTCGAAACCGGCGGCATCCGCGCTCAGCGCCTCTGCCCCACTTTCGACGCTTCCGATCAGCTGAAACCGCGTATTGTTCTGGAAACAAACCGTCAGCGCCGACACCACCAGCGGATTCGGTTCGGCCAGCAGAACCCTCACGGGGTTGTCCGCCCCATTCAGGTGCGTCATGGCTTACCTCCCGACACCATGCCAATGTTCCGCTCTGCCGCGCGGATTGAACAAAGGCTGACCAGTCGGGGCTTTGATGTCCACCTATTCTTTCGGCGGGGATGGGCGGCCCGGGACAATCCCCTGCCCGACCGGGTAGCTCGCGGGTCGTCAACCGGGCGGAAACTTGTCGCGAACCGGCAATCGCGACCTCTGGCGTATTGCCCGCGCGGCTGTTTTCGTGGCAGCAGATCGCAAGGGCTTCGGGAGGTCGGCAAGATGAGCGTGAAGACGGATATCGAGATAGCGCGTGAGGGGGTTAAGGAGCCCATTCAGGCGATTGGGGAGAAGTTGGGGATCGGGGCGGAGCATTTGCTGCCCTACGGTCACGACAAGGCCAAGGTCAGTCAGGCGTTCATCGATTCGGTGCAGGACCGGCCCAATGGCAAGCTGATTCTGGTAACCGCGATCAACCCGACGCCCGCGGGCGAGGGCAAGACCACGACGACCGTGGGCTTGGGCGACGGGCTCAACCGGATCGGCAAGAAGGCGGCGATCTGCATCCGCGAGGCGAGCCTTGGGCCGAACTTCGGCATGAAGGGCGGGGCCGCGGGCGGCGGCTATGCCCAGGTGGTGCCGATGGAGGACATGAACCTGCATTTCACCGGCGATTTCCACGCCATCACCAGCGCTCATAATTTGTTAAGCGCGATGATCGACAATTCGATCTACTGGGGCAACCCGCTGGGAATCGACGAACGCCGCGTCGCCTGGCGCCGGGTGCTCGACATGAACGACCGCGCGCTGCGGGACGTTGTGACCTCGCTTGGCGGGGTGGCCAACGGCTTTCCGCGCCAGACCGGTTTCGACATCACCGTCGCGTCCGAGGTGATGGCGATCCTGTGCCTGGCCAAGGACCTGGCCGATCTGCAGAAACGTCTGGGCGACATGATCGTCGCCTACACGAGAGAGAAGGAGCCGATCTACTGCCGTGACATCAAGGCCGACGGGGCGATGACGGTGCTGCTGCGCGATGCGATGCAGCCCAACCTCGTGCAGACGCTGGAAAACAACCCGGCGTTTGTGCACGGCGGGCCGTTCGCCAACATCGCGCATGGCTGCAATTCGGTCATCGCCACGAGGACGGCGCTGAAGCTGGCGGATTATGTGGTGACCGAAGCCGGGTTCGGCGCCGATCTGGGCGCGGAAAAGTTCATGGACATCAAGTGCCGCAAGGCGGGGCTTGCCCCCGATGCGGTGGTGATCGTGGCGACGGTGCGCGCGATGAAGATGAACGGCGGCGTGGCCAAGGCCGACCTGGGCGCCGAGAACGTGGACGCGGTCAAGGCGGGCTGCCCGAACCTGGGGCGGCACATCGCCAACGTCAAAGGCTTCGGCGTGCCGGTGCTGGTGGGGATCAACCACTTTGCCGGCGACAGCGAGGCCGAGGTGCAGGCGGTCAAGGACTACGTGGCCGAACAGGGTGCGGAGGCGATCCTGTGCAAGCACTGGGCCGACGGCGGTGCCGGCATCGAGGAGATGGCGCGCCGGGTCGCCGAGGTGGCGGATTCGGGCGTGTCGGAGTTCAAGGTGCTCTACCCCGACGAGATGCCGCTGTTCGAGAAGATCGAGGCGATCGCCAAGAACATCTACCACGCCGACGGGGTGGATGCGGACGGCAAGATCCGCAGCCAGCTGAGTGAATGGGAGGCGCAGGGCTACGGCACGCTGCCGATCTGCGTGGCCAAGACGCAGTATTCCTTCACCACCGACCCGGGCCTGCGCGGCGCGCCCACGGGCTTCCGCCTGCCGGTGCGCGAAGTGCGCCTGTCGGCGGGCGCGGGGTTCGTCGTGGCGATCTGCGGCGAGATCATGACCATGCCCGGCCTGCCCCGCACCCCCGCCTCCGAATCCATCCGCCTCAACGACGACGGCCTCATCGAGGGCCTGTTCTAGGGGGCATCGCCCGGCATTTTTGAACTGCAAAAGCGGCGA
>NZ_JBMPGU010000024.1:0-42941 GCF_049323015.1 Thalassococcus sp. BH17M4-6
GCTTCCTGTTCCTTGATCATCCCGATGATCTGCGCCTCGGTGAAACGGCTCTTTCGCATTCGTTTGCTCCTTCAGAAGGTTGAGCAAACTCTACATCACAACGAGGGAAGTTTCGGGGGGCAGGTCAAGTGGCACTGGAAATTGCTACGACAACGCAGCGGTGGAAACCTTCTTCAAAACGATCAAGGCTGAGTTGCTGTGGCAACGCTCCTGGCGCACACGTCGCGACGCCGAGATCTCCATCTTTGAATACATCAATGGCTTCTACAATCCGCGACGGAGGCATTCAGCACTCGGCTGGAAAAGCCCTTTGGCCTTCGAAGCAAAGGCTGCATAAGTGAGCAATCGGAGCGGCACGAAAGCGTGACAGGTCCATCCAGGCAAGACCTCAAAAAAATGGCTGGGACGGCAAGTGCCCTGTTACCGTGATTTTGAATGGAGAACCCGCATTTCCCGATCTCGTGCGCTTCGCCGTCGGCGGGCCGGCTCGCCATATCCTCGGTTGGTGGCATATTTCGATGCGGATAAAGCACGTCGAGAACGCCGTAAACGGGCTTAGACAAGACAAGAACTTCCGCGGCATTCCGATGTTTTTCGGGCGGCCCTCGGAACGGCTGCGATGGTATCTGTGACAGGGAAATAGTCGAGCCGCCACAACCGACCTTCAATGGCTCATGACTGATTGCGCGCGGCTTGGCAAAGATGAGTCCGTAGTGCGTGATGCGGCCACCCGCCTCAAAGCGCAGTGCCGGGACATCTCCATTTGCCTGTTAAATAATATGGATAGCCTGACCGACTGAGGTTGGCGGTATCGCAAGAGTCTTCCAATCTCTTCGTCCCGCGCAGAAAGCCGCATGGACGGCATCGAAAACACTCGAGTGGGAAAACGCCGACACATGAGGTGGTCACTCAAGGGCGCGCAAAGAGTCGCCGTCGTGCAGGCTGCCGTTCTTGATGGAAGGTTGACCGGCGCATACCGCAGGGCCGCTGCATGTCCCCAAGTCTTGCCCACGCCCGGCTAAGCGGCATCGGCCGGCCCGCGTCAGAATTTCGCGACAAGGTTCACGAACAGACCCTCGTCATCATAGGTCAGATCGGTCAGTTCGTCCGAGAACGATCCGGTATTGTATCCGACGCCCAGTTTCAGGTTGTTGCCGAGGTGGCGATAGATGGCGCCCACGGCAGAGGTTTCGGAAATGCCCGCCTGGACGGCTTCCAACCTGCGCCCCTCGATCAGAAAATCCCAGTTGTGGACCATGTGATATCGCGCATTGGCGACGACCAGCCAGGCGTCATTGCGCGCCATGGGCACGCTGTCGTCCGGGCTGCTTTCCGACCAGCGCCCGCCGATCTTGCCGCCCAGCGACCAACGCTGCGTCAGGTCGTATTCGACGTCGAGGCTGAGCACGTGGCTTTCCTGTCGCGGGCCACGCAGGTCGGTGCCGTCGATCTCCTGACCCACGCTGTCATAGAGGTATCGGTACTTGAACAGCGCGTTGAACCTGTCGTCGAGGATCGGTCGCACAGCATAGCCCAGCGTCGCCTCGACGTAGGTGCCGTCCTGCAGCGAACTGTTGTTGGCGGCTATGTCGGAATAGTCGAGATTGAAGAACAGCCGCTGTTCATCGTTGATCTTGTAGTCCACGGTCCCGGACAGGAGCAGGGTCTCCAGGTCGCGATTGGTGCCGGACAATTCGCCCTCGTCGATCCGGTACTCCAGCCGGGCGCGCGACTGCAGTCCCGCGCCGTTGTCGTGCCGGATGCCGACAGACACGCCGTGTCGATCATACGCGTCGCCGTTCGAGGCGTCGCGCACCCGCCCCAGTTCCAGCGCGCCGAAGAGGGTGGTTTCCGCGGTGGCGCTGTATTCCACGCCATAGGCGCTGGTCAGCGCGTTGTGCCGCCCGAACATGTCATAGGTGTTTTCCCCGAAATAGGTCACCGCATCGTTCACCCGGCGACGCCCCCCGGCGACGAAAGTGCCGCGATCTTCGCCGCTCAAGGTCACGCCCGAAAAATCCCGCCCCGGCTCGAGCCGATAGCCAAAGTAAAGATTGTCCTCAGAACCTTCCTCCTGCCGGACGAAAAGCAGCGAACCGCCCGCGCCAAGCGATCCGGTGGAAACCTCGCCTTCGACGGTCCAGTCCTGCGCAAAACGGAATTTGGCCCCTGCCCCGATCCGGTCGTTGGATTCCAACCCGCCTGACCGTTCGAGCGTGGCCTGGCCGAAGACGTACCAGCTGAACTCCTCGCTCGGCTCGACCGTCAGCTTCGCCGCGACATCGGTCCGGCTACCGTTCTCGTCCGCATTCGCCGAGGGGTCGTCGCGGTTAAGGTGTTCAGCGGCAAAGGTCAGCGTCGTGGTCGGCGACAGCAGGTAGTCGACCTCGACCCCGCCTTCGTGCAGAGTCTTGCCTGCGGTGTTGCGGTACTCGTCGTAGTAGAAGCGCAGTTCAGTGCGTTCCGACGCCATGATCTCTGCCGAGACGCCCCAAAGCTCCTCACCGTCGGTGACCTGGTAGTCGAGGGTCGAGAATCCGTCGTCGCGTTTCTCGTAATAGCCCGTGACATGACCACCGACATCCAGCCCGAGATCCGAAAACTCAGCGCGCCCCTGCGCCAGCCAGGCCTCGCCGCTGCCAGTGGCGGCGGGATCGTTCGACACGACAAGACCGCCGTTGGTGGAAAACGAAGAGCCAAAACCGGGCCCGTCCGTTTCCGCCTTCTCGAGGTCAAGGTATGTCTGCTCGCTCAGCTGAAAGCGCAGATCCACGCCCCGTGCCGTTTGGTCAGCGCTGCCGGAGCGTTCGACCATGCCGGTCGCACCGATGCGAAAATTGTCCGTCACCCAGCTTTCCAGCCGCCCGCCGAAGTTGGTGCCGTCCACGTCCAGCGCCGACGGCGTGTATTCGTACTGAACAACCAGTTGCACATCGAACTCGCCGCCCGGCTGGGTGATGATGGTGCCGCCGCCGGTGCCGCCGGTCAGCGGCGACGACAGGATCACCGACCCTTGCGTGTAGTTGATGGTGTAGTCGCGCCCTTCCGAAAGCGCTTGGGTCGACACCACGCGCCCGGTGTCACGATCACGGATCTGCACCGACACGGTTTCGGACCCGATGGAAATATCCGGGTTCTGCAGGAAATAGACCGACCCCCCGGTACCGCGGAACACCTCGCGTCCCGGCAGGCGGTCGGGCGATGCGGCATAAACCTCTGCCGAGAACCGCGGCTCGCCAAAGCTGGTCTGATCGCCGCTGCGATAGACGCCCTGAAAACCGTAGAGCTCGCGCTCGTTACGAAGGTATTGCGATCCGCCGATGCTGGACTTGAAATTGCCCCACATCAGATGGTTGCCGTCCTTCTCGGCCTTCAGGAAGAACTTGCCGTCGGTGGGCGTGCCGTCCTCGATGGTGGAATCGTCGCCATAGGTCGGATAGGCGCTTTCCCTGCTCATCCGCAGAAGGGTATTGTAGGGGTCCTTCTTGTCGAAGTCCTTGAACAGATCGTCGAGGTCCTCTTCACCGGTATCCGCGCCCAGGGTCAGCGTCCAGCCGCCGCGCACCTTGCCCTTGGCATATGCGGCGAGGCGACCGTAGCTGTATTCTTCCGGCAGCGGCGCGCCCGATGCGGCTCTCGGATCGCCGAAGCGGCGCCCGAAGGTCAGATCGACCGTGCCGGTATAGAACCATTCGCTGGCCGGAACGGTGATGTCGCGTTCAAGGTAGAGTTTCTGCGATGCGCCGTTGACCTGGACCTGCACCGGATGATCGCCCGGCGGCAGGATGCGCTGGATCACGAAGGCGCCAGAGGGGTCGGGGCGCAGGGATTCCCCCAGCGTTTCGACCAGCGCTCCGGGAGCCACGTTCTGGCCGCGCACTGTAACCGCCCCGCCATGTACCGGAATGCGCGTGCGGGCCAGCGTGCTGCTGCCTTCCTCCACCGCCCGGTCGCCAAGATACTCGACCGCTTCCGCCCCGCGCAGAAGAAGCGGCATCGGCGCCGTCTCGTCGTAGCGCCCGCGCTCGTCATATACCCGGTGGACCAACACAATATCGTCGCCCTCCGGCACCACGAGACTGGCCACTCCGTTGGGCGCCACCGGCACCACGCTCAGCGTTTCGCGGCGACCTGCGGCAAGGTCGAGCACCCGGAACTCCCCACGCTTCACAAAGGCGGGATAATTCAACTGACTCTGCGCGCGGACCGTCTGGCCCGCACTCACATCGCCCTCGGTCAGGAGCACGACGTCCAACCGCTGCCTGACCTCCAGCCCGTCGAAGGTAACGGCGATATCCGAGGCCGCCAGAGCATAATCGACCGGCTGCACGGGCGGCGCGCCGGTCTGCCCGGTGGTGCCCGGAGACACCTGCGTGGGTGCGCTGCCGTCATCGATCGTAATGGTAAAGCCAAGGCCTTCGGCCACGCGTTCCTCGGCGGCGGCCGAAAGACCGAGTGCGCCAATAGCCAGCGTCATGGCAGCGGTGCGATACAGGTTCGACATCAACACAATCCTCACCGGTTATCCGCCGGTCCGAACGATATGTCGTTCGACCTCCAGCTTGTAGGTTCCCCGCCCGCGCCACGCGCGGCGGATTTGTCGCTCCAGTTCGCGCAGCCGTGCGCGCCCCAGTGCCGCGTCCTCGCCCCGCGCCAGTGTGTAGGTCAGCCGCAGGAAGGACGGGTCACGCGCGATCTTGCGCACCAGGCCGTCAATTGCCCCGTCCAGCGCCGAGCTTGCCTGTGCCGTTCCGGGCACGAAGGCCTCTGCGCCCAGATCGATCTTGACCAGCTTGCCAAGCGCCACGCCAAAGTTCATCCGCGCCATCTTGCCCGCGGTCACCCGGATGTTGCGGGGGTTCTCGGTGGTCACGCGGAAACCGGTCGGCAGGGTCCGGGTGTCCAGCTTGAGCTGGAAGTTCGACCCGATGTCGCGCGGCAGCGCGGCACAGGGCACGCTGAACCGGCCGAATTCATCGGTCGTGATAAGCGTGCCGTCCGGCGTCACCAGTCGCACCCGCGGCATCCCCGGTTCGGTCTGATCGGTACGCTGCGGCGCAGGCGTCAGCTTGCCGCCGCCCTTGCCGGTATCGACGTAATCGTCGCGCAGTATCGGTTCGCGCAGCGTGCCCGGTCCGTCCTGGTAGCCGTTGCCATTCTTGTCGTGGAACACCTTGCCGATGATGTCGGCGCAGTCAAAGACGTGCTCCGGCTCGATCGTCACCGTGGCGCGCGCCACGTTGGACAGGATCCGCCCGCTCGCATGTTCCAGCCACGTCCGGTTGGTACGTTCGCCGAAATCGCCGGTCGCGGCCACGCGCGCCGCGTAGGTCACCGTCAACACGTCGTTCGGCGGCAGGTCCGCCGTCCAGATCAGCCGCCCACCGGCGGTTGCGGGCTCGGCCGCGGCGCCGTTCACCCGGCCACTGCCCGGGGTATAGACCAGCCCGGCCGGAAGAACGTCAATTACACGGGCATCCACATAGCTGTTGGGCGTCTCGTTGCGGAAGGTCAGAGTGTAGTTGATCGTCTCGCCAAACACTGCCGTTCGCCGGTCGGCGGTCTTGGTGGCGGTCACGTCCCGTGCCTCCTCGCAGGCTGTCATCGGGATGTTGTTGCTGATGATGATGGGGTCGCCCGGTTCGAACACGAAGGTCAGGTGGAAGGGGTTCGCACCCGCGCTGGGATCGATCAGAACACCGTTGTTGCCGGCCTCGAACGAACCCAGCGCCGCCGGGTTCGCAGGCAGAAGGCCGGTCACGTCAAGCGGTCCGCCCGGCAAAAGCGTGGTCGACGGCGTGCCGGTCGGGGGATAACCGAATGACAGGGTATAGCTGCCCGCTTGCGTGACGTGGAACTGGTAGTACCCCAACTCGCCGGCCTGCACGACGGTGATCGGCCCGGAGGTCCCTGCCCCGGCCTGGGTGAACCCGTTGCCGCTGACGGTCACGCGCCCGCCGGTCAGGATACGCCCGTCCTCCTGGCAATAGAAATAGCCGGTCGGATCATAGTCCTCGGCATCCGGAATGCCATCGCCATCCCGATCTCCGGTCTCCAGCCTGTCGGGAATGCCGTCGCCATCGGAGTCGGTTGTCAACACGCTGGCCTCGTCCGAGGTCGGGCTGGGAAGTTCCGCCGAAAGGACGGAGGCGGTGTTGGGCGCGCCGGGCTGTCCCGGCGCGGTGGAATAGGCCGCCGTCAGCGTGATCGTTCCGGTTTCACCCGGCGCAAGGCTTGCGTCCGGACCCAGCAGACCGGTGTCGGCGGCACCGTCATACCCCGGATTGGCGGATGCGCCGTCGAAACCGGACACGGACACGACCAGCGGAAACTGCTCGGACAAGAGCTCGGCAGGTGCAAGGAAGGCCGTGAGATCGTCGATCACCTGGACATCTGTCTGGGTGATGTTGCCTGTGTTGGTCGCGGTGATGGTAAAGGTCACCTGCTCGACCGTCGGGAACAGGATTTCCGGCGTGGCCGCCGTCTTGGATATCTCGAAAGACGGCAGCGGAACAATTGCAGCCACGGTCGGATCATCCGGCCCGACACCGTCGTCATCCGACACGTCGCTCAGGGTGCCGCCCTGCGGCGTCGTGGCACTTGCGGTGGCCGAGTTCGCCACGCCACGCGCGTCCACGTCGCTTTGCAGCAACGTGACCGACGCCTCGTAGAGCGCCGTTTCACCGGGCGCCAGCGTGCCCTGCGGCGAAGGTGGGGCCCCGTCCGACGACACGTAGACGGGCGTCAGGTCACGCGGATTCTCCCCATCGAGATCGCGCAATTCATCGGTCACGGCGAGTCCCGACAATGTGACATTGCCGCTGTTGGTCACCTCGATGGTAAAGGACACGGCCTCGCCCGCGGCGGTGCCAATCTCGTCGACACGCTTGATGACCGTCAGGCTCGGGACCGGTGCAAGAAGCAGCTCGGTCGGATCGTCGGTAAGGTTGCCGTCGGTCACGTCGTCGTCGGCAGAGACGTCGCTAACCGGCGTGTCGTCCGCCGCCGTACCGCGCACCAGCGCGGTGTTGCGCAGGCCGCCAGCATCAATGTCGGCCTGCGTCAGCACGTGCTCCACCCGCCACGTGGCCTGATCGCCCGGCGACAGGGTGGCCGGGACGGAGACCGCGACCGGCGTCACCGCGACAGGCGATCCGTCGGTACGGGTCAGAAGGTCGGAGACCGACAGGCCGGAGATGTCGAGATTGCCGCTATTGGTCGCGACGATCTCGAACGCAACGGTGTCGCCCGGCACGCTTCCGCTTTGAATTACGCGCTTGACGACAGTCAGTTCCGGCGTCGTGGCGACCGAAAACTCTGTTGGGTCGCCCGTGGCATCCCCGTCGCCGTCCTGGCCGTCATCGGAGTCATCAAGAACAGCTGCGCCAGAGGGATCGTCGGCCTCAACGGTGACCTGGTTGGTAATACCGCCAGAATTCAGGTCGGACTGGGTCAGCGTATATTGCGCGGTGAACACCCATGTTTCACCCACGTCGAGTGCGCTGTTGCCGTCCACATCGCTGGCCGGGTCAAGCGCGAAAGGCGCGTCGAGATCCAGCGGATTGCCCAGCCCGTCGGACATCGTGTCCGTCAGACGCAGGTTGGTCAGTGTGACGTTGCCGGTATTGGCCACCGTCAGGCGGTATCTGAGTGTCTCGCCCGCCACAGAGGCCGTGCCGGGCAGCAGGATCTTGGTCGCTTCCAGACCAGGAACACGCCCCGGGCCATCCGTGGTCACGGTATCGCTATCCGACACCGGCGCGCCATCGGGCGCGGTGCCTGCGACCTGAGCTGTGTTGGTCTGGCTGCCGACATCGACCATCGCCTGGGTAACGGTCACGGCCAGGGAACAGCTGCGGTCCGTCTGACCCGGCGCAAGTGTCGTGATCGCACAGCTGAAACCCGGGTCCAAAACGTCGGTCACTGTGAGGGTGCTCAACGTGACGTTGCCGGTGTTCTCTACCGCAAAGAGGTAGGTCAGCGTGCTGCCGACCCCGCCAAATGGCGTGGGAACGGCAGTTTTGGTCAGCGCCACGACCGGCTCCGCGTCGGGCAAGGTGACCGGCAATGTAACCTCGTCTGTCACCGCCTCGCCTTGCGGGCTGACCCCTTGAACCGTCGCAGTGTTTTCAAGCGAGCCGGAGTCGATATCGTCCTGGCTGACAGTATAGGTGCCGGTACAGACCAGATCCTCGCCCGGTGCCAGCGTCGCGGCGGCGCAGTCAAAGCCGGTGAGCATCGGGTCGGTTGCCACCACGTTGGCGATAGTCTGGTTGCCGGTGTTTACGGTCATCACCGTAAAGGTCAACACTTGGCCAACCCCTGTCACCGGAAGAGGTGCCACAGACTTGGTTACGGTCAGCTCTGGCGTCAGGCCACCATCAACCCGCACGCTGTCGGCTTGTGAAAGGACAAGTGTATCGTCCGCGCCAAAGGTCGTCTGGGCATAGGCCTCGTTGGTGACGAAACCTCGGTCGAGGTCTTCTTGCGTGACAGTCACCTCTGCGGCGCAGGTCACGGTTTCGCCGGCCACAAGGTCGGGCTTCTCCGCACTCGGACTGAAACAGGCAACTTCGCCCACCAGCGTATCCTGCACCACCACCTCGCGGGCAAAGGCTCGGGCGCCGGTATTGGTCACCACGAAGGTATAAGGGATGACGTCGCCGACCGCTGTGAACTCGGACACGCTTGCGGATTTCTCGATCGTCAGGGCCGGAACGCCTTCGTTGGGGATGATCGCGTCATCCAGTTCCGAGGGTGTCGTACCATCGGTCGCAAAGGCCACGTTTGTGACCGCACCAAGATCGACATCCGACGCCGTGACGACATAGGTCCCGGTGCAGACATAGTCCGCACCCGGTGCCAGCCCCTCTTCGGGGAAGTCTTCGCAGGTCAGGTCGCTTTCCGGGATCAGTGTGTCCACGATCCGGACCGGCTCTGTCACGGTGATATTGCCGGTATTGGTAGTAACGAAGCGATATATCGCCTCAGCGCCCGTCACGAAATCCGCGCTCGGCATATCCGGCGCGATCTTGTCAAGCGTCAGCTCGGGGCGCTGGGTCGCGGTGATCGTCGCGGTGGACGGATCCGAGGTCTGGCCGCCCAGCGTTGCGGTGGCGGTATTGACGACCGCACCGGCATCGACATCCTCCTGCGTCGTAACGTAGGTCGCGGTGCAGCTTAGCATCCCGCCGGGCGCAAGGCCCGCATCCGCGACCGGATCGCAGACCGGGGTGACGCCAGCCGCATCGAGCAGCGCGTCCTCGATGGCCACCGGGGCGAAAAGCGTCACGTTACCCGTGTTCTCGATGGCGAAGACATAGGGAACCTCGATGCCGACGCCATCGAAGCTGGCCGGCGCGTCCGGGGCAAGGGACTTGCTCAGCGCAATCGACGGCTCTGCATCGATCGAGTTGATTGCCGGATCGTCGGGGCTGTCGGTGACCGGGCCACCCACCGGCGGCGTACCGGCGGCCAGCACCGTGTTTTGGATCCCGCCTGCGTCAATGTCCGCCTGCGTCAGCGTGTGCGACACTGTATAGGTCGCGGTTTCGCCCGGCAGAAGCACGCCCACGGACGAACCCATATCGGCCCCCGAGAAGACCGGCACAGGTGCCGGTTCGACCAGCGTATCGTCCAGACGGGTTAGCGTGTCGCTACGGATCTCCACGTCGTTCAGAGTGACATTGCCGACATTGCGAAGGCTGATGGTGAACTCAACAGCCTCGCCCAGCCCGGTTGCCGCATCCGATACGACCTTTTCAGCCACCAATTCCGGTGCCGCCGGGATCGAGACCACGGCAGGGGTCGTGTCGCCGTTGCCGTCAACACCATCGTCCGATGTATCCTGCACCAGCGTGTCGTCCGGCGATTGGCCACGCACGACGACATTGTTGGAAATGCCACCGGCATCCACGTCGGCCTGCGTCAGCACGTATTCCGCCGTGTAGGTCCAGCTTTCGCCGACTTCCATGACACCGAAAACGCCCGCGTCGCCACCGGTCAGAACAGGCGGCTCGGCCAGCGTCAGCGGCGTTCCGTCATTGCGGCGGATGTTTTCGATCAGGGTAATCGTATCGAGCGTCTGGTTGCCGTCATTCGTCACCGTGATGTCGAAACGGGCAGTTTCGCCCGCCATGGCGGGATCGGACAACCCACTGTCATCCAGCACCTTGAGCGCACTGATGCTTGGCGCGGCGGGATCGACACCGACCGACACCGAGACCTCGTCGGTCACAGTCGCATCCAGCGGATCGAGCGCGGTCACTGTCGCCGTGTTCTCAATCGCCGCCTGCGCATCGACATCGGCCTGCGTGACCGTGTAACCGGCGGTGAAGGTCACCGCGTCACCGGGTCGCAGCGCGTCCCAGGTGCCATCGTCCGCCGCGTCGCTGCTGTCGCCCTGTGGCGCGACATCCAGTTCCAACGTCTCACCTGCCACCGGCAAGGCGCTGGTGCCCGAGGCAGAGGTGTGACTGTCGGTGACCGAAATGGCGGCCAGGGTCTGGTTTCCGGTATTGGTGACGCGGTAGGTATAGGTCAGCGTGGTGCCGACCGTGACATCCGCGGTTTCCGACGCGATCTTTTCGAACAGCAGCGCCGGGGCCGCGGCGACCGGCAAGGTCACGCTGTCGGTCTCTTCGCCCGGCGTGGCAGGTGCGGTCGCTTCGTCCGAGAAGGCCGTCGCAATATTGGTCAGCTCGCCGGAATCCAGATCCGCCTGTGTCACCGTGTAGAGGCCGGTACAGGTCTGGGTGCCCAAAGGTGCAAGCCCCGCCTGCGGCAGTGCCGGGCAGTTGACATTGGGGATCCGGTCGTCGGTCACCTCGATCGGCGCAGTCAGGGTGATGTTGCCTGTGTTGGTGACGAGATAGCTGTAGGTGACGGTCTCACCGGCGGTCGATATCTCTTCGACATCCGCGGTTTTCTCCATCGACACCGCGGGCGCGTGATCGGGGCCGAGCGCTGTCACATCGCCCGACCCTTCGACGGGCTGGGCATCAGGTGTCACGGTGGTGCCTGTGGCCGAAGCAGTGTTGACCACGCTGCCGAAATCATCTCCGTCAGCGCCGTCGATATCGGCCTGGGTCACGGTGTAGGTGACGATACAGCTCGTGTCCTCCTCGCCCGGGGCGAGCGTGTCGATGGAACAGCTGGCCGGGGTCACCGGAAGATCGTCTGTTACGGTGATATCTCGCAGCCCGACGTTGCCGTCGTTGCGCACGGTGATCAGGAAGTCGACAGTATCACCCGGCACGTCGAAGGTGGACTGCCCGGCGGCTGGCAGCGGGGTGACGGTCTTGACGACGCTCAGCACAGGCGCCGGTTCGGCAATTGGCACGTCGACACTGGCATCGTCGGTCACATCGCCACCGTCCGGGTCGCTGCCGCGGACGGTCGCCGTGTTGGTCAGGGTCTGCGCATCCACATCGGCCTGCGTCACGGTATAGGTGCCGGTACAGACCAGCGTCTGTTCTGGCGCCAGCACGACATTGGCGGGGGCCGCAACGGAATCGACCGTACAGGTCAGATCGCCCACCAGCGGATCGGTGATCGTCACACCGGCAATTGTCTGGTTGCCGGTGTTTTCGGCCGTGATCTCAAAAGTGATCACGTCATCGACCGAAGCCGCCGCCGGCGCGTCGGCGATCACCTTGTCCAGCGTCAGTTCCGGCTGCGGATCGGCAAGCACCGTCTTGACCGCCGGGTTCGAGCTGACCGTACGCTCATTATCGGTGCCCGGCGCAAAGGTGGTCGAGGCGACCGCCTCGTTTGTAACTTCGCCCGCGTCCAGGTCTTCCTGCGTGACAAGGTAGACGGCGGTACAGCTTACCGTCTCACCCACGTTCAGCGGACCATTGTCCGCCGCCGAGTAGCACACGAACGGCGCGTCGAGCCGGTTGTCGGTTAGGATCAGGTCCTGGTCGAAGCCGACGTTCGAATTGTTGGAGATCGTGTAGGTATAGGTGATCTCATCATCGACCGCGGCAAAGGTCACATCGGTCGGATCGCTGTCCTTGACAAGGGTCAGCGCCGGATCTGACTCCACCGGATAAATCGCCTCGTCGGTCAGTGAGGTGACATCTACCCCGTCGAAACTGCCGGTGGCCGAAGCGAGGTTGGTGACCGCGCCAAGCGCAAGGTCACCGTCGACGATGGTATAACTGCCGGTACAGGTCAACGTCGCATCAGGCAGCAGAAGCCCTCCCGCAGGCGCCGGACAGTCGACCGTGTCCGCAAGACTGTCATTGACCGTGACGGGCGCGGAAATGGTGACATTGCCAATGTTGGTAACAGTGAACTCGTAAGCCAGCACCGTCCCACTGTCGAAGACATCGGGCGTGGCGGAAACCAGTTCCTTGACGATCTCCAGTTCCGGCGATTGCACGCCCGCAACCGTCGCGCTTTGCGAATCCGAGACCACCGGATCGCCATCGTAGACCGTGTTGCCGGTCGCGGTATTGGTCACTTCGCCGTCGTTCAGGTCATCCTGCGTGACCGCATAGGTGTGGGTGCAGGTCACACTCGCCCCGGGCGCAAGCGGCCCGGTGCCGCAGGTCAGGTCGTCACCGATCCGGTCGTCGTTCACGGTGAACGGCCCGGCCAGCGTGACATTGCCCGAGTTGGCAATCGTGAAATCGTAGCTCAACGCGTCACCCACCACCTCGTAAGAGGTCGCCGACGTGGACGAAAGCACCTTGGCAATCGTCAGCGCCGGAAGCTGGTCGGCCACGGTCGTGACCGTGTTGGTATCCTCTTCGAGCGAAACCTCGGCGGGATCACCCGGCGCTGCGGGCACCACGGGCTGGGTCACGCTGGCGGTTGCCGTGTTCTCGACCGAACCGGTGTCGAGGTCGTCCTGCGTGATCGTGTAGTCGCCCGTACAGATCAGGCTGTCACCCGGCGCTATCGGCGGCGCGTTGCACGTGACCGATCCAAGCGCATCAATGAGCGGGTCCGCGACGGATACAGCTTCGGTTATGGTGATATTGCCGCTATTCGTCACCTCGAAGGTATAGGTCAGGATCTGACCCACCTCGGTAAAGGGGTCGGGGCTGCCTGCCGCAAGCGACTTTGTCACTTCGATGGAAGGCGCGCCGGTCACCGGCACAAGGGTCGGGTCCTGGCCGGGACCGTCGTCGTCCGAAACATCCTGTACCGGATCGTCAAGCGGGCTATCCGCCGTCACGGTCACCTGGTTCTGGACGCCACCGGCATCCAGATCGGCCTGCGTGAGCGTGTGGGTCGCGCGGTATTCCCAGACCTCGCCGACGTCCAGCACACCGGCGGCGCCACCGTCGCCGACGGTCAGCGTCGGGGTCAGTGTCAGCGGTGTGCCGTCTCGGCGCTGGAAGTCCTCGACCAGCGAAACTGTGTCGAGCGAAACGTTGCCGGTGTTGGTCACGGTGATGACAAAAGTCACTTCGTCTCCGACGGCTGCCGGATCGCCGATGCCGCTGGTGATCGCGGTCTTGACCACTTCAAGGCCCGGCGCGGCGGGAATGAGCGTGAGGGTCGGATCGTCCCCGGCTGCACTGGCACCCGAGAGGTCCGACGCCGTGCTGCCGTTTGGCGCGCTGGCGCTGGCGGTGGCCGAGTTCAGCACCTCTCCGGCGTCGATGTCCGCCTGCGTCAACGCATAGGTTGCGCGGAAAACCACGGGGGCTGTGGCTACGCCGATGTCGGGCGCGTCGCCTTCGCCATCCAGATCGGCACCGCCAGAGACGGGCGTGGGAACCGGCGTTGTGCCCGCACCGCCGAATCCGGTTTCGGTCACAACGGCGTCGAACAGGGTCACGTTGCCGGTATTGGCCACGGTGTATTCGTAGGTGATGACATCGCCGACACCGGCCAATCCGTCCGCGCCCAGATCGAGCGACGCGGTCTTGACCACGGTCAGCGCAGGTGCGCCCGTGATTGTCGTGGTGGTGGGCGTATCGCCATTCACCGGATCGGTGCCGTCGTCGGACAGGTCGCTGGCCGGCGTGCCGTCCGGGCCGGTGCTTTCGGCCAGCACCGTGTTCGACAGCCCGCCATCGTCGATTGCTTCTTGTGTCACCGTCGCCTGCGCCGTGTAGGTCCAGACTTCACCCACATCGAGGGCGTTGTTGGCGTCGGTATCGCCCGAGGTCAGCGTGGGGGCGGCGCTCAGGGTCTGCGCCCGACCCGCGGCGGTGGTCAGCGTATCGGTCAGCACCGGTGCCGCCAGCGTCACGTTGCCGGTGTTCGTCACTTGAATCGTATAGGTCACGATGTCACCCACCGCAGGCGGTGCGCTCAGCGCCGGGCTGGCGGTCTTGACCACCTGAAGGGCCGGCGCCCCCGTCAGCGATGTTTCCGTGGGTATATCGTCATCGTTGGTCGCACCGGTCAGGTCGTCGACACCGTTTCCAGCCGGATCATCGGCCGTCGCAGTGGCCTGGTTGGTCACACCGCCGGCATCGAGATCGGCCTGCGTCAGCGTATAGGTAGCAGTAAAGATGATTTGTTGGCCCACGGCCAGGTCCAGCGCTGCGCCGCCGCCAAGGTCGGAACCACCCGAGGCATAGGCCGGCACCGGGGTGGTGCCCGTTCCTGCAAAGCCGGTCTCCGACACCGCCGCGTCAAACAGCGTCACATTGCCCGTGTTCGTCAGCACATAGGTATAGGTGATCTCGTCGCCGACGTCGGCTCGGCCATCGCCGCCATCATTCAGCACCGAGGTCTTGACCGCCGAAACCTCGGGATTGCCGGGGATCGTCACCACGACCGGGTCGTCGATCGTGTCCGTCGCCGGGTCGTCTTGCGGATCGTTGGCGGTCGCGGTGACGGTATTTTCCACGCCGCCCGCATCCAGCGCCTGCTGGTTCACCGCAAAGCGCGCCGTATAGGTCCAGGTCTCGCCAACCTCGAGCGCGTTGTCGCCGTCGTCACCGCCGGTCAGTTGCGGAAGCTGGCTCAGCGCCAGCGCGTCGCCATTGGCATCTGTCAGCGTGTCGGTCAGGACCGGCGCGTCCAGCGTCACGTTGCCGGTGTTTTCGACCGTGATCGTGAAGACGATCTCCTGGCCCAGGTCCACCGGGTCGCTCAGCGCCGTCACATCAGCGGTCTTCGCGATCTCCAGCGATGGGGCGTTGCCCAGCACTGTTTCGGTCGGGTCATCGTCTGCGTTGGTCGCACCCGAAAGATCATCGACCTGGTTGCCTTCGGGGTCGTCCGCCGTCGCGGTGGCCTGGTTGGTCACGCCCCCCGCATCCAGATCCTCCTGCGTCAGCGCATAGGTTGCCGTGAAGGTGATCTGCTCACCCACCGCCACGTCAAGCGCCGCCCCGCCGCCCAGGTCGGCACCACCTGTGGCATAGGCCGGAACGGGCGCCGTGCCCGCCCCCGCAAAGCCGGTCTCTGCGACGGCCGCGTCGAACAACGTCACGTTGCCGGTGTTGGTGATGACATAGGTATAGGTGATTTCGTCACCCACGTCCGCGCGGCCGTCGCCGCCATCGTCCAGCGCCGAGGTCTTGACCAGGGCAAGCGACGGATCGCCGACAATCGACACCTCGATGGGCGTCGGCAGGTCCCCGGTGACCGGCGTGCCCTGCGGATCGTTTGCCGTGGCCGACACCGTGTTTTCGACCCCGCCCGCGTCCAACGCCTGCTGGTTCACCGCAAAGCGCGCCGTATAGGTCCAGGTCTCGCCAACCTCGAGCGCGTTGTCGCCGTCGTCACCGCCGGTCAGTTGCGGAAGCTGGCTCAGCGCCAGCGCGTCGCCATTGGCATCTGTCAGCGTGTCGGTCAGGACCGGCGCGTCCAGCGTCACGTTGCCGGTGTTTTCGACCGTGATCGTGAACACGATCTCCTGGCCCAGGTCCACCGGATCGCTCAGCGCCGTCACATCGGCGGTCTTTGTCAGGACAAGCCCGGGCGCTTTGGTGATCGGCGCAACGGACTCGGTCGCCTGCGCCTCGGCCGGTCCGCTTGCGCCCGGTCCGGTCCCGGTCACGGTCGCTACGTTGGTCAGGTCGGCCTGCGCATCGAGGTCGGCCTGAGTAACCGTATAAGTCGCGGTGAATGTCACGGTATCGCCGGGGGCCAGCGCCGACCAGACGCCATCGTTCGCCGTCGCATCGGTCGAGGTGTTCTGCTCGTTCACATCTGAGGTCAGCGTTTCGTTCGCCACGCTCAGCGCGGCGGTGCCCGAGGCCGAGGTATGCTGGTCCGCCACCGACACGTCACTCAGCGTGACGTTGCCGTCGTTCACAACCGTGTAGGTATAGGTCACGACCTGCCCCTCGACGAGGCCGGTGGTCACGTCGGCCACCTTGGTCAGGTTCAGGCTCGGCGCCTGATCGGCCGGAATGGTCAGCGTGTCCTGCGCCGGATCGTCCACCTCGGAACTGGTGGCGGTGGCGACGTTTGTCACGCCGTTGTTGTCCAGATCCTCTTCGGTGACGCGATAATCTTGGGTACAGGTGTAGAACTCGGAAGGCGCGATGCCGCCCGCGGGCATCCCGGTACAAGTGAAGGTGCCGATCTTGTCATCGGTGATGACCGGTTCCTCGATCAGGGTCACGTTGCCGATGTTGGCAACCGTGTAGCGATAGGTGACCAGCTGGTTCCAGGTGTCGATCACCGTAGTGTCGGATTCCTTGACCAGTGTGAACTGCGGGTCGCGGTCCGGACCCTGCACAAAGACGTCGCCCGCGTCCGTCGCATCGTCCAGCGCCGGGTTGACCGGTTCCGCCGTCGCGAAGGCGGTGTTGGTAAAGCCTGCATAGACCTCGGATCCGTCCGGGCTGTCCGCGTCGATATCTTCCTGCGTTACAAGGTACGTGAATTCGCAGCTGTCGTCGGATTCGCCGGGGGCCAGCGTGCCCACGGTACAGCTGGCGGGGGTCACCGGCAGGCTGTCGGTGATCTCGGTCGTGGCCAGCGTGATGTTGCCGGTGTTCGTGACCGTTATGATGAATGTCAACGGCTGGCCCGGATCGGTAAAGGCCGCGCCCCCACTCGGATCGGGCGAGATGGTCTTGACGACGTCGATCGCCGTGTCCGGCGCCACCAACGGCTGGTTGACGCTGTCGGTTCCGGTGACGGTATCGCCCTGCGGATCGCTCGCTGTGGCGTCGGCGATATTCACCAGTGTCTGGTTGTCGATGTCCGTCTGCGTGACGGTATAGGTGCCCGAGCAGGTCAGCAGGTCGCCAGGGGCGAGAATGACATTGGAAGGGGCGGGCGATGTGCTGGCACCCGAAGTCACGGTACAGCTCAGGTCGGGAATCAGGCTGTCGGAAAGTGCCACGCCCGACAGCGTCTGGTTGCCATCGTTCGTCGCGGTGATCACGTAGTCGAGCACATCACCGGCCCGTGCAACGCCATCCGTCAGGGTGGACGTCATCTGCTTGTCGACGGTCAGGGTCTCGTTCTCTGCGGCCGTGATCGTCGCAGTGGCGGCAGGCGATACGACGTTCGTCGCATCTCCGCTCGGTGCAAAGACAGTGTTTGCGGTCGCATTGTTTACCAGTTCGCCCCGGTCGAGGTCGGACTGAGTGATGGTATAGGGAAAATCGCAAATGACGATCGAGTCCGGATCCGGTGCAGGCGGTAGCGGATCCAGACCACCGGCGGATGCCGCGGCGCGACAGACCAGCGGGTTCGGGTCGATCTGCGGGTCGACGATGGTGATCTCGTCGCTGAGTGCCACGTTTCCGGTGTTCTGCACGGTAAAGCGGTATGTCACGATGTCGCTGGTGGAATCGTAAGGCAGGTTGGCCGGCAGGGCCTCTTTCACCAGCGAAAGCGCAGGGTTGGCATTCAGCGGGTAAATGGCATCATCACTGGGCGAGCGCACTTCGTCGCCGTCGAACTGGCCCGTGGCGTAGACCACGTTTGTCGATGCACCAAGGTCAATGTCGTTGGCTGTTACCGTGTGCGTAGCCGCGCAAATCAGCTCATCGCCCGGCGCAAGTTGTCCGCCCGGGACGGCAGGACAGGACGGTGTGGTAAGGTTATCGAACAAGGTGATCGGCGCGTCGATGGTGACATTGCCGTTGTTGCGCACGATGATCTCGTAGGTCAGAAAGTCGCCTTGCACAAAGAAACCGGGATTGTCCGTGCTCACAAAGGTCTTTTCCACCTCGAGCGAAGGCTCCTGAACCGCGTTGATCGTCACGCTGTCGGGGGCGGATGCCACAGGGTTGCCCCCGAATACGGTATCGGCGGTGGCCGTATTTGTCACTTCACCGGCATCGACATCGGGCTGGGCGGCGGTCCAGACCTGTTGACAGGTCACCTGGCCGCCCGGCGCCAGCGGTGCCGAGGTACAGGTCAGGCTGCCCGGAATCCTGTCGTCGTCGACGGTGATCGGATCGGTGGTCGTCACGTTGCCGATGTTGGTCACGACATATTCGAACGTCACCTGATCGCCCGGCGCGTTGAAGCTGTTGGCGCTGGTCGCTGCCACCCGCTTGGCGATCCGCAGGGCCGGTTGCTGGTCAACCGTGACGGTGGCGTCGTCGGTGTTGGATGTCGCCGTGACATTTGCCGGATCGCCAGGGTTCTGTGGAATGACGGATTGGGTCACTGTCGCCTGGGCGGTGTTCACCACCTGCCCGTTGTCGAGGTCCGCCTGCGTGACGCGATAGTCCCCGGTACAGGTGAAGGTTCCTCCCGGCGGAATACCGGCGCCGGGTATCAGCGGGCAATTGACGTCGGGGATCAGGCTATCGGAGATCGTGATATCCGACGTCAGCGTGATATTGCTGTCGTTGGTGATGACGAAGTCATAGGTCAGGGTCTGACCCACGCTTTCCAGCGTGCCGCCAAAAGTGCTGTTCTTGGCCAGCGAGATCGCAACTGTCTGAACCGGGCCCTGCACGGTTTCACTGTCGGTGGCGGATACCGCCGTCCCCTGCCCCGAGGAATTGCCGGTGACGGTGACGGTGTTTGTATAGCTACCGGCATCCACGTCGTTCTGATCGAAACTCCGGGTCGCGGTCAGCGGATCGGTGTTGGCGCATTGCGTTGTGTCGTCCCCGGGCAAGAGGTCCGGCAGCGTGCAGCTGAATCCGAGATCGGCATCGTTGAGCGACAGGTTGGTCAGAGTGACGTTACCGGTGTTCACCACGCGAAAAGTAAAGACCTCGCTGTCGGTCGCGCCGGTGTAGACGCCATCGGTCGAGCTTTTCTCAATGCTGACGGCGGCATTCTCGGCCGGGCCCTGCACCACCGCAGTGTCATTCTGGTTGGCAGGCGCGGTCACGCCCGCCGGAACCTGGACCGACGCGGTCGCGGTGTTGGTGATCTGCCCGGCATCGACATCGGGCTGAAGAACCGTGTAGCTCGCGGTACAGCTCCTGTCCGTTATGCCGGGGGCGATAGACGGGATCGTGCAGCTGACCGGCGTACCGAAGAACGGATCATCGATCTGCACATTCGTCAGCGTGACGTTGCCGGTATTGGCCACGGCAAAGGTGAAGTCCACAACGTCGTTGACCGCCGAAAAGCTGGCATCGGCGGTCTTGTCGAAGACGTAACTGGCCGTACGAGCCGGGCCGGTAACGGTTTCGCCATCGGTCACCGGCGTCGGCAGGTCATCGGCGGTGGCCGAGCCGGTATTGACCACCGATCCGGCGTCGATATCGGCCTGCGTGACCCTGTGCTCATAGGTGCAGATCGTGTTGATCGCGGTCGGCGCGAGTGCAGGGATCAGGCACTGGTAAGATCCGTCCAGAGAGTCTGTGACAACGATATCGGTCAGCGTCTGGGTGCCGGTATTTTCGATCTCGAAGGTGTAGGTGATGACCTCGCCCACGGCAGCGAAGGTCGCCCGGTCCGCCTGCTTGTCCAGCGTGTAGCTTTTCGTCGCGGCTCCGGGTGCAGCGGTCGATGTGGCGGTGTCGGTCTGGGTCAGCTGACCGCCCTGCGTCGGGACGGCCACGGCGGTCGCAGTGTTGTCGATCTGCTCTGCGTCGAGATCGGCCTGCGTCACCGTATAGGTGTCAGAGCAGTTGTCCGATCCCAGCGGCGCGATGTCGGTCAGTACGCAGGACAGGCTAGGGATAAGCGGATCGCTGACCGTCACCTGATCCAGCGTGACGTTGCCGGTGTTGGTGACTTCGAAGGTATAGGTCAGTACCTCGCCGACGGAAGAGAATTGAGCCGGGCCCGATTTGGCAAAGGTCATCGCCGGGGCTGCGGCAACCGGGATGCTGGCGCTGCTGGAGTTCGACTGGATGGTTTCGCCCTGGAACGGCATCGAAGCGGTTGCGGTATTGTCGATGCTGCCCGCGTCCAGTTCAGTCTGCGTGACACCGTTGCGGGTGCCGGTGCATGTGATGCTTTCGGTTGGCAGGATGGTGACGGGTGTCGGCGGACAGGACGCGGCCGCGCTCAGCGCCGGGTCGTTGATGGTGATCGGCTGGGTCGCGCGGTTGATTGGCGCGTTGCCCGAGTTCGTCACCACGAATTCATAGCTGATCGTATCGGACGTCGCCGAGACCGAGGCCGTGACCGCGTTCTTCTGAAGCGACAGCGCCGGGACAAAGACCGGGGCGATCTGGGCACTGTCTGACGGCGACTGGACCGGTCCGGCCTGTGCGGTTGCCACGTTGGTCACCTGCCCCGCCGTGATATCCGCGAGCGTGAGTTCGTAGTCGGCAGTACAGACAAGCGTGTCGCCGACAGCCAGCGGCGTGGGGCCACAGTCGAACGTCCCGACCTTGTCGTCGGTGATCGTGATCTGGCTTGCTCCGGTCAGGGCCTGCGTGATTGTGACGTTGCCGGTGTTTTCCACGGTGTAGGTATAGGTGACCGTATTGCCCTCGACATAGTCCAGCGCCGTGACGCTGGGCGCCACCTTGTCGAGGCTCAGAGCCGGGCGCTGCTGGGCATTGACCGTCACGCTGTCGGGCGCGCTGGCCACGGCCTCCGCCGCGGGACCGGACGCGGTCGCCGCGGCGGTCGCGGTGTTGGTCACAGATCCGTCGTCCAGATCGCCCTGATCGACCACATAAGGATCCGACACACAGGTCACGCTGGTCCCCGGCGCGATCTCGGTTGCGGCACAGGTGACGTCAACAAGGTCGTCGGTCACTGTGGGCGTCAGAAGCGTGACGTTGCCGGTGTTTGTCAGGACATAATCATAGGTCAGTTCGTCATCGACGGTCGCGTAGGACGTGGCCGAGGCCGCCGCGAGACGCTTGTCGAGCGTCAGACCCAGCGTGCGGACAGCCGGAACCGTCGCATCATCGGTCGCGGAATCGCTCAGCGCGCCAACGGTGATATCGACGCTCGCTGTGTTCAGGACCTCACCCGCGTCGAGATCGGCCTGCATGATATCGTAGGTCGCGCTACAGGTGATCGACGCGCCGGGTGCCACGGCACCCGTTGGACAGGTGGCGCCCCCGGTCAATGTGTCATTGATCTTCGGAGCCGCCGGAAAGGTCACCTGCCCGGTGTTGGTGATCTCGAACTCGTACTGGATGGTATCGCCGACCGCATCGAAATCCGCGGTGATCGCGGACTTGTCCAGCGCGATCGACAGGGTCGGGGTGTCACCCGGCAGGCTTTCGCTGTCGGTTTCCGACTGGTTGGGCCCGCGTGCTGCATCGGCCGTGACCGTGGCGGTATTGTCCAGCGTCCAGCTGGCATCGGCCGCCACATTGTCCACATCCGCCTGCGTCACGGTATAGGTTCCCGAGCAGGTGAAGTTCTCGGTCGGCGCAAGGTCCGGCACGTTGCAGGAAATGCCGGGCAACAGCGGATCGCTCAGCGAAATGTCGGTCAGGGTCACGTTGCCATCGTTGCGGAACGTGAAGCTGTAGGGCACCGTCGTGCCCGCCGTGCCAAAGCTGCTGGCGGTCGTCGACTTGTCGAAGAACAGCGCCGGGTTGGCTGTCGGTCCGGTCAGTGTCACCGTGTCGGTCAACGCACCAAGCGTCCCGAAATCCGGGACGCCGACGGCGTTGGCAATATTCGTGACGGAGCCGTTGTCGACATCCTCCTGCGTGATCTCGTAACTCGCTACGCAGGTCGCGAAGTCCGGTGGTCCCGCCCCACTCTCGGTGTCGAGGATCACCGTCTTGTCGCATGCGACCGCGCCGATCTGGTCGTCGTTGACGCTCAGCTGACGGATCGGGACCGAGCCGATGTTGGTTACCACAAACGTAAACTCGACCGTCTCTCCGACAGTGGCATATGTGGATGCGTCCGCCGTCTTCTCCAACGTATAGCCTGGCGCGACAGTGACGATATCGGGATTGCCAAGACTGTCGCCGCGGCGGAAATCCCAATAGTTGTCGTTTGGGTCGTCGTCGAAAACCTGCGTGACGGTCTGACCTGTGGACAGGATATTCGACAACAGCGCCGGGTTGGTCGAAGAAAACCAGCCCGTGTTGAAAGTGTTGTTGCCGAACCCGGTGGCAAAGCCAAAACTCTGGGTCCCGTCGTCGTTGGTGATCTCGGTCGTCAGGCCGGACCAGCTGCCAACGTTGAAGCCGTTGAGAATCAGGTCGATATCGTTTTGGTCAAAGCCTCCGGGCTGAGTGTCGCCGTCATAGGCGCTGAAGCGGATGTAGACCTGTGCAAGGCCGCCCCCGAAGTAATCCGCACAGGGCGAAAAGCCGCAGTCCAGCGAGATCGGATCGTTGATCGTGAAGGGGTTGCCGCGGAACCGGGCGGGCTGGCCGTTGTTCTGAAAACCGACGAAAGCGCCATCGGGGTCCGAAAACTGATAGTAGAGGTTGCCGTTCACGCCGCGCAGCACGATGGCGACACCACCCGCCTCGGGGTAATCGTCTGGCAGAACGATGGAGGTTCCCGGCACCGTTGTCGTAAAGGTCGTCGCAAGCGAGGCCGTCGCCCAAAGCAGCGTCAGCACGCAGAAGAACACCGCACGGACACAGTATGCGGCGCTCGCCTTCAAAACAATCATCGAACAACCCCGCCAATTCACCCGAAATCTCCGCATTGGTTTCGGACTGCTTTACCTCCGAAGCTTATTGCTCAGAATTGGAAGCATCAAAATGTGGCCAGGTACGATCAACCATAGGGTGTTGCGCGATTACACTGTTTATTTACGCCCACGCATGAAATCGGCGCTGGTCGCGGGCGGGATCTTGCCGATAGCCCCTCAGTTCTACCGCCCAGAAGGATTGTGTCAGGGCAAATGCGCAACAGCCTGAGGGGCCTGAGCCGATACGAAGGTATTTCGGCGGCGCGCCGCCGGCGCCTGACCAAAATGCGTCCATCGTCTGTTACCAAGTCGATCTGGTCGCCTTCCTCTAGGCCCAGCTCACGCACAAGATCCGCGGGGGACTCCAACGGCAAGAGAGTTTCCCCATTTGCAACTTGCATCTCGTCCTTTCAGGCGACGAAAACCATCTCACGATGTATATCCAAGACCGCCGAAATGCGGACATGGAGCGTCAAGCAACATCCTTGCATCTTAGCGCAAAGGCGATGGCGGCTGTCATCGGAGGGTCTGTGGCCTTGTGATCAAAGGGCAATTGCCCACTAGATGTGGAAAAACCTTGCGCGAATCCAACTCTTGCGACAATAGTCACGGAAAAGAGGCTAAAAACGTCAAATTCCGTGAACACGCCAAAGACGCGATGTCTCGGAAGCGAGAGGGCAGATGACCAAGACCGTCGCGCATGAGGATCTCAATGCGGTGATCCGCCAGCATTCGGAATGGCTGGCCAACCAGTTGCATTCGCAACGCGAAAGCCTGTTTCCACCAGATGCCGAAAAGACCATGCGCAAATTCACCTCGGGCGAGGCTGCCGCGCTGCTTGGCGTCAACGATTCATATCTTCGCAAACTCAACCTCGATGGCAAGGGCCCTTCGCCCGAACTGACCGCCGGAAACCGCCGCCTCTACTCGGCGCAGGATGTCCAGGCGCTGCGCCTTCTGCTTGAAAGGACGGCCCGAAAGCCGGGCGATTACCTCCCTGGGCGGCGCGTCGATCCAGAGGACCGCACCAAATATACCGATCACCTTCAGGTCATCGGCGTGATGAACTTCAAGGGCGGGTCCGGCAAGACGACAACCTCGGCCCATCTCGCGCAAAGGCTGGCCCTGCGCGGATATCGCGTACTGGGCATCGATCTCGATCCCCAGGCTTCCTTTACCGCGCTGCACGGCGTTCAGCCGGAACTCGATCTCGAGGATGGCGGGACGCTTTACGATGCGATCCGCTATGAAAACCCCGAGCCGATCCGCGCTGTCATCCGCAAGACTTATATCCCCAATCTGGACCTGATCCCCGGCAATCTCGAACTGATGGAGTTCGAGCACGAAACCCCCCGCGCCTTGGCGCAGGGCAATGCCGGATTGTTCTTCTTCCGCGTGAAAGAGGCTTTGGCGCAGGTGGATCAGGACTATGACGTCGTCGTCATCGACTGCCCGCCACAGCTGGGATTCCTGACGATGTCGGCCCTTTCTGCGGCAACCGGCGTCCTGGTGACGATCCATCCCGAAATGCTGGACGTGATGTCGATGTCGCAATTCCTGCGCATGACCGCCGACCTTATGGACGTGATCGCAGAGTCGGGCGCCGACATGAGCCATGACTGGATGCGCTACGTCCTGACCCGGTACGAGCCGCAGGACGCGCCGCAGAACCGGATCGTGGCCTTCCTTCGCACGATGTACGGCGAAGCGGTGCTGAATTCGCCGATGCTCAAGTCTACCGCGATCTCGGATGCCGGCCTGACCAAGCAGACGCTCTACGAAGTGGAACGCAGCGCGTTCACCCGGTCCACCTATGACCGTGCCATCGAAAGCCTGAACACTCTGAATGACGAGATCGCCGATCTGATCCAGAAAACCTGGGGGCGCAAATGACCAACGGCAAGAAAAAGCGCATGTCGATGCTCGATAGCCTCGCTTCAGCCGGGGCCCCCTCCCCTGCCCCGCAGGCCAGCGCCGTGACGCCGATGATGACGTCGAACCGTGCACTTCGCTCGGCCCGTGATGCGGTCGATGCGCACCATGTCTGGGAATTGGACCCCGCAAGCATTGAAGATGGGCGCATGGCCGATCGGCTTGACCCCGCGGATGTGCTGGACCTGCGCGACGCGATCGAGACGAACGGTCAAACTGTCCCGATCCTCGTGCGCCGGGCGCCAGGCGAAACCGACCGCTACCTCCTCGTTTACGGGCGCAGACGTCTTGAAGCGATCCGCCAGTCCGACAAGGTGACGAAGGTTCGCGCGCTTGTCGCCAATCTCGACGACGACAGCGCTCTGCGCGCACAGATCTCGGAAAACATGGCAAGGCGCGACCTGTCCTACATAGAAAAGGCACTCTTCGCGAGGGATCTGGTAGGGTCCGGCTTCGGAAATCAATCTCAGGTTGCAGAGGTTTTGACGGTCACAAAGTCGTCGATCTCCATGGCCATCGCCATTGTCGAGATGATCGGCGCAGACCTGGTGCGCGCCATCGGCGCCGCGCACGGCATCGGTCGGCCACGATGGGAAGCTCTTGGTCGCGCAATCAGTGAGGATGAGCGCGACCGCGCGGAACTGATCCGGATTGCGGACGACGTGCATGCAAAGGCCGAGGCCTCCATGGTGGTGGATAATATCGCACCCGCCGACGAACCTGCGGTTCAGGCGTTTGAAGCCGTCGCCAAGGCTGCCACGAAGACCACCAGGCCCGCCAGGCGCTCCTCCCCTGCCCCGTCCTCTCGGGTCGCGCTGACGATCGGCGGCAAGGGCGCCGGGGTGATGAAACGCACTGCCAACGGTTTGTCGATCGAACTGTCAGGCGGAGAGTTCGCAGATTGGGTTGAAACGCAAGTGTCTGATATATTTGAAGAACTTCACGAGCGTTGGCAACAGCGTTCCGAAGACTGAGGAAGAGCAGAAAACAAAAAAGGAGGCACGAACAGGCAAAAGAAAAGGTCCCGCAAAGCGATCACTCCACGAGACCCTAACTTGTTTCTAGCACCTTCAAGGTAGTGTCCGGAGCCGATTTCCGCAAGTCCAAAGTGATTCGCGGGCCGGGAATTTTTTGTCTTCGTGAATGACAAAATGAACTACACGCCCATCACGCCCTTTCGGCGAACCATAGATGCTGCCATTCTGAAACATCAGGCAGCGGCTCAGGAACAGCTGCCCCCAGCAGGCGCCAACAAGTGGGAAATCCTGCGGGAGCTCGCGACCGCTCGCAATGCGTTCGGCTTGTCTGATCGCGATCTCACGGTTCTTCAGGCCCTGGTCAGTTTCCACCAGGAGACAATCCTGGGCGGTAAAAGCAACGCCGTTGTCGTGGTGTATCCCTCCAACAAGGCGATTTGCGAGCGCCTGAACGGCATGCCCTGCTCGACGATGCGGCGACACCTCTCCAACCTCGTGAAGACTGGTTTTGTCGTTCGGCGCGACAGCCCTAACGGCAAGCGCTATGCCCGCCGCTACGGAGCAGAAAAGGTCGCGTTCGGCTTCGACCTCTCGCCACTCGTTCGACGCAGGCAGGAAATCTGCGAGGCCGCAGAGACTGAACGGGCTGCTGAGGAACGCACCAAAAAGCTGCGCGCAACAGTGAGCCTCATGCGCCGGGACCTCGCAGGGCTTGCTGAGTACGGCCGGTCGCTTCGGCCAGATCAGGGTGTCTGGGACCAATTCTCCGATCTTGCGACACTTACTGCAAGAGACCTGCGCCGAAAGCTGGGAATGATGGACCTCGAGCAGATCAAGTCGACCTTGGCCGCTGCTTTGGACGATGTACGAAATCTTCTGGAAATCAGCATGGCAGGAAATATGAGCACCAATGCTGCTGATTCTGGGCAGCACCATCAGAATTCAGATAAAGACTCTTATGATTCTGAATCTGCCGTCGAAGTCCTGCTTGATTGCAACGATTTGGCTGACAATCCGAAAGTTGGAGCAGATACGGATCAGTCCCAGGCTGAGGTTAGTCCATCATCAGAGCCAAGAAGTCTAGGTTTGCCGAACATACCACTGGCACTTGTCACGACATCTTGTCAGGAGTTTCAGATATACGCTGAGAAACCAGTCCTCCATTGGCATGACTTGGTCAGAGCGGCCGATACAATCAGGCCAATGATGGGTATCTCACGTAGCGCTTGGGACGCCGCCAAAGGTCATATGGGGCCAGAGGAGGCAGCAGTGGTGATTGTTGCGATGCTTGAGAGGTATGGAGAAATCCGATCCCCGGGCGGATATCTCAGACACTTGTCCACCAAAGCGGCCAGGGGCGAATTCTCTTGTGGACCGATGATCATGGCCCTGATGCGACGAGATGCGGCATGATGAGTTCACAGCTGTGAACTTGGCTTGCAATAATAGATGTTCCGGATCGGTTCACAGTTGTGAACTTCCTCCCGTACGATCAGAGTTAGCAATGTTGAACTCAATCGTCAGCCGAAAGCCTCTATTTTCATGCACGAGGGCAGGTCATCGCATCCCGGCCTGTCCGGCAGGAGCCGCCCTCAACAATCCAATAGCTATTACTATCGGTCTGGAATCTTCTTTGACGCGCGTGACAGGCTTCCAGCCACAATCAGTTTTGGCAACGTTTTGCTGCTGGACACGAAGAAATCTTGATGGCCGTTTGCGCGGCGCCTTACATTCGTGAAAGCCGCTCTTTGTCATCCACGACTCCCAAAGAACCGGCCTTGCCAGTCCAGGCCCACAGAACGACATTGAAGTCCGATGACGACGCGCCCTTCGCAAAACTCTTGATCAGGAGCCCCGCAAACCGATCTGCTATAAGGGCGCGTGCTAACTCCTGTGTCGGTACCAATTGGCCATCGAGCATCTTCATGCGCCATGCAGGGTCGGCAAGGATCACCTCGGTCGCGCCATACCGGTCAAGTCCGTCCTGATGGCGGGTATCGAAAATAGGCCCAAGGTCGGCCTTGTAGGACACCAGGATCGTGGGTTGCAAGCTGCCGACCTGGTTGGCTTCTCGGAGAGCGGTCGCGGGATTCAACGAGGTGTAGAGGGCAGGGGTGCCTTTGGCGTTAAAGCGCCCTCCATAGAGTTCAGCACCTCGTCCGGAAAGAGGCGCGCGGGCATAGACCGGGTTCAGGGCGCGATAGAGTGGCCCTGTGTAGCGTCCATCTTTCAGAGGCATCTCAGCGTCCCGGCAATCAATAATTTACTATGCGACACCGATGTCCCGAGAACACGACGTGTGGCAGGGTATCAGTTTCTCACGCCTTGGCGCGGCGCGCTTTAGGCAAAGACGCCCGCATCGACCGCATCGATGTATTCCAGAACTTGCTGAGCTTTGCCTTCCTGCACCAGCTGCATGGCTGTCCGGCCATCAAAGCCGGGCAGGGGCTCTGACCGGTACCATGCATAGGCCATCAGTTCCGAGCCGAAGCGGGGCTCGACTTTATTCAGCACCTCTACCAATTCGCGCAGGCGGCGCTGCGTCTTGTCCGAACCGATCCGGGCTCGCCTCTGCAACGCGTCTTTGCCTAAACCGACTGTCAATGCGATCTCTTCTGCTGACGTACGTAGCACCGCGGCGATTTTGCGCGGTTCGAATTGCCCAGCTTCAGCAAAGTTCGTGATGTGCATGACTTTCATTTCTACAGTGATAATGACGGTATATAGCGTTATTATCACTGGATTTCAAGGTGTCGCGGGATGCTGCGCCTTCGTTTCCCATACCAATCCGTAACGCTGCATTGCTCTGAACGCCGGAAATCCTGATTTTGGGCCCGAAAAGTCCCAGTAGGCGCGTTTTTTGCCGATCGAGAACATCAGATAAGTTATTGATATATGCTAAAGACTGCTGCAGTTTGGCTGGGGTTGCCGATATACCTTGCCGATCTTGGACCCCGATCGGCACTGGCTGCATGACGTCACTGGGAACCGCGGTGGTGTCGGACCCATGTCAGTTTCCGCGGTCCAGTTGGCGGTTGGAAAGTGAAAGTGTCCTTCGGGTTTTGTGACTGACGGATGAGGGCCTTTGGGGTCCCTCAGATGGGTCCGGGCCGGGTTCCGGTCTGCCGTTCCGGATGAAGGGCATTCCCACGCAATCAGGTGTCTTGCGCGTGCTCCGCGCAACCGCCGCCTCCTGGTGGCGGCATAGAGAGCTGCGCCGAACTGGTCAGACGGCGCTGGCACAGCGGCTCGAACGCCAGACCGTCCTGCGTGATCTCGGCTATCTCAGGCAGGCGGCGTCATTGCCAAGTGCGCATGTGATCTGCGGAGAGGGCGGGACGTTCCTCCATCTCGGGTGGACCACCGTCTCGACCTTCGCGCCGATCGAGCGCTTTCCGTTGGCCGCTCTTGCGGTCGCGCGAGGGACGCCGTTCATCGATATCCGACCCGTCACCGATATCATCGCCTTCTCGAACCTACCGCGTTTTCAATGCTTGCCAGATCGAGGGTCTGCCGGACAGCTTCTTTCCCGACCCAGAGCCAGCGCTCGAGCATCCACCGTCTGAGCCCATTCCGCATATGCAGGCGTTTTTCGATGCCATCGACATCACGACCGTCTTCACAGGAACGGAAACGTACTACCTGCCGCCAGTGGATAAGGTGTTCATGCCATCCATTTCCAGGTTCGAGAACCCGCGGAACTTTTACGGGGTCTGGGCGCATGAGCTCGCCCATGCCACCAAGGCGCGCCATCGGCTGAACCGCGACTACGGTTTGTCACGCTTCGGCAACACGGCCTATGCCCGCGAGGAGATCGTCGCCGAGCTGACCTCGGTGTTCCTTGGCCAGACGCTCGGCTTCACGGCGCATACGCTCGAGATGAATGCCGCCTACCTCTACAACTCGCTGCGCATTTTTGCGCTCAGATAACGGCGCGATCTTCCGCCACGCGGCCGATGCGCAGCGCGCCAGTGATTACCTGATCGCCAGATCGGAGGCGGGCAGGGCAGGGCAGGGGGCCGAAGCCGCTTGACGAAAAAGTCGCTGCACTGCCGCGAGGCAGCTTCGAGCTCTTCTTTCCCGATGCTTAAATCGAAGCGAAAGAGCGCTTACCTTTCAACCTGATGAAACCTGACGGTTCAGCTTTCATGGGGTAGCGGGTCAGAGTTAATCAGAACACAGACATCACGGTTGACTTCGGCACCGACCGTAGATGTCGGGAAAAAACCCATTGGTCTGTCATAGGAGATTGTCACAGTGTAAATCTGGCTGTATTTGGAGTTTTCGAGCCAAGGAGGACTCACCTGTGCGATGACCGAGACACCACACAGAAGCTTGCGTTTGCGTTTGCAAACGGAAACACGAGCGTCGCATCAAGACCTCGACCAAAGTGTGTCTCAATTCGATCTCAGAAAGCGCGATGGTTTCGAGCTTTTTCTGCGAATGCAGTCAGTGGCTCTGCGGGCCATCTCTCCGCATGCAGCGCCTTTGCCGATAACGGAATGCATTAACGACCTGCTGGCGCGAGCTGAAGCCGATCTTCGGGAGATCGGAACGTGGGAGCATTGTGACGCGATGGAGATCGGTTCGCTGCACCCGCTGGCCATCAATTACGTCATAGCGGGGTCACGGTTGGGCACAAAGGTGCTGCGGACTAGATGGCTTTCTGCAGACGATCCCGTTGTGCGTGGGGCCAACTCATACTTTTCCGCGCCAAGCTACATTGAGCTCTGGAAATCGTTTTGCGAGACGTCCAATGGGATGCCGGCGGCCGGCGATGTCGCAGATCAAATCGTTTGCGACGCTGACAAAATCTTCAAGCTATATCGCACGTGTGCCCCTGCGCCGCAGATAACGAACGGAGTGGTCCATGCGTGATGCAGAGCCAAACTCGTCGCAGGAAAGCGCCGACCTTACCAATTGCGACCGAGAGCCAATTCATATTCTCGGAAAAGTGCAAAGCTACGGCTGTCTGATCGCGCTTTCTGCCGACTGGATCATCACATATGCCTCCGAAAACTGCGCCGATCTGTTGGGCCTCACCGCCAAAGATATTGTCGGGTCACGGTTCTCAGACGTGTTCTCTCGCGAAACTGTTCATCATCTCAGAACAAAGATGCAGGTGCTCAGCTACCAGACAGGTGCTGCGCGACTTTTTGGGTACCCCGCTTTAGAGGATGACCGCCTCTTTGATATCTCCATCAGCCAAAGCGACCAGAATATCATTTTTGAATTCGAACCACGTGCCGTAACCGATCGGAAAGACCTTGATCGCTCTACCGTTCGGGCGTTGATCGAACGAGTCAAGCGGCACCAGAAGGTCGAAGATATGGCACGCGAGGCGGTGCGCGCCATCCGGCTAATGTCGGGCTTTGACCGGGTGATGGCGTATCGGTTCAATGACGATGATACAGGCACGGTCATAGCCGAAATCTGCCAGCCCGATCAGGACTCCTATCTGGGCCTGCGATATCCTGCCAGCGATATTCCTAAACAGGCCCGCGCGCTTTATCTTCGCAGCCCCCTTCGAATCATCGCGGACGTCAACGCGAACACCCACGCCATCCATCCTGCGCTTGATCCCAATGGTCGGCCTCTGGACCTGTCGCTTGCGGTTACGCGCGCGGTTTCTCCGATCCATCTGGAATATCTTCGCAACATGGGCGTTGCAGCGTCGATGTCCGTATCGATCATTCGGAATGGAAAACTCTGGGGCCTTTTTGCGTGCCACCATCAGTCGCCCAGATACATCAGCTATGAATTGCGCAGTGAGATCGAGCTTTTCTCGGAGCTGTTCAACTATCAGCTCGCTCAGGTCGAACTCACCGCAGAACTGGCCGAAACAGACCGCGCGCGTTTGTTGCACGACAGGCTGATGGCACAGCTTTCGGGCGGAAGATCCATGTTCGACACTTTCGAGGTTCTGTCCGAAAACATCAGGGAGGTTGTTCCGTTCGACGGCGCGGCGATCTTCACCGAGGGCGAGTATAAATCCACCGGCTCCGCCCCGACCGAAGAAGAGTTCCTTGGACTGGCCCGGTTTTTGAACACTACTCCTTCCGGTCAGGTCTATCAAACCAACGCGCTGTCTACTCGATATCCCAACGTCGAAGGATTTTCTGATCGCGTGGCCGGGATCATGGCGCTGCCCGTGTCGCGCACGCCGCGCGATTACTTTGTTTTGTTTCGGCGTGAGATTGCAGAGTCGGTCAATTGGGCGGGTAATCCAGAGAAACCAGTAGAGCTTGGCCCGAACGGCGTGCGTTTGACACCAAGAAAAAGTTTTGACGCGTGGCGAGAAATCGTGCGCGGCCAATCGGCACCGTGGCGAAGTGCGGAGGTGCGGGCGGCTGATGCGCTTCGCGTGACGCTCCTGGAAGTCGTGCTAAAAATGGCCGATGAACGCAACGCAGCGCGCAAACAGGCCCAGAACCAGCAGGAACTTCTGGTTGCGGAATTAAACCACCGCGTCCGCAACATTCTGAACCTGATCCGCGGCCTGGTCTCGCAAGGGCAGGAAGATGCGCGAACCTTGGATGAATACCGCTCTGTCCTTGAAGACCGGATTTTCGCTCTGGCGCGGGCCCATGACCAGCTTACGGAGACCGAATGGAGCTGGGTGTCTTTCCGGTCTCTCGTTGAAACCGAGATCAATGCATTTCTGACCTCTAAGGCCTCGCGCGTGCGCATCACCGGAGACGAGATCGATCTGTCTCCCACCTCTTTTTCCACGTTAGCTTTGGTGATTCATGAACTTGTGACCAATTCCGCCAAATATGGCGCGCTTAACGATTCATCAGGAAGCGTTAACCTTGATGTGCGGTTGCAGCCTGACGGGATAGCGAAATTGGCATGGCGGGAAGAAAACGGACCGCCTGTTCAAGCTCCGAAACGGCGCGGCTTCGGGACCACAATCATAGAACGGTCCATACCATTTGAGCTCAAGGGGCAAGCGGACGCACGTTACCACGTCACTGGTTTTGAAGCGGATTTCGTATTGCCTTCAGCCCACGTCAGACCAGCTTCGGCCACAAAACATTCAGCGCAGAGCCTGATATCGGACGATAGGACCGAGGTTCAGCTCCACGGGCATTGTCTGGTCGTCGAAGACAATATGGTTATCGCACTCGATGCGTCCGACATGCTCTCGGATATGGGGGCGGGGCACGTGCACACAGCAAGTTCAGTAGCGGATGGGTTGGCGATCCTTGCAAAGCATACCATCTCCTTCGCGCTTCTCGACGTAAATCTGGGTGACGAGACATCGATCCCGATAATCGAGAAATGCCTAGAATTGGGCCTGCCGACCGTTTTGGCGACCGGGTATGGAGCGAGTAAAGATCTGCTGATCCGATTTCCAACAACGCCGGTCCTCAACAAACCATACAACTCCGACAGCTTGTATCGCATGGTTTCAACGGCCATCCGAGAAAGCTAAGGGTCGCTGGGAATGTTCATTCAGCAGTTCGTTGGTCCTGTTGGCTCTTAGCTCGAATGCCAAGAGTGGTAACCAGCTACAGCCGTGACATTTGGAAGGGCGAGGAAGTCCGCCCTAACGTTGCCATTGTCAACAGCGCAACGAATTGCATTTGTGTCCTCACAGCGGAGTTCAAGAGTCATGCGGAACGTGTTGGTTCTGTCTGGCTCCATCCGCTTGGTGGAAAAGAAAAAGCGGGCTTCGGGAAGGGTGTTTCAACTTCTCAAAGGAGAGCCCTATGACCGTCACCGCACAACCCCAGACAGAGTGCCCGGATCCGAGTGTGATCGCCGCGCAGAACGACGCGTTTCGCAAGCTCGCGTGCCTTGGGCTGCCGCCCGGGCAGCCCATCCAAGGTCGGATGCATGTCACCCGCTCGCTCATGGAGGCCGGTGATGGCTTCTTGGCCGAGGCGGTCAAGGCCACCGGTGAGTTTGCCACGTTCGAGCCCGAGAATGATCCCGAAGGCTGGCACGATTTCGGGGCGGTCGAGATCCGGGGCGAGACCGTGTTCTGGAAAATCGATCTCTATGAGACCGGGTCGGATTTTCGCTACGGGGCCGAGACCCCGGACAACCCTGCAACAACTATGCGCGTACTGACCATCATGATGGCGCGGGACTGGTAGGGCAGGGGGAGCCTCAAGTCCTACACCGCCGACACGGAAGGCCCACTGGCCCTTCAAAGGGAGAGTGGGCCTTTTGTCGTGGTGATCCCCAAAGCCGGGGATTGGTCACGCGCGTGAAGGCGCGGGCCACACCTCACCCACCTGGAAGGATACCCCATGACCACAAGCTTTGTCCGCCTCACCGTCGCCATCGGCGATTTGCTCCCGCATCCCGCCAATGTGCGCAGCAACTCGCCGGAAACCTATGATCCCGAAAACATCGCGCATCTGAAGGCCAGCATCGCGGTGTTGGGCCTGCTCCAGCCGCTCCTCGTCCAGAAGACGGGCGGCAAATACGCCGTGCTCGCCGGTGGCCGTCGCCATGCCGCGCTGAACGAGCTGGTCGCGGACAAGGCCGCCAAGGGGTTCACCGCGAAGACGAAGATCGACTGTCGCCTCGTGCCGGAAGACTGTGACGTGACGACGGCGCTGTCGCTTGCCGAGAACATCACCCAGGCACCGATGAATGCCATCGACGAGTTCGAGGCCTTCGCGCGGATGATGGAGGTCGACGGCCAGACGCCGGAGACCATCGCAAAGACTTTCGGCACCACGGTGGCCGCCGTGAAAGGCCGGTTGCGCTATGGCCTCATTCATCCGGATATCCGCGCCGCGGCCCGGGCCAAGACGATCACGCTCGACACGATGAAGGCCTTTGCCGAGCACCCGAGCCAGGAGGTGCAGGGCGAGGTCTACGAGGTGCTCACCAGGGACGGCGGCTATCTGCAGGCCTACACTGTCCGTCAGGCATTGAAGTCCCGCGGCGTGCAGGTCAGCGACGATATCGGGGCTTTCGTGCGCGAAGACTACGAGGCCCGTGGTGGGGCCATCGCAGCCGATCTCCTGGAAGAGCATTCGGTGCTGGAAGACGCCGCGCTCGTCGAGACCATCCTGCTCGAGAAGCTCGCGGCCGCCGCCGAGGAGGCCCGCATAAAGCTGGGCTTTGCCTGGGCCGATGCGGTGGTCCGCTACGATTACGCGACCATGGCGGACTATGGCCGGGTCTATCCCGGCCCGATCGAGCCGGATGAGGCGACCCAGAAGCGCATCGCTGAGATCACCGCCGAGCTTGAGAAACTGCAGCTCGAGATGGAGGATGAGGGGCTCGAAGACGACGCCTACAATGCCCTTTACGAGCGCGTGGACGCTCTGGAAGAGGAAGCCCGCGATCTACAGGAGGCCTACAGCGCCGAGGATCTGGCGCGGTCTGGGGTGATCGCGTCGTGGCAGGGTGGGCAGATCACGCTCCATATCGGTCTCGTGCGCCCCGAGGACACCGCGAAAGAGGAGGGCGCGCGTGGCTCTTCAAGCAACCCGACGGGGGAAGAGGCCCCCGACGCTGGCGAAATCACCTATCCGGCCTCGCTGGCACAGGACCTCAAGACCGAGCGGGCCATGGCGCTCGGGGCCGCGATGGCGCTGCACCCCGAGGCCACGCTCGATCTGACGCTCTTCAAGCTGGTGAGCGACGTTCTGGCCAGCGGCATGAGCGTCACGCAGGCGATCAAGATCGATGCCCGCAAGGAATACCGCAGCCATGCCAAAATGGACGAGATCGACGAGACCTCGCTTGAGCAGGTGGCGGCGGCGCATGATGCGCTGGACCTCTCCTGGCTCGATGACACCCGGTCCCCTGCCGATCAGTTCGCGGCGTTTCGCGCGCTGGAGGCAGGCGAGAAGGCCAAGCTCGTGGCCTATGCCACCGCCAGCACGACGCAGTCCTGCTTCGCGCGGGACCGCCAGCGCGACAGCCTGATGCATGCGTTCGAGATCGAGATCATGCCCGACATTCGCGCGCATTGGACGCCGAACGCGGCGCTCTTCAATCGCTTCAAGAAGGCCTGGCTCCTGAAAATCCTCGGCGAGGATTTGGGCCTGGCCCAGGAGGCGGTGACGCTGGCATCATCGAGCAAGAAGGAGATCGTCGCTTTCTGCGACAAGCTCTTTGGCGAACCTTTCGCCACCCTCACCGACGCGCAGCGCGCTGCCGTGGCGGCCTGGTGCCCGCCGATGATGCAGACCGCCGGCGGAGCCTGTGATGAGACGGCACTTATCGCGGAAACCCCGGAGCCTGACAGCGAGGTTGCGCAAGCGGCCTGAGTCCTCACGCGACCCGCGCGAGCCCTTCTGCCCGCGCGGGTCGATCCTCTCAAACTCAACGGAAAGACATCCCCATGGCTATTCTCAAGTTCTCTGTGTCTGCTGTTGCAGCGCAGATCGCCCATGCGCGCGCCTGCAAGACCTTCCTGCCCAACTGGAACGGGCCCGTGGACAGGCCCGCCCTGATCCTCATCGTCGGCAATGGCGTGCATCTGCGCTCGAACGGCATCTATGGCACGACCACCCGCATCTTCACGACCGAGCAGGCCGATCCGTCCTTTGCTTTCGCCGATGGCATGAACCCGTTTCGGGACACCGACTGGGTGGCGCAGCGCCGCATGGCGTTTCGCGATCTGACCGGCCAGTTCTACACGGACATTCTCGACGATGTGCAGGTGCTCATCGACCGGGGGCAGGGGGCGATCCGGCTCGCCACCGATGGCCACAGCATCCGCGTCTTCGCGCGCCGGGCCTCGGACTATCTGATCGGCGGGACCTACGAGGTGCCTTCAGGCCTCGGCGGCACCTTCCGGGTCATCCTCAAGGACGCCTGCGACACCTTCGCGATCGTGCAGAACGCTGGGAACTGCGAGGATTTCGACGCCATGCAGCCCTACCGCGTGCCGCTCGATGCGCTGATGGACCTCGATGATCGGAGGGCTGCTTAACGCGCCCTTTCTCAAACAAGCATCGCCAATACCCTGCCAGGCCTGCGGCCTTCTCGGGACATTGGCGACGACAATTTTCCATCTGAGAGAAAGGACTCTGAAATGGGTTGGCTCTTTTACACTGACCGCCGCGTCCAGACCTACGCGGACGAAAAAGCGGAGATCACCCGGCTCAGCACCTCTCATGGCGACAGGCGCAAAACTGAGCTGGTCAAGGCCTGCAAGGTCGGCTCAACCTGGTATGCGGCGGCAAAGGTCACCAATCTCGACGGCACCGCTGTCGAAGACACGACCTTTGTCACCGATGCGGATGGCTCCATCACGTTCGGGGCTGTCTTCCTCACCCGATACGATGACGGCTGCTGGGGCTACAAGGACATGGAGGAAAGCGCTGGCCCGAACGAGGCTCGCGCGCCCCTTGGGTTGATCGAACTTCTCTCCGACTTAAAAGACCCGGACAGCTACGCCCAGGACTGGCGTCAGCGCTGCCGGGACTGGGCGTCAATCCCGGACTACGAGGAAGGCGACAAGATCAGACTCGCAAAACCGGTGACGCTCACCGACAGCAGCACCTGCCAGATCGTCACCGCGACCCACTACGAGCGCGGGCGGCAAAAACGCCGCTGCTACCGCATCGAGGGAACCGGCGGGCTCGTGCGGCTCTCAAGGGCCTCGCTTGCGGGCTCGGAGCTGCTCAGCTCCGCGAAAGGTGGTGCCAGCCCGATGCTGGCCGAGTATCTCGCGGGGCGGGAATAGGTGCTGCGCTGGACAGCTCATCGACCTGCCCGGCGACAGCAGATCCTGCGGCTTATCTTGACAAGACAATGCAAATGCATTACCTATCACGGGCAGCAAAGCCCCTTTTCTTTCAGGAGACTGCCATGACAGCGCTCGCACAAGACGTCTCGAAACTCACGGACCGGTATCAGACGACCGTGCCGGCGGGTGTGCGCAAACGGCTCAAGCTGGGCAAGGGCGACCAGATTCGTTACTGTACCGAGCCGAGTGGCAGGGTCTATATCGAGCCCGTGCGCAGCGACGAGGATGATCCCGCGCTCGGCGCCTTTCTCGATTTTGTCGAGGCCGATATCAAGGCGCATCCGGATCGCATTCGGGCGTTCGATGGGGCTTTGCATGGCCGTCTTGCAGCACTTGTCGGAGACGTTGACGTCGATCTCGATGCGCCGCTATCGCCCGAGGATGAATGAGCGGCGATAGCGTGCCCGCCCAAGCGCCCCTTGTCGTGAATGGATGGTCGATTTATGCGCATCCGCTCTTTCTGGACCAGCTCGAAGGGCTGATCGAGGAAGTTGAAGCGCGTAAGGCACGCGATCCAAAGACATGGCGCAAGAAAAACCCGACGAAACGGCTGGCCGCCATCTTCAAGCTGGTCACCGAGGCCATACCGGCAGATCCGAGTGCCGCCGCTTTCCGGCAAGGCGGCACACTCGGCGATCATCGCAAGCACTGGTTTCGGGCAAAATTCTTCCAGCAGTATCGGCTGTTCTACCGGTTTAACAGCGACGCGAAGGTCATCGTGCTGGCCTGGGTGAACGACGACAAGACCCTGCGCGCCTATGGCAGCAAGACGGATGCCTATGCGACGTTCAAAGGGATGCTGGAAGATGGAAATCCACCTGACAATTTCGACGCGCTCTTGAAAGAAGCTGCGGCGGCGTACAAGCGGTTCGAGGCGTCCCTGGACGCGGTATCTGATCGGTGAGTGGCCCGGTTAGCTGTGAACCTTACGGCCTTGCCGTTTACGGCACCACTGTGGGTGATGTAGCATCGCCCCATAGCATTGTCGGAGAAAGCGCAATGGACCCAACGGGTAAGGAACAGCCGCACCTCGGTCTCGAGGAGCATTTCCGTGGCGGCTGATGTCAATTCGTATGACGCGTGGTTTCGCGCGCAGGTACAGACCGCGCTTGAGGATGCACGCGCTGGAACATCTCAGGTTCAGGTGATGCAGGCCGCACAGGCATTGATTGATGCGAAGCGGCAGATCGAACCCAAGTCCTGACCAAGCCTTGGAGGTCAGCGCGGTCTGATCCCGTCACCCTGAAAAGCGAAAGTGGGCTTTTTGTCCTTTGGAACTCAGACCCTGATCCAAAGGAAAATCCCCATGACCAAGCCCAAACCGGCGAACCCGGCTCTCTCAATCTCCGACGCTAACCTCGCCTCTGCCCTCGCGCAGATCGGCACGGAGATCGACCAACAACCCCTGCGCAGCTCAGCGCTCGCGCGCATAATGCGCGAGACCTTTTTTGGTAGCGATGCTGGTGGCGCCTGGGACTGGCGCATGGCCTATGACCTGATGCAGGCCGCGGCCGTCCAGGTGCTGCTGCGTGAGGCCTGCGCGGCAGGTGACATCGCCGCTGCAAAGCTGCTTGCCTCTCGGCTGCTGACGGAAACCCGCCGGTCAGAGCAGCAGATCCGGCTGCAGCAGTTTTCCACGCCGTTGCCATTTGCCGCCTTGGCCGTGCGGGCGGCGGCGATCCGCAAGGGCGAGACCGTGCTGGAGCCCTCGGCTGGCACCGGTGCCCTGGCAGCTTTCGCTACCCGGGCCGGTGCCACGCTTGTGCTCAATGAAATCGACCCCTTTCGCCAAAGCCTCCTGCGCGCGCTCTTCGGCGGAGAGGTCACAGGTCATGACGGCGAGCATATCGACGATCTGCTGCAGACGCTGGTCCTGCCCGACGTCGTGGTGATGAACCCGCCCTTTGCCTCCTCGGTCGATCGCTCCCGAGACAAGCACATCGCTGCCAAGCATCTCATCGCGGCTGCCAAGCGCCTGGCACCCGGTGGGCGGATGGTGGCGATCATGCCGCAGGGGTTCACGCCCGAACGCGATGCTGCGCATTGGTCCCGCGCCTGCGGTCTCCTGACGCCGCGCTTGGCGCTGACGATGCCAAGGCAGGTCTACCGCAAGCTTGGCACCTCTGTCGAAACCCAGCTGATGGTCTTCGACAAGGTGCAGGACGACAACGAGATGATCCGCGCCACGGTCCGGGATCTGGATGGAGCCTTGGCATATGTCGACGCCGTGGCCGCAACCCGGCCCGAGGCGCGCCCCGCCCAAAGGGTGGCGTCGATGCCGCACGCGCGGCCGACCGTTCCATCCTCTGCTCCGCGCAAGACCGCCGCTGCGCCTCTCGCCGCCTCCAATCCACGGCCCAATGCCGTCCGTCCGCTCAGCTTCACAAGCTTTCAGACCCCGCGCGACAACAGGCCCGTCTCGGACATCTATGCGCGCTACCGTCCGCAGCGCATTGAGATCGCGGGCGCGCAGGAACATCCCACGCCCTTGGTCGAAAGCATCGCCATGGCTTCCGTGGCGCCGCCCGTGCCCTCTGGTGCGGCCAGTGCGGAATTGCGCCTGCCCGCCAGGCTGATCGAGGATGGGCATCTCTCCGAGGCTCAGCTCGAGACCATCATCATGGCCCATGATGCCCATGGGCGCGAGCTGCCGGGGCGGTTCACGATCGATGACGACCAGACCAAGCTGACGCGCGCCGATGATGATACAGACGCACGTGCCTATCGCCTCGGGTATTTCCTCGGCGACGGCACCGGCTGCGGCAAGGGGCGCGAATGCGCCGGGCTCATCCTGGTGAACTGGCAGGCCGGGCGCAGGAAGGCGATCTGGGTTTCAAAATCCACGACGCTCATCGAGGACGCGATCCGCGACTGGACCGATCTCGGCGGCTCTCCCGCCGACATTCAGCCGCTCTCCAAATGGAAACCGGACCAGCCCATCCCGATGGGCGACGGTATCCTCTTCGTCACCTACGCCACGCTGCGGTCCGCGGGCAAATGCGGCACCACGCGGCTGAGCCAGATCCTCGACTGGATGGGCGAAGGCTTCGACGGCGTGCTGGCTTTTGATGAGGCCCATGCCATGCAGAACGCGGCAGGATCCGAGCAGGGCAGGGGGGTCAAATCCTCGCAGCAGGGCCTCGCTGGGCTGCGGCTGCAACTGGCAGCACCCCGCGCCCGCGTCTTCTACATCTCGGCCACGGGTGCCACGAGCGTGCATAACCTCGCCTATGCCGCGCGTCTCGGTCTCTGGGGGCAAGGCCCCGAATACCCCTTCCCGAGCCGCGAGAGTTTCGTCTCGGCGATGGAGGCAGGCGGTGTCGCCGCCATGGAGGTGGTGGCGCGCGATCTCAAGACGCTCGGCCTCTACACGGCCCGCGCCCTCAGCTTCGATGGGGTGGAGTATGACGTGCTCGAACACGCGCTGACCCCTGCCCAGGTCGAGATCTACGACGCCTATGCGGGCGCGTTTCGCACGATCCACCACAATCTCGAAGCGGCGCTGACCGCGACTGGCGTCAATGACGCCTCGGGGAAGACCAATGCGTCGGCCGCACGCGCCTCGGCCAAGTCCCGCTTCGAGAGCACGAAGCAGCGCTTCTTCAACCATCTCCTGATGGGCATGAAGGCCCCGACCATCATCCGTGCCATCGAGGACGACCTAGCGGCAGGCAATGCTTGCGTCATCCAGGTGGTCTCGACGGGTGAGAGCCTGCTGAAACGCCGACTTGAGACAATGGACCCGGAGGATGAACTCGTCGAGGGTGCCTTGACGCCGCGCGATTATGTTCTGGGATACCTCGAACAGGCCTTCCCGATTCATGCGCAAAAGCTGGTCGAGATCGACGGCAACATGGTGGCGGAACCTTTGCGGGATGAGACCGGGGCGCTGGTCGTCTCGCGCGAGGCGCTCGCTCTGCGCGATGCGGCCATGATGGAGTTGATGACGCTGGCCCCGATCCCCTCGGCGCTCGACCAGATCCTCTGGGCCTTTGGCGACGAGGCCGTGGCAGAAGTCACGGGGCGGTCCATCCGGCCCCTCAAGGCCGCGGATGGCCATCTCTTCATCGAAAAGCGCGCCGCCAGCAGCAATTCCTCCGAGACCCAAGCCTTCATGGACGGCGAGAAGGATATCCTGATCTTCTCCGATGCAGGCGGCACGGGCCGCTCCTACCATGCGGCGCAGACGGCGAAGAACCAGAAACGGCGGCGACACTACCTTGGTCCTCCCCCACTGAAGTGGTCCTCCGCTATGTTTAGGAAAACGGAGGAAACACATGGCCAACAAGCGACCAAAGCCCGAGGAGATTGTCACGAAATTACGGCAAGTTGAGGTTCTGACGGGGCAAGGTCTGCCGCGACTGGATGCGATCCGGCAGATTGGCGTGACTGAACAGACCTACTACCGGTGGAAGAAGAAGTACGGTGGAATGGGCACAGACCAGTTGAAGGAATTGAAGCGGCTTCAGAAAGAGAACGAGCGGCTGCGCAAAGCTGTTTCCGATCTGACGTTGGACAAGCTGATCCTTGCAGAGGCCGCAAAGGGAAACTTCTAAGCCCCGCTCGTCGCCGTGCTTGCATTGATCGCGTTCGTGCCGAGCTGAATGTCTCGGAACGCCGCGCCTGCCGGGTACTGCGACAGCACCGATCCACACAGCGCAGGGTGCCAGTTGGCCGCCGGGATGAAGAACGATTGGTGGCCGACATGATCGAACTGACCCGGCAGTATGGCCGATACGGCTATCGTCGGATCGCTGCGCTGCTGAGAGACGCTGGCTGGCATGTGAACGATAAGCGGGTCGAAAGGCTGTGGCGACGAGAGGGGCTGAAAGTGCCAATGAAACAACCGAAGAAAGGGAGGCTCTGGCTCAATGACGGATCGTGTGTCCGGCTTCGGCCGGAACGGCGCGATCATGTCTGGAGCTATGACTTCGTGCATTGCCGCACCGAAGATGGAAAGGCGTTCCGCACGCTCAACATCATCGATGAATACAGCCGAGAATGTTTGGCCATCCGTGTGGATCGCAAGCTGAACTCGGGCAAGGTCATCGACACCTTGAGCGACCTGTTCATCCTGCGCGGCATCCCGTCGTTCATTCGGTCTGACAATGGCCCGGAGTTCGTTGCTCAGGCCGTGCGGGACTGGATCGAGGCTGTCGGAGCAAAGACCGCTTACATCGAACCCGGGTCGCCTTGGGAGAACGGATATTGTGAAGGCTTCAATGCCCGGTTCCGGGATGAGTTCTTGAACGGCGAAATCTTCTACAGCCTACGCGAGGCGCAAATATTGATCGAAGAATGGAGGAAGCACTACAACACGAAACGCCCACATAGTGCTCTGGGCTACCGCCCGCCAGCGCCAGAAGCCATC
>NZ_JBMPGU010000025.1:0-28214 GCF_049323015.1 Thalassococcus sp. BH17M4-6
CGGCGGGAAGCGGTTAGACTTGCGCTGACAAGCGGCCGGACACGGCGCGAGATCGCAGAAGATCTGGGCATTGGCCTATCGACGTTGACGCGATGGCTCAGTCGCGAACGGGATGCCGGTGAGCCGGTCGAGGCGTCGGTGGACCTGCACGCGGAACTGAAGCGGTTGCGACGCGAGAACGCGGTTCTGAAGCAGGAGCGCGACATCCTAAAAAAGGCCGCAACCTTCTTCGCGAAAGACGCAAGTCGATGAGCTTCGCTTTCATAGAGGCGGAGAAGGCCAGCTTCCCGATCCAGCGGATGTGCCATGTTCTCGGTGTCAGCCAGAGCGGGTTCTTCGCCTGGCGGGACCGCCCCGCCTGTCATCGCCAGCGGCAGGACATGATCCATCTTGCCCACATCCGAACGGCCTTTGCGCTGTCGAACGGGACCTACGGCAGTTCCCGCATGCACCGCGATCTCGTCGATGAGGGGCACCAGATCGGGCGGCACCGAACCGCTCGCCTGATGAAAGAGAACAAGCTGGTGGCCCGCCAGAAGCGCCGGTTCAAGCGCACAACTGACAGCGAACATGCTTGGCCGATCGCCCCCAACCATGTTGCACAGGACTTCTCGGCGGATGCCCCGGACAGAAAGTGGGGCGCTGACATCTCCTACGTCTGGACTGCTGAGGGTTGGCTCTACCTGGCCGTGATCATCGACCTCTACTCAAGACGGGTTGTCGGCTGGGCCACGAGTGATCGACTGAAGCGCGGCCTGGCGGTCGAGGCCCTGCGCCGTGCTCTCGCGGCTCGCAATCCACAGCCTGGTCTGGTCCATCACAGCGACCGCGGCAGCCAATACTGCTCTGTCGAATACCAGGCCGAACTCCGAAAGCGCGGCGTCCTGATATCAATGAGTGGCAAGGGAAACTGTTATGACAATGCCATGGTCGAGACCTTCTTCAAGACCATCAAGTCCGAGCTATTGTGGCCAGTCGCCTGGCAATCACGCCAGCAGGCCGAAAACGCTATCGCCAGATACATCGACGGGTTCTACAATCCCGTCAGACGCCATTCATCGCTCGACTTCCAGAGCCCGATTGCATTCGAGCGAAAGGCCAAGGAAGTGAGATAAACGCTCTCCACCAAATCCGGGCAAGTCCACCTCGGGCTTGCCACCCGAACGGTTGGCCCGTTGGTTGGAGGGGATGGAGCAAGCCTGCGTCTCAGCTATGCGGCGCCTCGACGACATCGAAGCGTGGGGAGTTCGGGCTGAAATTGATATGGATGAACTCTCGGGAAAGACACCGCCAGCTTTGAGGCAGTCTTTCATCGAGTGGCCACTAATGTCAGCTCCGATGGCCGAAGCGCTGACCGGTGCCAGTCGCACAGCCGTTCAGCGTAACCTTAGTTGGATGGAAGCCCGAGGTTTGATCCGTGAAGTGACAAGGCAGGGGCGCTATCGGATGTGGAAGATCGACAACTAGGTTTTTCGGTATAGAGCAGTCCGAAGAAAAGCAACGTTGATCGCAAGACCGGGAAGCAGCCACTGGAACAGCCTAACGACGGCAAGCACCTCGTCAATGCTGACATCTCGTTCAGCGGCTGCTCGGAGCGCAGTTGATGTGAGGCCTGTGGTATTTGGGAGTTCCGCTGCGATACTCAGGGCACGCTCGTGCACGCGACCGACACGCACCTCATACGAAGATGTTTGTATCGCAGCTTTCAGGTTCGGCCAAGCCGCAGAGAAATAGCTCGGCCAGCGGGCGAAGGCGCGATAATCTGTGTTGACGAATGGTAATCCAAGGGTATCGCGGATATCTGTATACAGCGCCGCGATCATAGGATCGGCATGATGCGGTTCGATCAATACAGGCTTGGCGACGCCCGGCTGTCGCTCCAACACGTTGCCTGGCGCGCTCCCATTGTGCCAGACCCCACCTTCCAGCAATAATCGAGCCAGCGACGCCATGAGAAGATACGGCATGTTTCCAGCCGAGAAGATCTCGTTGCAGGCACGCAGCTCTTCTATCTCCCGATCCTGGTAGCCCATTTCAGTCAATCGACCCAGGATATTCGTTGGTGAAAGCGCTGCGGCCTCTCGTTCCGCGCAAACGCGCAGCTCAACGCAGGCGTCTTCAAACGCTGCTGAGCCGACAATGGGGGCCAACGCCGACCACAACGTGTCGTAAAAACGGGGATAGTGGGCAAAGGCCATGGCGACGACGCCCATCCAAGGCACACCGAAACCAGCTTTTGTCTTTTCGTAGACATGCTCAAGACCGCCCGTTGCCTCATACTCCGGTACCGGTTGGATCCGTGGAACCGGTTCAGGTTTCAGGCGCGCCAGGTCAAGCATCGCTCAGACCATCGGGCAAGCTCTCGCTCCATTTCCGCAATTCGTCCAGAAAGCGAAGCGCCGTGCGTCCCAACTCGGTGATCTCGTACTGGACCGAAACCGGGGCGGTATCCATGACCTCGCGCCGGACCAGCTCCTGCGCTTCCAGTTGGCGCAGTCGCTCTGTGATCATCTTTTTCGATGCGCCGCCGACCATGCGGGCAAGGTCGTTGAACCGGACCGGCCCATCCTTGAGGTGCCACAGGATCGACCCGGTCCATTTGCCGCCGATGATCCGCATCCCCCGTTCGATCGCGCAAGGCTCGTAACAGGCCTCATAGACCTGCCGCCTTCCCTGGGCGTCGTCTTCGACTCTTGCGCGCATGTCGTGCCCTCCCTTCCAAAGCATAAGGTTACCAAAAGTATACTGGTTGATTTTAGTTTCCAGTGATCGCAATCTCCCCTCGAACGGGCCGCGAGTCAAGTGGGGTCCACCGAAACACAAAGGAACTGATCATGAGCAACATCCTGATTCTGAACGGCGCACAGCCCTATGAATTCGCCCCCGGCACCCTGAACGCCGCCCTGACCGAACGCGCCCGCACCTTTCTCGAGTCGCAAGGGCACACTGTGCGTGTGACAACCGTGGCCGAAGGGTATGACGCCAATGCCGAGGTCGAAAGCCACGTCTGGGCCGACACGGTCATCATGCAATTCCCGATCAATTGGATGGGCGCGCCGTGGTCGTTCAAGAAATACATGGACGAGGTCTTTACCGTCGGCATGGACGGCCGCCTGACCAACGGCGACGGCCGCACCCCCGAGGCACCTAAGGAAAACTATGGCATGGGCGGAGCGCTGACAGGCACGAAATACATGCTGTCGGTCACTTTCAATGCCCCGCGCGAGGCGTTTGATAACGCGTCCGAGCCGTTCTTCAAGGGCGGTAGTGTTGACGATCTGCTGCGCCCGATGCACCTAAACGCCCGGTTCTTCGATATGGCGCCGTTGCCGACCTTTGCCGCTTTCGACGTGATGAAGAACCCGGAAATCGAAGCCGATTTCGACCGGTTCGATGCCCACCTGGGTGCCGTATTCGCGGAGGCCGAAAATGTCGCGGCCTGATATCGTTCTCTATACCGCGAACACGATGAACGGGTGGAAGCCGCTCATCTTCCTGCACGAGGCCGAGATCGACTATGAGCTGGTCAACGTCGATTTCTCGAAGAAAGAGCAGCACGCGCCCGACTATGTGAAGATGAACCCCAACGGCAAGATCCCGACGATCTGGGACCGGGCCGAGGGGCGCGCGATCTTCGAGAGTGGCGCAATCCTGTGGCACCTGGCTGAAAAATACGGGCGGTTCCTGTCCTCCGATCCGGTGGAGCGGTCAGAGACACTGCAATGGCTGTTCTTCCAGGTCGGCCATATAGGTCCGATCATGGGACAGGCGATGTACTTTCAGCGCATCGCCAAGCCAAACGGCGATGAGGTGCCCTATGCCATCAATCGGTATGTGACTGAAAGCCGCCGCTTGTTGGAGGTGCTGGATATGCGGCTCAAGGACCGCGAATGGCTGGTGGGAAGCGAGATGTCGATTGCCGATATCGCCACATACCCTTGGGCACGGAGCTATTTCTGGGCGACGGTAGAGATTGATGGCTTGCCCAACCTTCAAGCCTGGTTCGACCGACTTGATGCGATGCCGAGAGTGCAGGAGGCGCTGCAATTGCCGGAGCCGCGTCCTTCGGCCTTTGGCAAAGGCGACATCGAGGCCGCCGCGTCGGCCAATGCCGCCCGGTTCAAGGCGTAAAGGCATGGCCGTTCGTGTGGATATCGTCTCGGATGTCGTCTGTCCGTGGTGCGTGATCGGGTATCACCAAATGGCCAAGGCGGCGCAAGAGACCGGCATTGATCTCGACGTGCATTGGCAACCGTACGAATTGAACCCTCAGATGGCAGCCGAGGGCGAGAACCTGCGCGAACATCTGGCCGCGAAATACGGCACGACGCCAGAGGGGTCACGCAAGGCGCGGGCGCGACTGACCGAGATGGGCGCGGCGCTCGGATTCGAGTTCAACTATGCGGATGACATGAAGATGGTGAACACCTTCCGCTCCCATCAATTGATCGACTGGGCAGCGGATCAGGGCAGGGCGCACAACTTGAAACTGGCGCTGTTTGCGGCCTTCTTCACCCGGCGCGAGGACCTCAACAATGAAGATGTCCTTGCCGATGTCGCCGGCAGCATTGGTCTTGATCGCGACACCGCTCGCGCAGTGCTTGTCAGCGGAGAACGCGCTGAGTTCGTCCGCGAAAAGCAGCGTTTCTGGACGTCCCGCGGTATCACGGGTGTGCCTGCGATGATCTTCAACCGCCAGCATCTCGTTACCGGCGCGCAGGGCGAAGAGAACTATGCCCATATCCTCAAGCAGCTGCAGCCGGCGCACGCCGTCTGAGGGCAAGCACAAAACAAGGGAGGAGCCACCATGTCAAAAGCACAAGTGATCCACAAGAAAGGTCCGCCCAGTTGCATGAACTGGGAAGACTGGCACGTACCTGATCCGGCACCGGGTGAAGTGCGCATGCGTCACACGGCGGTGGGCGTGAACTATGCCGACACCTATCACCGCGGCGGTATCTCTCATCCGTGGCCGGTGCCCAACGAGCCGGTGGTGATCGGCTTTGAAGGTGTGGGCATTGTCGAAGGCGTGGGCGACGGTGTGACCGGTTTCAAGACCGGGGATCGTGTTGCCTATGGCATCCCGCCGCTGGGGTCTTACTCCGAGGTGCGCAACTATCCCGCCGACAAATTGCTGCATTTGCCTGATGGGTTGGACGACAAGAAAGTCGCCGCTTTGTTGATGAAGGGCATGACGGCACACTACCTGCTGCACCGCACTTACGCCGTGCAGCCCGGTGACACGATCCTTGTCCACGCGGCGGCTGGCGGCATGGGGTTGATCCTGTGCCAATGGGCCAAGGCGCTTGGAGCAACCGTGGTGGGCACGGTCTCGACTGAAGAGAAAGCCGAGGTCGCCCGCGCGGCAGGTTGTGACTACCCTGTTGTCCGCTCACAGCAAAGTTTCGTCGACGTTGTGCGTGATGTGACCGATGGCGAGGGCTGCGCGGTTGTATATGAGGCGATCGGCAAGGACACGTTGCAGGACAGCCTTGACTGCTTGCGCCTTATGGGGGTCTGTGCAGCCTACGGGCACGTCTCGGGTCCGCCTGACCCGGTGGACGTCATACAGGATCTGGGGCGGCGCGGATCGCTGTTCATCACCCGACCCGCTATCATGCATTACGTCGCCAAACGGTCTGATCTGGAATGGACCGCGCGAGATCTGTTCAAGGCCATCGGCGACGGTATTCTGGACGCCAACATCAACTACGAATACGCGCTGAAGGATGCGGTCAAGGCACATGAAGCCATCGAGTCCGGCAAGACCTTGGGGGCGACAGTGCTGATCCCATGAGCCTGTCAGGAATCAAAGCCCTGACCTTCGACACCGGTGGCACTGTGCTCGACTGGCACACCGGCTTTCGTGATGCCTTCTCGGAAGCCGGACAACGCCACGGGATCGACCGGGACTGGAGCCAGATCGCGAACCGGTTTCGCCGCCTGTCGATGGAGATGATGCTGAACCTCGGTGCCGATGGACCTCCCGGGTACAACTTCGATGAAGCCCACGCGCGTTGTCTTGAAAAATTGCTGCGGGAAGAGGGGCTGGACGCTTTCGATTATGTGGACCGTCACCGGATCGCCTGGGAAGCGCCGCATCGTCTGGCAGCATGGACGGACGTTCGCGAAGGGCTCGCCGCGTTGCGAGCGCGCTACATCGTGGCGTCCTTCACGCTGCTGTCCTATCGGTTAGTGATCGACACCTCGCGGGAAAACGGTTTGAGCTGGGACGCCGTTCTGTCCTGCGAAGGTCTTGGAGTCTACAAGCTATTGCCCGAAGCCTACCTGCGTGCAGCGAAGAGACTGCAGCTGGCACCCGAAGAGTGCCTGATGGTTGCCTGCCATCCCTTCGATCTCGACGCGGCAGCGAAAGTCGGGTTTCGCACGGCACTGATCCGAAGGCCCACCGAATGGGGTGTCCACGCAGAGGGCCTTCCCGACGTACCGCCGAGCGGAACCTATGATGTCGAAGTCGATAGCGTGCTGGAATTGGATGAAAGGATGTCCCAGTGTTTCTGACCGTCAGCGGCGATGGTAAATTGTCCAGTTTAGTCCCAGTCCATAACGACTTTGCCGGTTTCGCCGGAAATCATGGCCGCAAACCCATCCTCAAAATCGTCGATGCCAATGCGATGCGTGATCAAATCCGTCAGATCGAGTCCTGACTGCACGAGCGCGATCATCTTGTACCAGGTCTCGAACATCTCACGGCCATAGATGCCTTTGACGTTGAGCATCTTGAAAATGATCTTGTTGCCGTAACAATTGCGAAAAACAGGAAGGCTACAATGTCGAGTTCTTTTCGGGACGCAACGAGTGCGCCTGTAGCGGCAAACAATGCGACACCAGTGCAGTCGAGAACATCAACAAAATTCATGGGTTTGATCATCTTCACTTGGGATCAGAGGAAACAGCTTCGGGGGTGCTTGAAGAGCTATCCCGCGAGTGTCCGGCGCGACGGTCGTTTCGAAGTGGAAGAGCTTGCTCATGCGTCAGCAATCTCGACTGTGCGTTTCAGGATATCGACGCCTTGTGTCTTCCAGAAATACAGCAGGTCAATGAAAATCCAATTCTCGGCCAGCTTGTCGCCCTCGCGGCGGTAGATGTCGATCACCCGCATTTCTCCGGGTTTGTCCGAACCGGGCATCCCCATGAAACCACCTATGTGCCGGGCGGTGAAGTTGGGCCAGCCGAAGAAGCCTCCGTAATGACCTTCGGCAATGCGGGCGAGGTGGCGGGTCTTGGAACGGTCGGTAAAGGCCGCGCGGAACGGGCCCGAGTGCTGTTTTGCATAGCGCTCGATCGTGTAGGTCGCGCCGATCCCCGCTGGCCCCCACCAGATCATGTAGTCATGCCAAGTTTGGGCCAGTTCCTCTTCAAGCGGAAGGCCTGATCGCCAGGTTCCCAGATCACCGATCATGGCATTGATCGCTGCAAGCGTGGCCTGGCCTTCGGCCTCCGGCGCATCGTCGTAGAGCAGTCCATCATGGGTCAGTGGGCCGGGCTGGACCAGATGCGCAGCGGTTTGCGGCGGGAAAGGATTGAGCCCGGCCTGCATCATCAGATGGGGAATATCGAAATACATCGCGGTTTCGACGATGCGGCCATTTTCGACCTTGTTGAATTCGCAGTATCGCAGAAAGGCCATCTTGCCGGTAGGCGGGATGCCCAGCCAGGGCCGGTCAAAGAGGCCCATCAAATGGCCCATCGACACCACCCAGGTGCCTATGAACCCGTCCAACTCATTGTGCCCGGCAAAGAAGATATCCTGCCGCCTTTGCAGCCGCGTCAGCGACTGGCGCAGGGGTGCCCAGAATTGCTCTGCCACAGCGTCCGGCCCGGCCAATTCGCCAAATGGGTGGAACCCGCGCCACAGCGCGTCGGGTGCCATTGCTTCTGAAAGAACCGACCCGATTCGATCCAGAGATGCCTCCTCCAACGCAGTGTAAAGATCTCGAACGACTTGTTTTTCTTCCTGAAAATTCACAGCTGCATCCCGAGTTTGTCTCTTGATCACAGCATGCGTACTTGTCAATCTGACACTTGCATGTCCAGTGAATTTCCAGACGAAGCCTTGGTCACGTCCGTCAAGGTGGCGTCATTTGTCAGGCGGCCTGACGTCATGATCAGGTGGTTGGAAAGGCCCGATTTGATGGCAATCCCGGACTCTTAGCGAGACACAACACGGCGCAATCTTTCAAGCAACCACATGTGGAGCGGGCTGTTGGCATCGCGCGCATGACGAACAGCTTGCAACTGAAAATCGCCCACCTTTATCGGCAACGGCTTGTGGGTGATCTCAAAAGGTTGCTCGTTACTTTGGGCGACGCGCTCGGGCAGGGTCATGACGAGATCCGAGTTCTCGATGATCGAGAGCGCCGAAAAGAGCGACGGAACAATCGTGCGGATGTTTCTTTTGTAGCCTTGCATTCGGAGCGCTTCGTCCACCCGGTTTCGGATCAGACCGTGAGGAGACACAAGCAAGTGGTCTGCTTGCGCCATGTCCTCAAGCGTTGGGTTTGCAGTCAACAGAGGGTGGCCGCGACGGCCGGCCAAAACATAATTCTCCGAATAGAGGTCCTCGACGACAAATGTCGCGTCGTTTCTTGGCGGAATATCAAAGTATCCAATGGCAAGGTCGAGCCGTCCCTGCACAAGTGCGTCAAGCGCCTCACTATAGACCAGAGGGTAGGCATGGACATCGATGTTCGGGCTGAGACTGCGCATTTCGGTAACAAGCTTCGGTATCACTGTCGTCAGTTCGTAATCGAATGCCCCGATCCTGAGGTCGGTCGCCGTGGAACGCGGATCGAATTCTTCCGGATCTTCGAGCGTCTCTGAAAGCAGTCGTACGATTCTGTGAATCTTGGGTTCCAGCTCATGCGCCAGAGAAGTCGGTTCCAACCCATGCGCACGGCGCAAAAAGAGCGGATCCTCATAGAGCGTGCGAAGACGTTTCAGGGCATGGCTGACCGCCGGTTGGGTCAATCCCATCTCGCGGGCAACCTCCGTTGCCTTGCGATGACGCATGAGGCCGAGGAAGATCAACAGGACGGTCGTGTCGATCAATCTCAAATTAATGTTATTTATATCTGCCATAGATCGTTTTCATTATACTGAATATTGCTTTTCGTCTAGCCTCCTTGCAAGCGCATGCAAAGCGTGAAGAGCCACACTCGGGAGGCACCGCATGGCTGAGATACAACTTCGCAATGTCTGCAAACGGTGGGGCAGCTTCGTTGGGGTCGACGATTTCGACCTGACGATTGCAGACCGGGAATTCCTGGTGCTGCTGGGCCCGTCAGGTTGCGGCAAGACGACGACGATGCGGATGATCGCAGGTCTGGAAGATCCCTCGGATGGCGAAATCTGGATTGGCGATCGCAAGGTCAACGATCTGGAACCCAAGGACCGCGACGTGGCGATGGTGTTCCAGAGCTATGCGCTTTACCCCAACCTCAACGTCTATGAGAACATCCGCTTTCCGCTGAAGGTGCGGGGCATTGATCCATCGACGCACGACGAGAAAGTGCGTCGTGCCAGCGCAATGGTGGAACTGGACGAATTTCTCCATCGTCGTCCCGCCGAGCTGTCGGGTGGTCAGCGTCAACGCGTGGCGCTGGCCCGCGCTATCGTGCGGGAACCCAACGTGTTCCTGATGGACGAACCGCTGTCGAACCTCGACGCGAAGCTGCGGGTGTCCACCCGCGCGCAGATCAAGAACCTGTCCCACGAGCTCAAGGTCACCACGATCTATGTCACTCACGACCAAATCGAGGCGATGACGCTCGCCGATCGTGTGGTCGTGATGGAAAAGGGCGTGGTTCAACAGGTGGGCAGCCCGACCGAGATCTATGACCGTCCTGCCAACACCTTTGTCGCCAGCTTCATCGGTTCGCCGGCGATGAACCTGATCGACGGCGCGGCGGCATCTGGCGTCTTTACCGCGCCGGAAACCCGCATCGGCGGGCTTTCCGCCCCGGACGGCAAGATCACACTGGGTTTCCGCGCCGAGGATGCGCAAGTCGTCGAAAGCGGAGGTGAGATCAACGCGCCAATTTACACGCTGGAGCTTCTGGGCGACGCCACGATGGTCACCGTCCGTCTGGGCAAGACACTGGTCAGCGTGCGTGCGGACAAGGCTTTCCGCGCAGAGATCGACGACATGGTCTCGATCCACGTGCCAACCGATCACTGCCATCTATTCGACGGCCAGACCGGTCAGCGGATCGGCGCGTGACTTCTTTTTCTCCTCCGGAGCCCGGAGGCAATCAGCGGATGCGTGATTGCAAGGCGCATCCAGTCCAACAGAAACACAGGGAGATTCACATGTTTCTAAAGAATATCGCCATCACCGGCCTGGTCGCCGGCCTGATGTCCACCGCCGCATATGCCGAAAGCCATGGCGCTATGTGCGGCCCCGAAGGCCAGAGCATCCGCATCCTCGCCTCCGACTTTCCGGCGATCCACGCAGTTGTGGATGACGCGGAAAAGAACTGCGCCGGACAGGCCGCTGAGTTCACCCGCAACCACACGACCGAGGCGCGCCAGATCATGAACGCTGCGCTGACGCCGAACCCGGCGGAATATACTTCTGTGATTGTCGCGAACTCGACCCTCACGCAGCTGATGAACGACGGTCTGGTCCGCCCGCTGAACGACCTGGTTGAGAAATACGGCCAGAACCTGCCGCAAAACCTGATGATCACCCTCGACGGAAACATCATGGCAGTGGCGTTCATGGCCAACTCGCAGCATCTCTTTTCGCGCACAGACATCCTTGCCGAGGCCGGCTTCGACACGGTCCCCGCGACCTATGACGAAGTCATCGCGGCCGCAGAGGCGATCCGTGCGGCTGGGATCATGGAACACCCCATTGTGATGAACATGCAGACCGGCTGGAACGTGGGTGAATCCTTCAACCTCGTGTTCATGGCCCATGGTGGTGAATTCTTCAAACCCGGCACGGCTGAGCCGGCGATCAACAGCCCTGCAGGTGTCGCCGCGCTGAACACGCTCAAGGAACTCGTCGAATACGCGCATCCCGACCACCTGACCCAAGCCTCCAACGAGACCCAGGGTCTGTGGGAAGCAGGGCAGGCGGCATTGGGGATCATGTGGGGTTCGCGCGGAGCGCCGATCCTCGACGATGAAGGCTCGACCGAGGAAATTACCTCCAACACGGTTCTGTCCGCGGCGCCTTCGGTCGAACCCGGCGGCGTGCCCGGCGCGACCCTGTGGTGGGACGGCTTCACCATCTCCACCAACGTCTCCGACGAAGAGGCCGAGGCGACCTTCGCCGCGCTGGCCTCGGGTCTGAACGCGGATATGGTCGCGGCGAACAACGACGACGCGGTCTGGCTGCTTGAGGGCTTCAAGCCGGGACCCGCCGCGGCCGGCGTTGCTGCCACCGCACAGGGCGGGGCAAAGCCGTACCCGATGATCCCCCAAATCGGTCTGATGCATAACGCGCTCGGATCCGAACTGGCCGACTTCCTGAAGGGCGGCGAGAGCGCCGAGAAAGCCCTCGCCGATGTCGAAGCCGCCTATATTACGGCAGCCAAGGAAGCGGGCTTTCTCAAGTAACCGCCGCGCGGGAGGGGGGCCACAGCGCCCCTCCCATCCTCATTCCACGCATCATCCGGGACATTCGTCATGAAGCATCGCACCTTTTTCTGGTTCATCCTGCCGACGCTCTCGGCGATGATCCTCTTCATCGCATTGCCCATCGTCTCGGTTTTCGTGCAATCCCTGTTCGTCGCCCATGAACAGGTGCAGGTGGTCTCGGAAAGCTGCGGGCCCTTCGGCTGCACGGAAACCACTTCTATCGATCTCGAAGCCACCCAGAAGCTCCGCGAAGAGCAACCACTTGGCCGGTTCAACGGGCTGAACACCTATTTCAACCGCTCGCATCTGGCGATTGCCGATATCGGCGAGGCTTGGGCGAATTCGGACAGCGTGGGGGCGTTCTGGAGCGAGGTCTACAACCTGCCTTTCTACAACGCGCTGACCTTCACACTGTCTTATACTTTCATCGTGACACCTCTGGTGCTGATGCTGGGTCTGGCCATTGCAGTGGGGGTCAACAACCTGCCCGCTGCACTCAAGGGGCTGGCCATCTTCATCTCGCTTCTGCCCTTCCTTGTCACCCCGCTGGTTGGGTCACTGATCCTGTTCTGGATGGTGGACGGGGACGGCGTGATCGGAGCCACGATCCAGAACATATTCAACGATCCCTCGCTCAGTCTGAAAGGCTCGACCCCGCTAATGTGGATCATGTTGATGGTCTACGGCGTGTGGCACACCTTGCCGTTCAGCTTCATCACCTTCTACGCAGGACTGCAAACCGTGCCTGAGGACACGTTGGAGGCTGCAAAGATCGACGGCGCCTCGAAATGGCAAAGCCTGGTCCTGGTGACCGTTCCGCATCTGATGCCGTTGGTGTCCTTCGTGACGCTCATGCTCATCATGGACAACTTCCGCGTCTTCGAGCCGATCGTCAGCTTCAAGGCCGACGCCCATGCTCGGTCCCTGAGCTGGATCATCTTCAACGACCTGCGCGAAAGCGGCAATCCGCTCTATGCCTCCGCGGGCGCAACCTCGCTGATCACGATCATTCTGGTCGTGATCCTGATGATGCCCGTCCTGGTCCGCACATGGCGTGACTTCACCCGTAAAGCCCACTGAGGAGACGATCATGGCAACCGCAGCACAATCCCGCCTGACCCCGCTCAAGATCGCCTCTTTTGGCCTTGTCCTGCTCTGGCTCATTATCGCGGCCTTCCCGTTTTTCTGGACCTTCTGGGGCAGCTTCAAAGTGCAGGCAGATTTCCTGTCCAAGGCTGACTGGATGAATGCGATCAGAGGCACGAACACCATTGCGCAGACCGGCAGCGCCTTTACCACCGAGGCCTATCGTGGGGCGTGGATCGACGAAGCTTTCTGGTTCAACTTCAAGAACACCGGCATTGTCGTCTTCTTCACCGTGGTGATCTCGCTGACCTTCGGCACGCTTGGTGGTTATGCGCTGGCCCGGTCAGGTTTCCGCTATGCGTTCTGGATCCTGATGGCCGCGCTGGTGTTCCGTGCCATGCCGCATATCACGCTCGTCTCGGGCTACCTGCTGTGGTTCTTCGAGTGGAACGTGTGGGGCATTCTGCCAACGACCATCATCGTGCTCGTGGCCATCAATCAGCCCTTCACGCTCTGGATGCTGCACTCGTTCTTCAAGAACATTCCAAAGGACATGGACGAAAGCGCCATGGTCGATGGTTGCACCCGTTTTCAGGCGTTCCGGCATGTGATCGTGCCGGTCATGTGGCCGGGCGTCATCACCACCGGGCTGTTCAGCTTCCTGCTCGCCTACAATGACTTCACCGTGACGGTGATGCTGCTGAGCGAGCAGAATGAGACCATCATCCCGGCCATCAACAGCTTCATGGGCACGACGCAAGTCGAGGGCAAGGTGATGTACGCCGTCGCCGCCGTCGTCTCGGCCACTGCGCCCCTGTTCGTGCTGATCCTGTTCTTCCAGCGCCAGATCGTCAGCGGACTGACCGCCGGCGCCGTGAAAGGATGATGCAATGAAAGGTTCGCGACCCGAACAAGCTGTCCTGTCACGCGACACAGACATGACCAAGACCGAAGAAACCCGTGCCGTGATCGAAGGCATGGTGGACGGGCTGAACGACCACCGGATCGACGATATCGGCCAGTTCTTTGCCGGGAGCTTTCGCTGGATGGGAAACCAGGGCTGCGGCACCAAGACCGGGCTGGCAGAGTTTCAGGACAACTGGCAGCGCCCGTTCCAAGCCGCGTTCTCCGACAAGACCTGCATCGACGAGGCCCGGCTTTACATGGGTGAATGGGCCGCCGCTTTCGGGCGGCAGGAGGCCACGCATTCCGGCATCTTCATGGGCATCGCACCCACCGGCAGGCGTGTCCAAATCCGGTACATGGATTTCTGGAAGGTCGAGGACGGCAAGATCACCGACAACTGGGTGATGGTCGATTTCCCGCATGTGCTGGCCCAGCTGGGCCACGACGTTTTCAACGGCGAGGGCTGGGAAGCCTTCGACCGGGGCGAGAAGACTCCGCCCAGACCCGCGAACTGAGGATTACTGAGATGAGCATCGAACGCATCAAGACATCGAAACCTGAAACCGACCGCGCCGAAGACGACACCAAGGTACGCGGCATCGTCGAAGCCGGCCTGAAAGATATCGAGTCTCGTGGCGACGCCGCGGTTCGCGAGATGAGCCAGAAGTTCGACAATTATGCGCCCGAAAGCTTCCGCCTGACACAAGGTGAGATCGAAGGGCTGATGTCCAGGGTCTCGGCCCGCGACATGGAGGACATCAAGTTCGCGCAGACCCAGGTGATGAATTTCGCCCGGGCGCAGCGGGACTCGATGAAAGATATCGAGGTCGAAACCCTGCCTGGCGTGATCCTCGGGCATAAGAACATCCCCGTGCAGTCGGTCGGGTGCTATGTGCCAGCCGGGAAATTCCCGATGGTTGCCTCGGCGCATATGTCGGTGGCAACGGCGACCGTCGCGGGTGTGCCCCGTATTGTTGCGGCGACCGCGCCCTTCAAGGGTGAACCAAACCCGGCTGTCATTGCCGCCATGCATCTGGGCGGCGCGCATGAGATCTATGCGCTTGGTGGGATCCAGGCGATTGGCGCCATGGCCATCGGAACGGAAACCATCGACCCGGTGCATATGCTGGTCGGACCCGGCAACGCCTTTGTCGCCGAGGCTAAACGCCAGCTTTACGGGCGCGTCGGCATCGACCTGTTCGCCGGACCGACCGAGACCATGGTGATCGCTGATGAGACCGTGGATGCTGAGCTTTGCGCCACCGACCTGCTGGGTCAGGCAGAACACGGGTACAACTCGCCCGCCTGCCTGATCACCAACTCGCGCCAACTGGCCGAGGCGACGATGGCGGAAATAGACCGCCTGCTGGACCTCCTCCCGACAGCTGAAACCGCCTCGGCCAGCTGGCGCGACTATGGCGACGTGATCCTGTGCGACACGCACGAAGAGATGCTGCAGGTCGCCAATGAAATGGCTTACGAGCATGTGCAGGTCATGACCGACCGCGACGACTGGTATCTGGAGAACATGCACAGCTACGGTGCCATGTTCCTGGGCCCGCGTACCAATGTCGCGAACGGCGACAAGGTGATCGGCACCAACCACACGCTGCCGACCAAAAAGGCCGGGCGCTATACCGGCGGGCTCTGGGTCGGCAAGTATCTCAAGACACACAGCTACCAGAAGATCGTCACGGACGAGGCGGCGGCGATGATCGGAGAATACGGCTCGCGGCTCTGTATGCTCGAGGGCTTCGTTGGTCATGCCGAGCAGTGCAACATCCGCGTTCGTCGCTACGGCGGGCGGAACGTGGCCTATGGCACAGCGGCAGAGTGAGTGACGAGCCGCGCTACGCCTTTGGCGCCCGCGGCCCTTTGAGCAGAAGAAGACCATGACCGACCAACATACCCATAACAAACAGGCCCTCGCGCCGCTCCGCGCAGCGATGGTGGATTTTGATGCCCGGGCCGTCCGCGCTGCGCTGCGCGACGTGATCGCCAAAGACGCGGTCATCCACATGCCGCACCCTTTCGGCGACTTCACCGGGCCGGACGCGTTCTATGACGCCTGCTATGCGCCACTCTTTGATGCCATGCCGGACCTCGAACGCCGCGACTGGATCGTCATGGGCGGACCTGACGAACATGGTGGCAACTGGGTTGGCTGCGGCGGGCACTATGTCGGTACCTTCGTCGGTCCTTGGCTGGACATTCCGCCGACCGGGCACCTGACCCATATGCGGTTCCACGAGTTCTACCGGCTAAAAGAGGGCCGGGTCGTCGAAATCCAGACACTTTGGGACATCCCCGAGGTAATGATGCAGGCAAATGCCTGGCCAATGGCGCCCAGCCTCGGGCTTGAATTCTGCATACCTGGTCCCGCGACTCTGGACGGGATCGTTCCAGGACCTTGGGATGCGGAAAAATCCCACGCATCGCAGCAGCACATCATTGACATGCTGACCCATCTCAAGAAGCACCCGAGCCAAGGTGGGCCGGAAGTGATGGAGATGGAGCGTTTCTGGCACGAACGCATGAACTGGTACGGCCCGGCCGGAATCGGCACAGGGCGCGGCATCGCAGGTTTCCGCAACTGGCACCAGATCCCGTTCCTGAATGGCATGCCCGATCGCGGGCAGTATCTGGACGAAATCACCTATCACTTCTTCGGCGATGGCGATTATGCCGCCGTCACCGGTTGGCCGAACATGATCCAGACGGTCACCCATGACGGTTGGATGGGGATCGCACCCTCGGGCAAGAAGATCACGATGAGGTCGCTGGATTTCTGGCGGTTGGAGAACGGCAAGATCCGCGAGAACTGGGTCATGGTCGATATTCTGGACGCTTATCGGCAGCTAGGGGTCGACGTCTTTGCCCGGCTACGCGAATTCAACAAGGTGCGCGTGCAAGGCCGCCTGCCGTTCCCGGTTGGAGCCGCCTGATGGAGTTGCCGCGCACCCCTTCGTTCCGGTTGGACGGCAAGCGCGCGCTTGTCGCCGGTGCCTCTTCGGGCATCGGGTTGGCCTGTGCCGTGGCGCTGGCAGAGGCCGGCGCAGAGGTGGTGTTGGCAGCTCGATCGGCCAGCAAGCTGTCCGCGTTGGCCGACGCGCTGACAGCTGCGGGCCACGCGGCCAAGGTGCTTTCGCTCGACGTCTCTGACGTCGCAAAGACGGAACGCGCCGTGGCTGCGAACGGCCCCTTTGACATTCTCATCAATTCCGCCGGGTTGGCACGTCACTCCCCGGCACTGGAAACGACGGAGGCCGATTTCGACTCCGTGAGCGACCTTAACGTGAAAGGCGCCTATTTCCTGACCCGTGCCGTCGCCAAGGGGTTGGCGGACGCGGGCAAGCCTGGCTCGCTGATCAACATATCCAGCCAGATGGCCAAGGTCGGCGGCGTTGATCGCGCCGTCTATGCCGCCACCAAGCACGCCGTCGAGGGCTTCACCAAGTCGATGGCGATCGAGTGGGGGCCCCTCGGTATCCGCGTCAACACGATCTGTCCCACATTCGTCGTCACGCCATTAACCAAACAGACCTTCGATCGACCCGAGCGCCGCGCCTGGGTCGAGGAAAAGATCAAGCTCGGTCGTATCGGCAAAGTCGAGGACGTCATGGGCGCGGTCGTCTTCCTTGCGTCCGACGCGGCGGCGCTGATCACCGGCACTGCGCTGATGGTGGACGGCGGTTGGACGGCGGATTGATGATGGGTGAGGCATGACCGAAACCAGGATCACATCGCTCGACGTAGCTCGGCTGGCCGGTGTCAGTCAGTCGGCAGTCAGCCGGGTCTTTACCCCCGGCGCTTCGGCGTCAAAAAAAACTGTAGAGAAGGTGCGAAGGGCCGCCGAAGAGTTGGGCTACCGCCCCAACATCCTCGCTCGGGCAATCGTGTCAGGCAAGAGCCGGATCATCGGCCTGGTGGTCGCGTACCTGGAAAATCAGTTCTATCCGGAAGCACTGGAAAAGCTGTCGAACGCTCTGCAGCAGGAAGGATACCATGTCCTGATCTTTCTCACCTCGCAGAAGCACGGCAAGATCGATGACGTAGTTGACGAGATGCTCGACTACCAGGTTGACGGGATCGTCTTTGCTTCGGTTGCGATGTCTTCTGACATCGCAAAGCGCTGTCAGAACGTCGGCGTGCCTGTCGTGCAGTTTAACCGCCGTGAAGACCGCAAGGGTATTGCCGCCGTTACATCCGAGAATTTTGCTGGTGGCAAAGCGGTTGCCGAGTTTCTATTGGCAGGCGAACACGCACGGATTGGTTATATCGCTGGCTGGGAAGGCGCCTCCACGCAACGCGACCGCGAGGCAGGTTTCCTCGAGGGTCTGAAATCGGCGAAACGCGCCCTGTTCGCGCGTGAAGTCGGGAACTTCGATTTCGAACAGGCGAAGGCGGCCACCCGCGCCATGTTCGACGTTCCAAATGATCGCCGACCAGACGCGCTGTTCGTCGCCAACGACCACATGGCCTTCGTTGCGATGGATGTGATCCGGCACGAATTATGCCTGAGCATTCCCGGCGAGGTATCCGTAGTAGGATTTGACGACGTGCCTTTGGCGGCATGGCTATCATATAATCTGACCACCGTGCGCCAGCGCGCCAAGCTGATGGTCGAGGAAACCGTCAGGGCGCTGCTCGCGCAGATCGAAGCCATCGATACCGCCATTACCCGAAACATCGCTGTCGAGGCTCCGCTGATCGTGCGCGGATCTGCCCGCATTCCTGAAGGATGGACTGACAAATGAACACTCCGATGAAGGGTTTTGACCCGAAATTCGTCGATTTTCCCGATTACATCATTGGGATCACCAAAGAGATCTGGGAAGATCGCGGCATCGCGACCCTGCATGATTATTACGCGCCGGAGATCGTGGTGCGGTCGCCTGCTTCTGTCGTGGTCGGCAATCAGGACGTGATCGGCGCAACCATGGCGACGCTGGCCGAGTTTCCCGACAGGACGCTATTTGGCGAGGACGTGATCTGGTCCGGCACGCCCGAGGCGGGAATGCTGTCGTCGCATCGGCTGCATTCGACCGCGACCCATGCCTATCCCGGCGTTTATGGCGCGCCCACGGGCAAGCAGTTGCACTACCGTATCCTGGCCGACTGCCACGCCATTGACAATCAGATCAACGACGAATGGCTGATCCGCGATCAGGGCGCCATCGTGCGGCAACTGGGCTGGGAGCCCAAGGAATTCGCCCGCGACCTCATCGCCCGCGAGGGCGGGCCGGAAGCCTGCGTGCAGCCGCTGACGCCAGCTAATGACGTTGTCGGCCCTTACAAGGGGACGGGCAACGACAACGAATGGGGTCAACGCCACGCAGACATCCTGACGCGGATCATGGGCGCGGATTTCACGGTGATCCCAGAAGCCTACGACCGTGGCGCGAACCTCTCCTATCCCGGCGGGCTGGAGACGCTGAGTTTTGAGGGCGCCGACCGGTTCTGGATGGGCCTACGGGCGGCCTTCCCCAATGCCACGTTCACGATCCACCACACGATTGGGCGCGAGGACCCGATGATGCCGCCGCGCTCGGCCATCCGTTGGAGCCTCCATGGCAAGCATGAGGGCTGGGGCGCCTTTGGCACTCCAACGGGTGCAGAGGTCTATGTTCTAGGGATCAGCCACGCCGAATTCGGCGCATTGGTTGGCGGGGCGCCAAAACTGCGTCGCGAATGGACCCTGTTCGATGAAACCGCGATCTGGAAGCAGATCCTTCTGAAGACGGGTGAATTGTGATGCCTTCGCCGTCCGAGGCTCTGCGCCGCCGTCACGGCTATCTCGCCAGCCGAAGGGCACGGCGGCTGAACCTGCGGCCGCCGGGGCAGGGGTCTTTCACCTTCTGACCCCAACCGAATAACAGGAACAGTCTCATGACACCTCAGGAAATCGAAAAACGCATCGTCCGTTACGGCGATCTGCAACCTTGTAAAACTGCCTTCATCGACGCCCACACGCCGGGCAGCGACCAGAAGGAGAACTTCACCATCATCGGCGGTGGTGTGTCCGAGTCGCCCGACCAGCATGTCCACATCGGGGTCCCACACGGATTCAATATTGGCGCGGCCGGCCAGCCGCCCAAGTGCCGAAACTCCCTGCATGATCACCATACGGCCGAGGCATTCTTTGTTCTTTCCGGCCGTTGGCGCTTCTTCTGGGGCCGCTGGGGCAGCGCTGGCGAAGTGGTGCTGGAAGAGGGCGACATCTTCAACATTCCCACCGGTATATTCCGCGGCTTCGAGAACATTGGCACCGATTACGGGATGATCATGGCGATCCTCGGCGGCGACGATGCTGGTGGCGGCGTGATGTGGGCGCCGCAGGTGATCGAGGATGCAGCCGATCACGGGCTGGTGTTGGGCGAGGACGGCAAGCTCTACGATACCAAGCGCCAGCAGCGTCTGCCGGACGGGGTGAATCCGATGCCGCTGATGTCCGAGGAAGAGCTGGCCAAGCGGCCTGAACCCACCACGGCCGAGGTCCTGCCTAACCACGTCGCCCGGTACTGGGACATGGTGGCGCTGTCCGACAAGGCACCCTGCAAGGTGATCGGCGAAACCGGTCTGCTGAAGGACAAGCCCGGCTTCGAGGTCGATTTCATCACCCGTGCCTCGGCCACCGACACCAAGCACAGTCACGATCGTCCGTCAGTCTTGATGCCTGTCAAGGGCCACTGGCGCGTGGATTGGGACGGCGGGTCGGCGACGATTGCCCCCGGCGACACCATGTCGGTGCCCGAGGGCCTTGCCCATTCTGCCGTTCCTTCCATGACCGGCGAAGCAGCGCTTTATCACATCGTGGGCACCGAAGATCCGGCTGGGCCCAGCTGGACCGGGAACTGACACGAGAAGGGAGAGCCCGCATGAGTAAAATTCAGACGACCCATGTGGGCTCTCTGCCCCGCAGCCAAGATGTGGTCGACTTCATCTTCGCCCGCGAACGGGGCGAGGCTTTCAATCAGGCGGATTTCGATGCGTGCATGACCGCCGCCGTGTCCAAGACGGTCGGCAGACAGACTGATGCTGGTATCGACATCGTCAGCGATGGCGAGACGTCGAAGATCAGTTATGCAACTTATGTCAAAGATCGCTACACCGGGTTCGACGGAGACAGCCCGCGCAATGCGCCGGCCGACCTGAAGATGTTTCCCAGCTTCCTCGAGCGGATCGCCAACGACGGCGGTACGCCGCAATACGCGCGGCCCATGTGCGTGGGCGAGGTGCGGTCGAAGGGGCAGGACGAACTGGAAAAGGATATCGCAAACCTCAAGGCGGCGATGGTCGAACACGGGGCGGCGCGCGGCTTCATGAACGCCGCCTCGCCCGGTGTGATTTCCCTATTCCTGCAGAACGACTTCTATCCGACACGCGACGCCTATCTTGCGGCGCTGGCCGATGCGATGAAGGCCGAATACGAGACCATCGTGGCCGCCGGACTGGACCTGCAACTGGATTGTCCGGATCTGGCGCTTTCAAGGCACATGCTCTTCACCGATCTTTCCGACGCGGAGTTCGTCAAAGTCGCCGATGCCCATGTTGAGGCGTTGAACCATGCGCTATCCGAGGTACCGCAGGAGCGTGTGCGGGTTCATATCTGCTGGGGCAATTACGAGGGGCCACATTGCTGCGACATTGGGATGGAGAAGGTCTTCGACACGCTGATGCGGACGAAGTCCCGCTATGTGCTTTTTGAGACGTCGAACCCGCGCCACGCCCATGAATGGACGGTTTTCCGCGACCGCAAGGCCGATATTCCCGACGACAAGGTGCTGGTGCCCGGTGTGGTGGATACGACGACAAATTTCGTCGAACATCCGCAGGTCGTGGCCCAGCGGATCGAGCGTTTCACCGGGATCGTGGGCACCGAGCGCGTGATCGCGGGCAGCGATTGCGGTTTTGGTACCTTTGCCGGCTTCGGCGCGGTGGACCCGGATATCGCCTATGCCAAGCTAGCAGCGTTGACCGAAGGCGCCGCGTTGGTCGGATGACACCGCTTGTATTCCTGCCAGGCATGATGTGCGATGCGCGACTGTTCGGCCCGCAGACCGCATATTTCTCGGGTCGCCGGGTTGTTCATCACGCGCCGATCTCAGGTGCGGACAGTATGCAGGCTCTGGCAGCCGAGGTGCTGACCCAAGCGCCGGAACGGTTCGCGCTCGCCGGGCTTTCGATGGGCGGGATCGTCGCGATGGAGGTCCTGCGGCAAGCGCCGGGCCGTGTCGAACGCATCGCGCTGCTTGACACCAATCCGTTGGCCGAGGCCGACACCGTCAAGGTCAGGCGTGGGCCGCAGATGGACAAGGCTGGCGCAGGCCGCATGGCCGAGGTCATGCGCGACGAGATGAAGCCGAACTACCTCGTGGATGGTCCGGGCAAACAGGCCTTGCTGGATCTTTGCATGGAGATGGCAATTGATCTCGGGCCGGAGGTCTTCATCCGGCAGTCCATCGCCCTGCGCGATCGCCCGGATCAAAGCGAGACGCTGCGTGGTTTCGACGGACCGGCTTTGGTGCTTTGCGGGCGGCACGATACTCTCTGCCCCGTAGCGCGGCACGAGCTGATGGCCGGTCTGCTAACGGGCGCGACACTCGCGATCATTGAGGGTGCGGGGCACATGCCAACTCTGGAAAAACCGAACGAGACAAATGCAGCGCTTGAACGCTGGCTGGAGAGAACATGACACCCGAACTTCTGGACCTTCTGCGCAAGGTCGACACGCCCACTGTCTGCAACGCCATCGAAGTGATCGAAGGCAAGCGCGGCTTTGATCGTTTCACACGCGGCACGGTTCTGTGCAGCGACCCGCAAGCGGGCGCAATTGTAGGCGTGGCACGCACCGCAAAGATTGCCGCCGCTGCCCCGCCGGACGAGGCGCCGGAAGTGATCAAATCGAGGCGGATGGACTACTACCGTCATATGGCGACAGGAACCCGGCCTGCTCTGGCGGTGGTCGAGGACCTCGACGGCGCGAATGCCGTCGGCGCCTATTGGGGCGAGATCAACACCACAGTGCACAAGGGTTTCGGCCTCACCGGGGCGCTCACCAACGGCGTGATGCGAGACCTTGGCGACCTGCCTGAGGGTTTTCCGGTTATCGCCGGCTCCATTGGTCCGAGCCATGCTTTCGTCCATGTGCGCGAGATCGGCACACCGGTCACAGTTTTCGGTTTGACCATTGCTGACGGCGATTTGGTTCACGCCGACCGTCATGGGGCACTTGTGATCCCACAGGACTACGTTGCCGAGCTGGCAGCCGCGATCACCAGGATGCAGGGCACCGAGGCCATCGTGCTGAACGCCGCCCGCCGACCGGGGTTCGACTTCGACGCATTCGAAGCCGCCTGGACCGCCTTCGAGAAGGCCCGAACCTGAATCTGGGGGCTGTGACCCGGATTGGCGGGATCGGACCTCCAACTGGCAGGATTGTCACCCGGACCGGGGTCAGCCTGCCACCTCGACTGTAAAACCTCGACAATGGAACCCCACATGCCCCGCCTCCTTCGTTTCGGCCTCCTGGCCTGTGTCGCCTACTTCGTCTGCATGGCGATTGCGCATTTCTTCGGGATCAAGGTTCCGATCCTGTACGTCTATTACGATACTCCGTTCTACGCCTATCAGGACAAGATCATCTCTTTCGCGGTGCTCAGCTATGTCGGCCTGTTCTATGCCGCTTCACGTGACATCAAGGTCGTTCCAATTGCCTTGACCGTACTCGGCCTCACTGCGCTTGGACTCGCATCGGTTAACATGACCGATACATTGGCATCCGTGCTGACCGAGGAACAGTCGACATGGCCCTACTGGGCGCAGACCGGCATCATCGCAGGCCTTTGGGTTATTCTGACCGTCCTTTACCTGAGGCGGTCAGACACCTGACCGCCGCCCAGCGGAAGAGACCTATGCCAGCACAGTCCCGCTGGTGTGCTGCGCTTTGATCCCTTCACTTTGGCCCGGCAACGGAACCAGCGGGCGGCTACCAGTCGCGCGGTCGCGTGCGTTCAAGCTCTGGGCTGATTTCGATGAATTCTTCCTCGTCGCCCGGTGGCAGTCTGAAGGGACCGTTCGACCAATCGGCCGCCTTCCAATCTTCCTTGGCCTGCTCGATCCGGTCCTTCGAGGAGGACACGAAGTTCCACCAGATGTAGCGTTTCTCGTTCAGCGTCGCGCCACCAAGGGCCATGAGCCGTGCCCCCTGCTGCCCAGCCTTGACCGAAATACGGTCACCTGGACGAAAGACCATCATCCGGCCGGCCTCGAACGTGTCGCCGCTCACCTCGATGCTGCCGTCCGACACGTAGATGCCGCGATCCTCGTGATTGTCGGGCATGGGGAAGGACGCGCCGGGCTCGAGAATGACGTCGAGATAGAAGGTTTCGGATTGCATGGTGACGGGGCTGGTTTTGCCATAAGCCTCGCCAAGGATCAGCCTGGCAGTAGCACCACCGTCCTGAAACTGCGGCAGCGCGTTCGCCTTGTGATGTTCGAAATCCGGCGCCATCTCCTCGCGGTCTTCAGGCAGGGCGATCCAGGTCTGGATGCCGAACAGCTTGTGGCGCCCTGCACGGGTCTCGTCGCTTGTGCGCTCGGAGTGAGTCACGCCGCGCCCAGCCACCATCCAATTCACTTCCCCGGGATAGATCATCTGGTGGGTGCCAAGACTGTCACGATGCTCGAACTCGCCTTGATAGAGATAAGTCACGGTGCCGAGACCGATATGGGGGTGTGGACGCACGTCGATACCGCCATCGGTGATAAACTCGGCCGGACCCATCTGGTCGAAGAAGATGAACGGCCCCACCATTTGCCGTGCAGGCGAGGGCAGGGCGCGCCGCACCTCGAAGCCACCCAGATCGCGGGCGCGCGGGATGATCAGCGTTTCAATTTCGCCGGTGTGCCCCAGCGGGCATACGGGGTTGTGTGTCGGGTTCCAGCTCATTTTCGTCCTTTCTTTCGATGGCGATCCTCTTGCCGGGCGCCTGTGAACGAGTCTTCATAAGGGTGCCCTACGACCGGCCCTTTGTTTACCACTGGATTACGTCTTCCAGCTCGTCCCGGTGTTTCTGGGCATGGGCCCGAACAAAGGGGCAGAGAGGTACGATCCGCTGGCCGCGTTCCTGGGCATCGGCGATCAGCCGATCGGCAAGGCGGCGCGCCACGCCCATGCCTCTCATGCTGTCAGGCACGAAGGTGTGGTCAGCGATGATCAGTTTGGGCGTCACCTTTGACAGGGTCAATTCCGCCTCTCCCTCCGCCTCCGGTGTGGTTGCCACGTAGCGCCCCTTGCTCTCTGTTTCGGTATAATTGATCTGCACACTAGCCATGTTGCGGATTCCTTACTTCATGTGAAAACTGGGGCACGGCACTTCGCGCCCCGTGGTCTCTCATCGTCATGGCGCGGTCGATGAGCAGGTGACATCTCTCTTGAGCATTCCGGCGGCATCACACGGCCGAGAAAAGGGCTTGCAGGGCCAAAAGCTCAGGTTGGCGCAAGTCATGCCCGCCATCGTGGATCTCGGTTGCGACCTCTGCGTCCTGTTTCGCGTACCAGTCGATCAGACCTTCGGTCAGCGGCCAGGGGCAGATCGGGTCGCGCCGACCAGCCGTTATGAGAACGCGGGTTCCGGCAAGGCCAGGTTTCGGCGTCGGTGTCCAGGGGATGAGCGGGTGCAGCAGCCCGACCCGGTCGAACAGGTCTGGGTAGGCCATAGTGACCGAGGCAAGGATATTGGCCCCGTTGGAATAGCCGAACCCGTAGACCGGGCTGCCCGGGTTCTTTGCCTTGTGCTCGGCGACGTAACACGCCATCGCCTCGGTCCGCCGTGCGAGGTCTTCCATGTCATAGACGCCTTCGCTTGTCCGGCGGAAAAAGCGTGCGGCGCCCATCTCTGAGACGTCCCCTCTGGGTGAGACGATGCCTGCTCCGGGGAGAAGCTGCCCGGCGAGATCGAAGAATTGCGTCTCGTCCCCGCCGGTGCCGTGGAAGGCAAAGATCAGCGGTGTGCCCTTTTGGGGAGGCTTGGTCAGGGCCTTGTAGGTGTCCGTCAGCATGGAACTGCTCCTTATGCGGCGATCGAGGGCAGCAGCCCTTCGATCTGGGCGCGGTGCGGCTCATACCGGGTCGGCAGTTTCAAAGCCTCGCCGAGATGGGCGATGTCCTCGTCCCGGTCAAACCCGGGTTCGTTGGTTGCCACCTCAAAGAGCACACCACCGGGGGTCCGGAAGTAGATCGCCCAGAAGTAGTCCCGGTCGATCACTGGGGTGACCTGGTAGCCTGTGTCCATCAGCGCACGGCGCACCTCTAGCTGTGCCGCCCTGTCTTCTACGGCAAAGGCAATGTGGTGGACCGATCCAGCGCCTTGTTCGGCCGTTCTGGCACCGGGCAGTTCCTCGATGTCGATGATATCCGCCGCGTTGCCGCCTTCGATCCTGTAGCGCGTGACAGCGCCATCTTTTTCATCCTTCTGGTAACCCATGAAGGTCAGAAGCTCGCCGGTTGCGGCCGCATCGCGCAGGCTGAACCGTGCGCCATGAAAGCCGAGGATGCCCGCGTCTTGCTGCACATCCGTCCCGGACCAGGGCGTGCGTCCGCGCACATCGCTTTCCACCAGCGCAAAGCCGTCTCCGTCCGGGCCGTTAAAGGTGAGGCGTGCTTCCCCCAGGAAGTTGCCTTCGGTCAGACCGGTCACGCCTTGCGCGGCGAGGCGATCTTTCCAATAGCTCAACGCGCCTTTCGGGACGGCGAACTCGGTCACACCAACCTCGCCGGTGCCACGACGGCCTTTGGGCATCTGGCCGAAGGGGAAGTAGGTCATGACCGAGCCGGGCGTGCCGATCTCGTCGCCGTAATAGAGGTGATAGACCTCGGGTGCGTCGAAGTTTACCGTCTTCTTGACCCGGCGCAGGCCAAGCGTATTGGTGAAGAAGGCATTGTTTTCGCGGGCATCGCTTGCCATCGAGGTGACGTGGTGCAGGCCCTTGATTTCCGTGATCATGTCTTTGCCTCTCTCATCGGCTGCTTTTGTTGAGAACAAGGTAAGGCAAAACATAGTTGCGATTAATCGAAATTATATTGCATTAATTATTGTCACAAATGTAATAACCTGCACATGCAGGACATTAAGCCTATCCGGGTATTTCTGACGGTGGTTGAGCTCAACAGCTTTGCCGCCGCTGCCCGCAGCCTCAAAATGACACCGGCCTCGGTCACGCGCATCGTGGCTCGGTTGGAAGAAGATCTCGGCCAGCAGCTTCTGGTACGCACTACGCGGCAGGTCTCCCTGACGACGGCTGGGGCGATGGTCGCCGCACGCTATCGACCCGTTGTCGCGGATTTTGACCAGGTTACCGAAGAAGTTTCCCGAGCAGTTCGACCGGATCGCGGACGGCTATCGATCAACGCGCCGATGTCACTTGGCATGCGGCTGATGCCTTCTTTGATTGACCGGTTTCGGCTGGCTTTTCCAAACATCACGTTGGAAGTGCACTTGACCGATTCGCTTGTCGACATCGTCGAGGAGCGCTGCGATCTGGCAGTGCGCATTTCGGGCCCACCAAGCGATAAATCGACTATTTGGCGCAAGGTCTGCGAAGTCCCGCGTCACCTGGTGGCGGCACCCGCGTTGTTCAATCGAGTCCCTCGGCCCGAGTCGCCGGAGGATCTCGATCCGGCCGTGTGCATGTCCTATTCGTCGACGGGAGAGGCCGAAAGCTGGAAGCTCAGCTATGGCGGACGAACCCGAAATGTGTCTGCTGGGGTCTCGGTCGTCAGCAATAACGGCGACTTTCTGTACGAAATGGCCAAAGCCGGGAATGGCATCGCGCTTCTACCAGACTTCATCGTCAGCGATGGCATTGAATCTGGCGAGATCGAATCCGTTCTGAGTGATTGGACCGCTCCACCCCTTTGGCTGACTCTGTTCTATCCGCCTTACGAGGTGCTTCCGCCGCTGGTAGCGACGTTCACGGATTTCTTCGAAACACACCTAAGGGAAGCCACCGGGTTGAATTTCGAAGCAGTTCGCCAATGAAATAAAGCAGAGGCTACATAGTGCCCGGGTTATCACGGCCGCATCTTTTCGCGGGGCCGTTAGCTTTTCAATGCGAGAAGACGAAAATTGTTTGGCCGTTCGGCGTTTCCGGCGCCGCAAGTCACGAAGATGTCGCCTGTGCCGAAGCGACGTTGGCAACAATGGGACTAAATGAAAAATACAAGTTGCGCCCGCGCGTAACACAACGATTAGAGACATGCCGACAAAGTAAAATTGACATAAGCTAGGCTCACGGGCGCCCACGAAGCGCGCCCATACTTAACATAAACTTCATTATGCGTCTTTGCACTTAGTGTTGATCAGCCCCAGTTGAGTGGTCCGATCTGATTGTTAGTGCATGACTGGCCTTTGGTCCATCTGAACGATGGCTTCTGGCGCTGGCGGGCGGTAGCCCAGAGCACTATGTGGGCGTTTCGTGTTGTAGTGATCAGCCCCAGTTGAGTGGTCCGATCTGATTGTTAGTGCATGACTGGCCTTTGGTCCATCTGAACGATGGCTTCTGGCGCTGGCGGGCGGTAGCCCAGAGCACTATGTGGGCGTTTCGTGTTG
>NZ_JBMPGU010000026.1:0-23937 GCF_049323015.1 Thalassococcus sp. BH17M4-6
TGGTCCTCCCCCACTGAAGTGGTCCTCCGCTATGTTTAGGAAAACGGAGGAAACACATGGCCAACAAGCGACCAAAGCCCGAGGAGATTGTCACGAAATTACGGCAAGTTGAGGTTCTGACGGGGCAAGGTCTGCCGCGACTGGATGCGATCCGGCAGATTGGCGTGACTGAACAGACCTACTACCGGTGGAAGAAGAAGTACGGTGGAATGGGCACAGACCAGTTGAAGGAATTGAAGCGGCTTCAGAAAGAGAACGAGCGGCTGCGCAAAGCTGTTTCCGATCTGACGTTGGACAAGCTGATCCTTGCAGAGGCCGCAAAGGGAAACTTCTAAGCCCCGCTCGTCGCCGTGCTTGCATTGATCGCGTTCGTGCCGAGCTGAATGTCTCGGAACGCCGCGCCTGCCGGGTACTGCGACAGCACCGATCCACACAGCGCAGGGTGCCAGTTGGCCGCCGGGATGAAGAACGATTGGTGGCCGACATGATCGAACTGACCCGGCAGTATGGCCGATACGGCTATCGTCGGATCGCTGCGCTGCTGAGAGACGCTGGCTGGCATGTGAACGATAAGCGGGTCGAAAGGCTGTGGCGACGAGAGGGGCTGAAAGTGCCAATGAAACAACCGAAGAAAGGGAGGCTCTGGCTCAATGACGGATCGTGTGTCCGGCTTCGGCCGGAACGGCGCGATCATGTCTGGAGCTATGACTTCGTGCATTGCCGCACCGAAGATGGAAAGGCGTTCCGCACGCTCAACATCATCGATGAATACAGCCGAGAATGTTTGGCCATCCGTGTGGATCGCAAGCTGAACTCGGGCAAGGTCATCGACACCTTGAGCGACCTGTTCATCCTGCGCGGCATCCCGTCGTTCATTCGGTCTGACAATGGCCCGGAGTTCGTTGCTCAGGCCGTGCGGGACTGGATCGAGGCTGTCGGAGCAAAGACCGCTTACATCGAACCCGGGTCGCCTTGGGAGAACGGATATTGTGAAGGCTTCAATGCCCGGTTCCGGGATGAGTTCTTGAACGGCGAAATCTTCTACAGCCTACGCGAGGCGCAAATATTGATCGAAGAATGGAGGAAGCACTACAACACGAAACGCCCACATAGTGCTCTGGGCTACCGCCCGCCAGCGCCAGAAGCCATCGTTCAGATGGACCAAAGGCCAGTCATGCACTAACAATCAGATCGGACCACTCAACTGGGGCTGATCAACACGATAACGGCTTGGTGAAACTCTTTGAGGGCGATGCGTTCCTCGATGAGTTCGTGCGATCGCCCCGCATCGGGCCATAAACTTGTGGGGTCGTGTTGAGCCGCTGCATCAAAACCGTATGGAACTTACCGGGGCCGACATTCAGGGTGTTCAATCTGCGCGGACGGACAACCACGTTAGGGATGGCTTCGTTGTTGCTGGATCCGTTTTCGCAGGTCATGGGATCTTCCTCTTTCCGGCGCGGTGGTCAGCTTTGCGGTTGAGGTGCGAGTAGGCCGGCTAGAGCGCCAATGATCGTGGACGCAGCCGTGATGAAGATATTCGGCACATCGGTGGCGCCCGCGCTTAGGAGCGTAATCGCGGCGGCAGCGATCAGTGCGATAAGAAGGCCAAGGCCAAGCGCGCCGACCACCATCCGATAGACTAGCGTGTTTGGTAGCTGCGAGAGCTTGGCCGCTTCCTTCGTGACACCGACCGGATCACTCTCGAAGCGCTGCCGGAACTCGGCATCGGATTCGAGTTTGCGCTCCATAGAGGCAAGGGTGCTGGGCATTGTCGTCATGTCATTCTCCTCTGTTTACTGTCTCGGGTTTGGTCGCCTCAGGATGTGCTGGCCTGTTCTCAAAGGCTGTGCTGCTCCATGGATAAGATGGCCTGAGCAACGCCAGGCAGATCCGGCGCAACAAACGCCGCAGGCCCAGCTGCGGGTTCCAATTCACGCTCAAGCACAGCGAGAACCTTCTTCAGGGTCTCGAGTTCGTCGGATGGGCCATGGTGGCCGCCGTGGGGTCCGTGACCGCCGTGACTATGTGCCTGACCGGCGCCCGGCCAGTCGAATGGGTCAGCCTTGCGCACCCACGTTCCCGGGGCGAACCAAGGAATTCCTCGCACGTCCTGCCGGGTGACTTGGCCTGGGTGCAGTTGCTCATGCGCGTTGAACCAGACATCGATGCATGCGTCGACCCAGCCGTGCAGCCGCCAGAAAAGCGGGTGTACGTGGCTGCTGTGGAAGTCCCCCAAGAAATCGTAGTGGCGAGCGGACCATTTTTCCGAAATGTCGAAGCTAGAGCGCACAGCGGGAAGACCTGAATCAGGATCGCGGGGCGTGCTCGCCCAACGCATGTGCATCCAGTTATGGACTGTGAACTCGATCAGGTTGCCATAGGCGCCAAGCGGCATAGTGGCCGCGAAGGCTGAACTGCGGATACTACGCGTGAGTTGGGCCATGTTGATCTGGAATCCACGGGCCGTCTTGTTGAAAAACAGGAAGTTGCTGTCGCCGGTCAGGCGCATGAAATCCGGCGTAGCTGGGGGCACCATGAGCCCGGAATTCACCGGGTCGATGACGTAGGAGATCAGGTTGGTGGCCGGATCACGCTCGCCCTGATAGGCGATCTGCGGTCCCAGTCCGTCTGGCGGGGTGGCCCAAGCCTCGGGCGGTGTCTTGCCTGCGTGGGCATAGACATCGCGCAGCATCATGATCATCCGCCGGTGCATGTGAAGAAAGTCCTCGCCGGCACCGTTCTCAAGATCGAGCCTGCCCTCGTTGGTGAAAGGCGGATCATCGATTCCCCAGCCGAGATCACGGATTTCTTGGCGCCCGTCGTCCGAAAGCGCGGGGTCGTTCCAGGACCCGCGCACCGTGTGCCAGACCGTGTGTCGCAGCCGATGGGTGGGGTCGGCGAGCATGTCGATGGCCTCGGGGATCAAAGCAACAGCTTCGAGGTCGCGGGGTTCGACAAAATCCCGCTGTACCGCAACAAAACTTGCCGTCGCACCGGCCTTTGCCTGCCCATGATCCTCATCGCGCACAACGGTGCCTACCAAGCTCAACCGCTGTGCCGGGTCCGCCAAAGGCCAGCTGTGGCCTTGTCTGCAGCGATAGGAATAGCGAAACGCCGCTACCTGCGAGTCCGGGCGCCCTGTGGCAGTAAAAATTAGTTCCAGATCGGCCGCCTCGTCGACCTCGCCGAAGATGTCGAGGATTTCGCGCCTTGGCGCGTTGACCTCTGCCGGAAAGCTAAGCTGACCAGTGTTGTTTCCGTCTGGTTCAATTCGAAGAAAAAGATCGGCCTCTGCCCAAAGCAGCTCGTCCGGTGTACCGGTTTCTCGATTGAGATAGCTACGATAGGTATAGTGGCCTGTCAGATGCTCGAAATTCATTGTCGCGCCCTTTTCATTGTTGCCGGGATGGACGATCAGGCGGTCGCTGTTGCGCAGGATTGTGCAACCAGGGCCGGCGAGGGAGCCGGGACATGCGCCGCGCTGTAGGGGCGCACCAAATGGATCGGCGTACCGTTTATGTGCGTCAGCGAGCCGGACCAGGCTTGGGCATAAAGTTGAGTGAGATCCTCGATATCTGTTTTGGTCAGAGCGCTTTCCGCTCCGTAGTTCATGATCGAGAACTTCTCGTCGCGCCCGAAGAGTTCGCTTGGAAATGCCGCCTCGTGCGTGTTGGCAAAGAAGTGGCGCAAGCCGAATACATGGCCGAGCTCGTGCGCCATGGTCTCGATCTGCTCTTGTCGGCTCTGGCCAAACAGCTGAGGGTAGAGCACTAACTGGTGCTGACCTGCATCGGGGAAGAACGCGCTGGCCAGTGTACAACGGCGAAGGGCATCGCAGTCATCCTGGGCGCTCACCGCAATCTCAAAGTCCCAAGGCTGGTGGGATTCGACAAATCGCACTGGCACCGCGGACGACCACGCCAAAAGCGCCTCGCCAAAGAGCTGTCGCACGTAGTCTGCCACGGCCTGAGGATCTGTGTACTGCATCAAAGAGCGCTCGTCGAAGCGGCAGTGCAGGGTGACGTTCTGGTCCCAGAGCGGGATGAACCCGTTGCTCGCATCCACTCTCAAATCCAACGGCGAGCGGTTTTCGGGCGTCGGATATCCGATGCTATCAGTCACGCACTTGGCACCGCCGTGATAGATGTGGGTGAGGGGATCACAGAGTTCGGCCGTTTCACGCGGGTCTCGAAGCGTGAAAGGGTTTGAGTTGCTCTTTTTACGGGTCATGATTGTCTCCTGTCATGTATTTGCTGCGTGCGAAGTTCGATCTGGTCACGTGGAGATCTGCCGGGGCTGCAGGGAGGACAGCCCCAGCATCTCCCTCAGGGGCGCGGCGTAGCCAACGCTGGTTCTAGGGTGCCGTCGCGCGTGATTATGACGGCCTCAACCATGTCTTCCGGGCCGATTGACGTGGAACCTGTCAGCAGTGCTGGGGGCAGACGTCGGCGCACCAGCAGTGGCACGGTCATCGACACGTTCTCTGCCGGCTCGTACGCCAGCATCTGCTCGCGTAGCAGTCCGATCGTTATCGCCTCGCCCAGGAGAACCGACTCGATGTAGTCGGTGTAGTAGTGAACCCCCGCGATGTTGCGGGCATTGGAAATGTTCCACATCAGCTTGTTCAGCTCGCCTTCCAGCGTCAGGCCCCGAGGTATAGACACGCCGAGCACGTCGATCGTGGTATCGGTATCTGACGTGCCGCCATCGGGAACAAGCGCGGTCGCCCCGGGTTCGACGATGTAGGCGGGCTTCGCCGCGTCGTCCGCGTCACGCATGTTGAAGAACGCCTTCAGCAAGGTGACGCAGGCTCCGGCCACCGTTGCATGACCGGCGCCGTAGGCAGGGTGCATCGGGGAACCTTCCGGAAATGCCATTGGCAATAGCCACTTGGCGATATTGAGATCACCCGGATCCTCATTGTTTTGGGCTGCGTTGTGCAGACGGATGTCTGTAAGGATCTCTTCCATAGCCGGCTCGGTACCGCTTCCATCTGGGAAACCGTAGGTTGCCAACGTGTTGCCCAAGCGGGCACGTGCAACGCCTTCAGCAGAGCCGCCACCGATTTCGTAGGGCGTGCCTCCGTGTTCCCGGTTGGGGTTGTAACCCGAGTAAATCGTGTGGAAGAGCGCGCCAGCCGCCTCGGGACGCAGACGGCGGTGAACCGTGAACTTCTGGAAGCGCACAGCTTTCAGAGCCCGGCTCGATACTTCGGTGACGAGGGTCAGAAGGTGCGGCCCACCGAAGAGCGCAAACGGCTCGCGGTTCCAGCGCGGCGAGTTGTTCTCGGTCGTCCCGTGATAGGGAATTCCCGGATCAAATTTGTGACCTTCGGCAAGCAGGATCAGCGCCGCGTTGAGGTACGCTTGGTACAGCTGGTCGTCGTGGACATAGGTCGCCATGTCCCGCAGCCGGGACATCGTGCGGTACTGCAACACGCCAGCAGGCGCCACGTACTGGTCAATGCCAACCAGCGGACGGGCATTCATGGCGTTCTGGACGTCCAGCCAGTCACGCCAGGATGTCATGTAGTCCTTGCCGGGCACCGCGATCTTGACTTTCTGGTCAATTCGCTGGGCACCGTACCGGATGACCCCAGATGCCCGAGCCACGGTATCGCGGACGCGGCCGCCGTCCCCCATGACCATGAACTGCGACAGGAAAGGCGTGTTCCAAGGATCTTCTCCAGCGCCGCGGAACATATTGGAAGCTTCCTGCTTTTGTCCAAAGCGGCGCCGGTCGCGCATCTCGGGGCTGAGAACATCTCGTCCGTCATATTTGCCGTCGAACCAGCGCATTCGAGAAATCCTGTCGGCAGCAGAAGCAACATCTCCATTGGCTCTTTCGAGGCGGTTCTTGGCCGCGTTTGAGATTGCGGTGCCGTCCGCATGCGTAAGGTTGCTAACCAACTCATCATTCATGAAGGCGGCGATGGGCCAGTCCCGCGACAGGGCCATCTGGTAGACTTCGGCCATCTCGGCGGCGAACTCGGCCGAGCCTGCGGCCGGAGCAGGCGGCATGGTGATTGCTTGGGGATCGGGGCCTTCGCCGACATACGCAAAGCCGGCGGTGGGGCTTTCCCACTCACGGTAGGGAAAGACCTCAATCGCATCGAAGTCGGCCTTCACTGCGCCATAGAAGTTCATGACGGCCGTGTTTAGCGGCACCGACTGAAAGACAGTGGGGTCGGGGTCGACCGTCCCGTTTTCGAATAGATCGAAGTCTGCTGCATCGTTTAGAAGGCCGTTGTCACCATGCAGCAGCCCCTTGGTAAAGCTGAAGACATAGGGCGAAATCGCTTCCATGTTGTCGTGATGAACCGGATGCGGCAGTTCAGTTGAAAGCTCGGTCGCAGCATTGCGAATTGCTGCTGCGTTTGCGTGTCGGCGCGGATCGTGGAAAGGCATGACTTTCTCCTGCAAATTTCGATTGCAGGCTAGCCAGTGGCCGATGAGAGCAGCGTAAGTTCTTCGAAAGTACATCGTTAATTCGAACGCTTTAGCGGGAAAAACCTCTGCCAAGTATTGAAATGGAGCAATGATTTGAGCGCAGATAGAGTAGACTGGTTTATCTAAAGGCCCCAGGAGACTTGTAGATGGTTTTCGCCGCTCTTACCCCACTTTCACTTCGGAAATTGTATCGAAGCGGCTGCACGGCGGTTGACGCGGCGAAAAAACGGCTCAAACTATTTTTATTGAATTTGGGCCGAGATTAATTGTGGAGATTGATCAAAAATATACTTTGAAGGTGCTGGGAGCCTTCGACCTGTTGGACGGATTAGATAAGTCGATACGGCCATCCGGTCGCAAGGAGTGCGCTATTCTTGCGATGCTTGCCTTGACGGCAAATCACCGTCAGACCCGGGCCTGGCTGCAGGAGAAACTATGGGGCGATCGCGGACCTGCCCAGGGGTCCGCGAGCCTGCGACATGCACTTAGCAAAATTCGCGGTGTTCTAAACACCGAGGGAGACGTGATCCGGTCCGATCGAACTTGGGTTTGGCTGGATGCCTCGCGGCTCCAGTTCGACCACCTAAGGCATGACGCCACGGGCGAGATTCTGCGGGGGTTCGACCTGAGAGACGAGGGCTTCAACGAATGGCTACGCGACGTAAGGTCCCAACATGCAAATCGCGTTGTACTCGCGCCCACCGCGGACCTGCCGCAGCCACAGACCGAACGTCGTTGGTACTTCAATCCTCCTGTGACCGGAAAAGACGAAAGGCTGATACAGTTTGGCCAAGTGGTCGTCGACGGCATGATGGAGTCCGCAATGGTCTTGGGTCTAGGCACTGCCATAGATCTGCGCGCCGGTGTAGCTACCCCCAAGCCTCAAGCCACCGACATGATCTCAAGACTTCACCTTACACGCTTTGGTAGCGATGGTCTGGCCTCAGCCACCGTGACGGATGGCTTCGGCACGCTCAAGTGGCAGTTTCGTCGGGAGGTCTCGTTCCGATCTTGGGATTCTCTCAAGGCTGTTCAATTGGAAATCGCTCAGAATTTCCAAGACTTTGTGCTTCGGTCCGAAGCGGAACGCCGGACCATAGCCGACTGGAGCGCCCACGTGAACGGCTGCCATGCCTTGATGGGGCTGATGGTTCCTGGCTCGATGCCGCTGGAAGATATTATCCTTTCCAGCGGGCGAGCCATCGCGGCTGAGGAGAAAGGCCTGTATCATGCGCTTCTAGCTCAAGCACAGTTGCGGAAATATGGCGAGCGCGAGGAGACTAGCACTCTGGACCTTGACGAGATCATGGGCAGGAATCGTTCCGCACTCGCCCTTTCGCCAGAAAATGGACTTGTTCACGCCCTTGCAGGGCACAGCTTCGGCTTCTTCATGCGAGACTTTGACCGCAATGCCGAAATGACCCGCGAGGCGTGCAGACTACTGCCGGGAAATGGACTGTGTCGTATCTTTCGTGCCATTTCGTTGGTTTATACCGGCCAGTTCCTTGAAGCTGTGAAGAATGCAGACCTTGCCGTGATGCTCTGCCGCGGCACTGTAGCTTATGCCCAGGCCCGCAGCGCGCAGCTGTTTGCTAGGCTGATGGCTGGTGATGCACGTGGCGCTATCTGTAGCGGCGAGTATGCCGTGGATTCTCTGACATATCGTCCCACGGTCACAGACCTTATGGTTGCGTACGCAATGGAAGGCCGGATCCGGGATGGCAGGGCGAAGCTGCGTATTCTTTGCCACCGCGAGCCAGATCTATGCCTCGATATGCTGCGCTCGCCCAGCTATCCAATTATCAACACCACCCACCGAACCCACGTTATCGACGCGGCCAGCCAGCTTGGTCTGCACTGAGCTGTTTGTTTATCTAGATTAGGAGATTACTATGGACATTGCCCCGCATGGAAACCTAACCGAAGGCCAGAAAAGGCTAACCTCCGGCATTATGACGCCAATGTACGAATGGCCGGGTACGAGGGAAGAATTTCGGCGGGAGATGACCGAATGGTTGACCGAGATCGAGAGTCACATTTGGCCCCGCTGGGTCCCCGGCAGCGGCTGGCACGGCGCTGCAGAAGCCTTTGCTGAGAGTAATACCAAGTTCGAACTCGAAAGGGCCGTAGAATTGTATCACGGCGCCGGCAGTCGTCCTGACATCCTTCGAGAGCTGCCGGATATCCCTGAAGCACCAGATAAGAGGCCGCGTGACCATCTTTGGCACTACAGGGTCGAGGACGCTTGGAACATCGACGTTCGATTCAAATTCGCCCGCGAAGGAGACCACGAGGAACCGACAGTGGACTTCAAGGCCAGCGACGGCGGCGGGGGATCCAACATCGGTCTATACCTTTCTGGAGAGGACAAGAAGGGGTTCAAGAGGCTCATCTGGTCGCGAATGCGTGGTATTCAGCCGCCACTGTTTGACATCAAGGTTTACTTTCAGCGCCCACGTCCTTGGGCGTTGGCTACTATGTTTGGGCTATCAGACTTCCGTTGGCACATGGCTGAAGGCTATGTGCATACCGGACTTCACCCGTCGATTCTAAGTGGGCATTGTATTCAGGGTATCCTCGGAGGATGTACGATTTTCGACACCGTGCTCGATGACATAAAGCGCGGCGGAGATGGGATGAGTTACGACGAGATCCGTGGCCTGCAGAAATACATGGTCGACTACGGGGACCGCCGGGTTTTTGCCGGTGTGCACTACATCACCGACAATATCGCGTCATGGACGCTAGCACTTCGACTGATCCCGCACTTGTTCCGGAATGGCTCAAAGGTTCACAACTTCGCGGTTGCTGCGATTGTAGGGCAAAGCCGCGTTTTCAAAGATATCATGGACGATGCGATCTTTCCTGAAAATTACTCGTTCAAGAAGTTCCTAAAAGCAAAATTCCCGGAAGGAGGGGACCTTGGTCAAAGGACCCGCAGCCGTTAAGCCAAAATAAGGCGAATGCTATGATCTATCCAATTCGCGAGCGACATTACCACAGTCCTGACTTACAGCCACCGCGCACGGGGGTTCCGTCGCAAAGTTTCGCTGTTGCTAGGGATGGGCAACCGCGGTCGCCGATCAGTCCGCAAGGCTGGCGTAGATCGGGAACGGGCATCCACGACCAAGCTGCCCTTTTCTGATCATATGTGCCGTTTCGATCCCGGCCAAAGTTGCTTCTGCTGATCCGAGTGACTTGAAGCCCATCATCGGCCTGGTTCTCCGTTTGACGCCGCGATGGTCCTGCTCGACAATGTTGTTAAGGTATTTCGATCGGCAAACTCTGATCCTGCGATCTGAGCCGACCTTGGCAAGCGCTGCATTCATCCCATTCAGACCGGCGGTATTGGCCCCGCTCTTGTCGATGGCGCAGGCCCGGGGAAGTCCGTTGGCAGATATCGCTTTGGCCAAAAATCTCAACGCCGCCGCCTCATCCCGGTGTTCCGACAACATGAAATCGAGGGTCTGGCCGTTCCTGTCTACCGCTCGATACAAATAGCACCAGTCGCCTCGTACTTTCACATAGGTCTCATCAAGGCGCCAAGATGGCGCTGTCGCCGCTTTCCGCCGCTGCGCCGTAGTTGCAAGGGCGGACGCAAATTTCACAACCCAGCGGTTCAGTGTCGCGTGGTCGACCACGACACCGCGCTCTGCCAGGATTTCCTCAAGATCGCGGTAGGAGACGGCGTATCGAACGTAGAAGAAGACGGCATGCAAGATCACGTCCCGTGGAAACTGCGAACCTTTGAACGAAACCACGGGCTCAACCTCATCGACAACACGCAGAGCTTCGTACACCAGCTACTCGAAAGATGCGACAGAACCGGAGAAAACCGCGATGGCCTCGTCGTTTAGAAAATCGCGGTCTGGCAGGCGCAGCTCTCCGCCCGGCAGGATGATGCGATTGGCCGAATTGCACGACAGCGCCATCGCCGCGTTGAGGTTGTTGGTGACAACGGTCAGTCCTTCCTTGTCGGTCAGGGCCTGCGCCACGATGGTGGGCGTCGTGCCGATCGACAGAAAAACGGTGGCGCCGTCAAACACCATGTTCGCCACGGCCCGGGCGATGCGCTGCTTGGCGTCGTAGTTCAGAACCGACCGGGTCGCATACGGGGTATTGGCGCTGCCGTCGATGAACTCGGCCCCGCCATGCAGGCGGCGCAGCTTGGTCTCTTCGCAAAGCGCATTCAGATCGCGGCGGACCGTGTGCATCGAAACGCCAAGCTCTTCGGCAAGGGCATCAACAGTGACCCGCCCTTGCCGTTGCGCCAATTCGAGAATCACCGACCGTCTGTCCATTCGAGCGCCCCCTATGCGCAAATGAGCAGACCTCTGTGACAGGGCCGTGACCGACCGCCCCCGAATTTAGGCTAAAGGCGAAACGGGTTCGTCCAGGCGCGGCGCCCTGCGGCGTCCACCACTGTGACGCGCAGCCAGGGCGAGGCGGCAAACCGGGCCAAGGGCAAATCAGCGCGCGTCATGGACCGGCCATGCGTTGCGGCAGCGGCCTGTCCGTGGCCTTGCACGATGACCGACGACACCGCGCTGCATTCGACCGTTACGGCGTCCTCGGTCAGGCTGACGCTGCGAATCTCGGGGCCTTGCGAGGAATAGAAATCCCCCTGTTTCAGAGCACGCAGCAGGTGGTCGGGATCGTTCACCTCTGCCTTGACCATCACCCATCCGCCGAAATGATCCGGCTCGGTGAAATGGGCGTCATCTGTCGCAATCAGCGTCATGTCGCGCCCATCAGATAGCAGCAGGTCCAGCACATGCCCCCCGCCCTCGCGATCACAGCCCACCGCGCAACCGTGATTGTAGATCTCGACCGCATGCGCCGCGTCGATGCTGCGCGCGTCGTTGAGCGTCAGGCCCGACCAGTGTGGATGGGCAATCGTGACGAAGGCCCCGGCGTCGCGGGCGCGGCGTGCGATATCGGCTCCGCTTTCCTGGCCCTCGACGGGAAAGAAACCCGGGGCTTCGGGCGGTGCGAAATCATAGGGTAGGCCGACGGCGAGGATATGCCACAGCTCCCCATTTTCCATCGCGCCAGAGTGAAGTTCGGCCCCCGGAATGGTCGTGAACCCGTCTTCGTGAAAAGGCCGCGTGTCGACGATGGGATAACCGTATTGCCCGATAAAGTGGTCGGTCAAGGAAATGAAATCATAGCCTTCGGCGCGATAGCGGCGGCAGACCTCGGCAGGGTCCAGCGCCCCGTCGGACAGGTTGGAATGGGTGTGCAGGTTGCCGCGATAGAATTGTCCGGGGGCGGAGAAGGCGGAAAGAACCATGGGAACTCCTCAGGGTTTTAGAACTGTGTCGGCTTGACTTGGGCGCGCGCCGCGACGGATGTGTGACGCGCGCGACGGCTTGTCTTCAGAGCTTGCGAAAAACCATCACAAGGCCCTCATCGCTCACATGGGGATGGTCGCCGCCTTCGTAGATCGCGATCTTGCGAACGTGCATCGGCGTGATCCGCCCATCCGCCACCAGCCCGGCCAGGGTCGACCCGAACCGCATCTGGTCAAAGACCGTGGCGATGGTACCGCAGACAAAGAGCGCGCCGGCCCGGGTGACGCGCAACAGCTCTGGCAGGCATTCCGGCCCGACATGCCCGTGCGTGAAGGTCCCGCAGGAAACAACCCCGCCGTAACTGGCGTCCTCCAGCGCCAGCGGCTGGGTTAGATCTCCCAGAATGGTCTGCCGGTAGAGCGCCTTGCCTTTGGCCACGGCCAGCATCTCGGGCGTGATGTCGAAGGCATCGGCGGAAAGCCCGGCCAGATGCTCGGCGATGAGACCCGTTCCCGCGCCGATATCGAGGATTGGCACCTCCTCCCCGCTCATTTGCGCGCGATAGATCTCCGCGATCCGCTGCGGAGCGACATACCCCCAGCCTGCACCGAAACTGTCGTCATAGGTCGTCGCCCAATCACCATAGAGCTTCTTGGCATCTTCGGGGCCAGCGATTTTATAGGCCTCATCCAGATCGTAATCTTGGGTCAATCCAGTAGCTCCTTCCAAAAGTGACAGGCGACTTGCGGGCGGCCCTCGCCGTCGCCTTTACCCAGCTTCGGGGCGTCTGCTCGGCAGCGGTCGCGGACATGCGGACAGCGGGTGTGAAACAGGCACCCGGAGGGCGGGTTTGCCGGGCTGGGAATTTCGCCTGTCAGCCGCTGCGCTCTTCCGGTGTCGTCCGGGTCGAGCGACGGGATCGCTGACAGGAGCGCCTTGGTGTAGGGATGCTTCGGCTGGCGAAAGAGCTCTTTTTTCGCGGCCACTTCGACCAGCGTGCCGAGATACATGACAGCTACGTAATCGCTCACATGGGCCACCACCGAAAGATCGTGGCTGATGAAAAGAAAGGTCAGCCCAAGCTCGTGCTGCAATTTCTTGAGCAGGTTCAGGATGTCGGCCTGGATCGATACGTCGAGCGCCGCCACACTTTCGTCGGCCACCACGAAATCCGGATCACATACAAGCGCCCGTGCGATCGAGATGCGCTGGCGCTGCCCGCCGGAAAAGGCGTGCGGAAAGCGGCGCAGATGTTCGAGATTCAGTCGGCACAGACGGGCGATCTCGCGTACGCGAGCGTCGGTGTCCGCGCGGCTCTTGGTAAGGCCCATCACCTGCAGCGGCTCGGCGATGATGTCGCGCACCGTCATGCGCGGGCTGAGCGCGGCATAGGGATCCTGAAAGATGAGTTGCGCGCGGCGGCGATAGGCGTGCAACTGGTCTTTGGTCATCGTGCGTAGATCCAGAGGCCCATGCTCGTCATGCAAGGTGATCCTGCCGCCCGAAATCGGGGTGGCGCACAGGATCGCACGGCCCAGCGTGGTCTTGCCAGAGCCGGATTCGCCCACCAGGCCAAAGAACGACCCGCGCGGAATGTCAAGCGTCACCTTGTTCAGCGCCCGCACAACGGGCGGTTGGCCGAGCATGGCCCGACCGAGCGGATACTCTACCGACAGTGCCTCAAGTGAAATGAGCGGATCGATCATTGCGCAGCGTCCTTTTGCGGCTGCACACGCACACAGCTTGCCGTATGCCCACTGGCCACGCTGTACACTTCGGGTTTTTCCGCCTCGCAGACCGGCCCAACCTTTTCGCGGCAGCGGGTGTGAAAGACGCAGCCATGTGGGCGCTCCAATGGGCTGGGAATATCGCCCGGCACGGGCGTCAGCGGCTGGTCGAGCGCATCGAGCCGTGGCAGCGCGGCCAGCAGGCCCCGCGTGTAGGGATGTTGCGGTTGGCGCAGCACCCGGCGCACCGTGCCCTGTTCCACGATCCGGCCGAGATACATCACAGCGACCCGGTCGGCGGTCTGAGCGATAACACCGAGGTCATGGGTGATAAAGAGGATGCCCATGCCGAACTCGCGCACGAGGTCTTTCATCAGGTCGATCACCTGCGCCTGGATCGTCACATCGAGCGCGGTCGTCGGCTCATCGGCGATCAGAAGTTTCGGTTTGGTCGACAGCGCCATGGCGATCATCGCGCGCTGCCGCATGCCCCCTGAAAACTCGAACGTGTATTGCTCGAACCGTCGCGCGGGTTCGGAAATGCCGACGCGGTCGAGCATCTCGATGGACAGATCCCTGGCGGCCTTCTTGGACAAGTCGGTGTGCAGCCGCAGCTGTTCGACCATCTGGTGGCCCACGGTCAGCGCCGGGGCAAAGCTGGCCATCGGTTCCTGAAAGATCATCGAGATCGCACCGCCGCGCACCGGCATCATGTCACGCTCGCGCCGGAGTGCGAGCACGTCGATGTCCTTGCCCCCGGCGTTCAGCATAATGCGGCTTGCCGGGTCGTAGTCGGTGTTGCGCCCGTTGAGCCGCATCAGCGACTTGGCCGTAACCGACTTGCCCGATCCGCTTTCGCCCACCAGCCCGAGGACCTCGCCGGGGGCGATGTCGAAACTAACCTCGTCGACCGCCGTCACTAGCCCCTCGTCGGTGCGAAAGCGCACGGTCAGATCCCGGACCGAAAGCAGCGGCGCGGTCATTTCTGATCTCCGTAGGGGGCTGCGGCATCGCGCAGCCCGTCGCCCACGAAAACGAAGGCCATCACCAGCACGATGAAAAAGATGACGGGAATGAAATACCACTGGTAGTTCAGCAAAACATCCGCCGAGGTCGTGTTCTGCAGCATCACGCCAAGCGAGTTCACCGGGTCCTTCAGGCCCAGCCCGATAAAGCTGAGCGCGGTTTCCGACAGCACCATGTAGGGAAATGAGATCACCAGATCGACGATGATGTAAGAGGTGAAGCTGGGCAGCAGGTGCTTGCGGATCACATGGCCGGCCCCCGCGCCCGACAGCTTTGCCGCCAGCACGTAATCCTGGTTGCGCTCGACCAGTAGATGGGTGCGCACGCGTCGCGCCAGCGTGGGCCAGCCGATGAGGCCCAGAATGATCGAGATGAAGAAAAACCGCGTCTCGGCAGACCATGTATCGGGCACGAAAGCCGCCAAGGCCATGAAGAGCGGGATCGCGGGCACGGTGCGGATCGCATCGGTGATCATCTGGATTACCCCGTCGATCTTGCCGCCGAAATAGCCGGCGATGCCACCGATGGTCAGCGCCATGACGAAACTGATCAGCACCCCCATCGTGCCCACCGCCAGTGAGGTGTTCACCGCGTGCAGTGTGCGCGAAAAGATGTCCTTGCCCGCCTCGTCGGTGCCGAAGAGGTGGATCTTGCCCCTGTCGACGCCAAAGAGATGCAGATTGCCCTTGATCCCCAAAAGCCGGTACTCATCTCCGCGCACGAAGAACTGGACATAGCGCCGGTCCTCGCGGTCAACCTTGGTCACCCAGCGGAAATTCGTCGCCATGGATCGCTCTCGCGTGACGCCATAGATGAAGGGGCGGGCGGAACATCCCTGTTCGTCGCAAAAGCGCGGAATCTGCGGGGCGCCGTTGGTGTAATCCTTGTCGCGGCCCACGATGGTCGGGTCGTAGGGAGACAGGAACGGGGCGAATAGGCCCATCAGCACCATCACGAGCAGCACCGTTGCGGCGATCATCGCGGTTCGGTTGCGGCGGAATCGGGCCCAGATCAGCTGACTTTGAGAGGCGGTGAAATAGGCCTCTTTCTTTTTCTGTTCGATGCCGGTCGTGTCGCTCATCTCAGCCTCCCACCACGGATTTGCGCACGCGTGGGTCGATGAGCGCCAGTGCGATATCCGTCACGAAGTTCAGCGTGACGATCGAGGCGGTCAGCAGAAAGATGATCGCGCCCGCAAGCTGCTGATCGTTTGAGCGCGCCAACGCGTCGAGAAGAAGCGCACCCGCTTCGGTTAGCGTCAGGATGGCCGCGACGATCGGCAACTCGTTGAACACACGGTTAAGATCGAAGCCGAGCGAATTGATGATCGGCCCCAGCGCGTGGCGCGCTGGATACCGCCACAAGAGCCGCCCGCCATAAAGCCCACGTGCCCGGGCGGCGGTCACATAAAGCTTGTCGGTCTCGTCCAGCATCAGCGCGCGCACCGTCTGCAGCGCGAAAGCAGTGGCCGACCAGCCAAGGATCAGCACCGGCAGCCAAGCGCGAGACAGAAAATCTTGGACCCGCGCCCAGGACCATTCCGCGTCGCGAAACTCGTTCGAGAAAAGCCCGGTCAGGGAATCGCCGAGGAACACGGTCGAGACGAGCATGATTATCAGCGCGAGCAGGAAATTCGGCATGGCGAGGCCGAGATAGGAGACAAAGCGAAGCGAGCCATTCAGCCAGGCGTTGCGCGACGAGGCCGCGATGATGCCCACGGGGATCGCGATGAGATAAGCAAGAAACAGGGCCGTTAGGCAAATGCCCAATGAGATTAGGAATTTGTCCCCCAGCAGGTCATTGATATCGAGCCGCAGGATGCAGCTGTCGCCGAACTCGCCGAGCAGGAAGACATCGCTGGTCCACGAGGCCCATCGAAGGAGGAAAGGCCGGTCGAGACCAAGGCGGCGTTCTTCGGCTTGGATATCCTCCACGGTGATTGACGCGCCTTGGGTGTTCTTGAACGCAAGGTAGCGTTCCGCGCAGGTGCCGGGTACCAGTTCCATCAGCGTGAACACGATCATCGACACCAAAAGCAGCGTGACAAGCGCCATCGCTGCGCGCAGGACCGTAAATCTCAGGAACTGTACCAAGCCATCCCCCAACGGCTGGAAAGCGAAGAGGCGGACTTGCTCCGCCGCAGAGTGCGAACGCCGGGCAGAGACCCGCCCGGCGCACGCGTCAGTGCATGATCGTCTTATTCGTCAAAATACCACTGCGCCGCCCGGTACGGGTAGGTGCGGTAATACTCGTAAGACCACGTCTGGAATTCGGGAACGTTCTTCAGAGCGTTGCGATGATAGATCGGGGCCGGGGCAATAACCGTGCCGATGAACAGCATCTGGTCGACGATGGCCTTTGCCAGCGCGGCGCCGGCCTCGGCCTGCTCGGGCGAGCCGGGCGAGGCCGCCTGAAAGGCGATGCTGTCCTCACCCATCTGTTTCACCCACTCCGGCGGCTCCACGCCGCTGGCGCCGTCCGAGTCCATCCACTCGGCCCACAGCATGCCGGTGCGCAGGTCGAAATAGCCGTCAAAGGGCGGCACCCAGTAGTTATTGGTGCCCATATGCACCGCCACCGGCTGTCCCTTAAGCCACATCAGCACGTCCAGCTGGTTCGAAGATTGCGCAGAGCGATACTCGTCCGGCGTGACCTCTTTGACCGTGGTCTGCACGCCCACATCCGCCCAGTTCTGCGAGATGATCTCGACCACCTCACCGGCGATGCCCTGCGTGGCGAACTGCATGTTCAGCGTGATCTTGTCGCCGTTGGGCAACTCGCGGAAGCCGTCGCCATCGGTGTCGACCATGCCGATCTCGTCCAGAAGGCCCTTGGCCATCTCGGGATCGTACTGGATAAACGCCTCTTCCAGCGACGGGTCGACAAAGTCGGGGCGCGGCGAGAATCCGGTATATTGTACCGGACGGCCTTCACCAAAAAATGCGACCTCGTTGATCTCTCCGCGGTCCATTGCGACCGACATGGCGCGGCGGAAGCGGACGTCGCCAAAGACCTCGCGCTTGGCCATGTCCTCGCTCGTGACGTTGAAGGACAGCGTGTAGCTGGCGATCTGCGGCTTGAGCTGGATTGTGTAGTCGCCGCTTTCCTGGTTTTCCAGCAATAGAGGCGCCGGGGCGAGTGTGAGCGACTGCGACTTGTAGTCGGCCTCGCCATTCACAAGCTTGAGGATCCGGACCTCGTTGTCATTGGCATAGATCTCGTCCTGCCGCGAGATGTAGGGCAGTTGCTGGCCAGTGGTGTCGACCATATGGAAATAAGGGTTGGCGACCAGCTTGCGGCCCTCGGTGGTGTCGGCCACGTAGATATGGCTTTCCAGCGTCGGATGCGTTGCCTTCGGCAGGCATTGGATCTTGTCGGGGTTCGACAGCATCGGCGAGGGCGTGTCGGTCCAGTCCGAGTTGCCGTAATAGGCGGCGATGGCGGCATAGCCGTTCTCGAACCCGCATTCCTCCGCCAGGGCGTCGGCGTCCGCGTTCACCTCGGGGTGATACTGGCCCAGAAAATGGCGCGGCTGGAAGGCCTGCGCATAGCTGGTGGCGAAATGCGCCAGAAGGCCCGGCTTGGGCGACGGCAGGTTGAAGATCACCGTGGTCTCGTCGGGCGTTTCGACCGTCATCCGCTCGCCGGCGACAAGCGCGTAGTCCTGCGGCTTTTCACGCACGTTGGAGTCCAGTGCCAGGTTGTCGTACCAGAACTTTACGTCTGCCGAGGTGAAGGGGGCTCCATCCGACCACTTGTGCCCTTCACGCAGTTTGAAGGTCAGCTGCGTGTAATCGTCGTTCCACTCCCACGACTTGGCCACGTTGGGCACGATGGTCTGCAGGTCATCGGCATAGCGCACGAGGTTGACGTGGCGCACCGACAGAAAGTCGGATGTGCCGGCCTCGGTCGCGTTCGACAGCGCGTTGAGCGTGCCGCCATAGCTGCCGATGCTGTCATAGGGCACCACAACCAGCGGCTCGGCCGGCAGGCGCTCGGCCAGCGATGGCAGCTCCGGATTGCCCTTGATCTCTGCGTTGAGCGTGGCCGCATCCGGATTCTCCGAAAACGTCATGGTGCAGCTCGCGGCGGATTCGAATTCGTTCAGTTCATATTGCTGCGGATATGACCCGGCCGCAACGCCTTGCATGTCCGCGACTGTGACCGCCGGACACGCGGCCTGCGCCGCCGTTCCCAGAAAAAGGCTCGCAGCCAAGCCAGTCGTCAAGTGTTTCACGTGTCTTCCCCCGTCGTCAGGTAATTGAGCTCGCGGGAGTTAAACCGGCTTGTGTAACGTCTCGGTGACCTTGACCGGCTGTTCGACCGAGCAGGATGCCGTCATCGCCAGCCAGCGCCATCAGTGGCGGTCTTGCAGCAGCGTAAACTCGACCCGCGTATCATCACGAACTGCAGAATGGGGGCGAACATGTGCGGTCGGACATTGCTGGCGACGAGATCATGACCGCTTTCTAAGTAGACCATTGGACCTAAGAGAATTTCAGGAACGATCGAAAGCTCTCGGTCTTTGTCCCGAGTCTCAGAACTTCTGGATGGAAGATTGGGCCTTTTCAAGCCACGACTTAATATATCTCGGCTCGGCGCCATGAAAAACGGATGGCTTGGACGGATCGAACCGGTGCTTTCGCGGGTCAAAGACGCTCGACCGTCCCTTGCTGCCACTGGCGATCCAGACACATTCAACGATGCCTTCGCCTTTGGTTTCAGCAATATAAGCGATTTTCTTCATCCGCGAATCCACACGTAACACGTATGTGACGTTAAAGTGACAGAGAGGTTAATTCAAGCTTGCTCGACGCAATCACCACCTGCCGCACTGCCCTGAAGCATGACGACAAGGGACAACCTGCGATACGCGCCTTCCATCCGTGCGACAGGCTCGGAGAAGTTTTAAAAAAATTTAGGGCCGTCGCCTCGGTAGAGTTGTCCCATCGAGTGACCGACTTCAATCCTGCGTCCCGGACGTGGGTTCAGTTCGGGCCGGGTGGAGCCAAGCCACGCTTTCATATGATGTCAGATATCCCATTCCAGGACGTGACCCCCGAAGTGCGTCACAACCCAGCAATGCATATCATGCGTCACACCGCCCGAATCTTGTGGAAAGAAATACCCGTAGGCGTATCCCGCCTCGAACCAAGCGGCGCGGAGACTTGCGACAAGGTAGGTATTGATGTCCGTGCAGGAGCCTGAGGTGAGACCGCAGGACCGATACGGCACAGCCTAAATGCGTTCTTTGAAGCGAATGTCCGGATCGCCCAACAAGTAGTCGAATTGCTGTTCCGAATGGTCGCAATGCGAATGCGGCAGCGCGGCAATCATGGATGCCATAAGTGGCCGGTCTGGGCCGTCCTCGAGTCTGGCCGAGGCCTCCTGTATCGCGGATGCTGCAAGGGCTCCGATGGCAGCAACGAGCCCAAAGTGACGGATGCTGCGCTGGCCGCGAAGGTCTGCTTGTGCGCATTCGAAATTCGCATCAAACTGGCACCACTCCAGAAACCGTCACAAACTCACCGGGGATCGAGTAGCTCCCGTCAGCGTTCTGATGTGTCGAAATCGACGCCAAGAACTCCCGACAGACCTCCTCCCACATGGCTTTTTCGAACCGTTTGACGGCCAGGGCGACTGGCCCCCCCAACAAGACGGCATCAATCACGGCCGTTTTGTTTTTGAAGCACAGGTCTTCTGATTGGCGATGCTCCGTGATTTCTTGGAGTCCGGCTTCTTCAAAGGTGCGAATAAGCGCGTTCGGCGCACCGGTGCCGAAGAACATCGGGCAGACTTCAGACGCCACCCTTGCATCGACGATGGGAAAAACGTCTGCCCATCCGCAGTTTCGGCGCTCGCCCCAAACCAAAGCCGCAACGGTTCCGCCTGGCGCAACCACACGTGCCATCTCGGCGACGGCCTTGGCAGGGTCAGGCGTATACATGAGCCCAAGCGCGCAGATTGCACGGTCGAAAGCGTTGTCAGGTTGGTCGAGCTTCTCTGCAGGCATACGGGATGCAGTGACGTTCCCGACCTTGCACGCATCCATCCGGTTCATGAGATCATCGATCATCCCCTGTGACAGGTCCGTCGCAATCACGCGGCCCTCTGGCCCGATGGCGTTGGCCAGACGCTGTGTCACCATTCCGCTACCGCTTGCCGTTTCGATCACACTTTGGCCCGGCTGGACGTCGGCCATCCGAAGGAGTGTGTCCTGCGCAGGTTTTAGCTGCTGTTCCCAGCCTGCGTGGTAGTGGCTTGCGGCTGCATCCCAGCCGTATCGCTGAACCCTGATTTGAAGTCGCGCGTCCATCATGCAACCTCCGTTTGCGTTTCGTGGGTGATCTGCACGGGCTGTGCGTGCAGGAAGCTCAGATACCAAGGGTCGATCCGAAGTGCGCGGTCCACGAGGTCTTCAACCATCTGTGCGGACGCTGAACTGGAAATAGCGATTGTGATGCGCGTGTTCGATGGGACTGCGCTTGTTTCAGGTATTCCCAATACGCCGCGATTGTCGAAGTCCTGTTCGATCGACACGGAAATGCGGTTCAGGGCAAAGCCTTCTCTGGCAGCGGTCATCTTGATGCCAATTGCAATGCAACTGCAGATCGCGGCACGTCCGAAGTATCCCGGCGACGGAGCGGTTGCGGTGCCGCCGATAGCCTCAGGCATATCGATGTCAATTGCATGGGTGCCGTCCGAAAACGCGCATACCAGACCATCTTCAACGGTCGCCGTCCCCCTGTTCGTTACTCGGGCGCGGTTCGGTCGCTTCTCAAAAACAGCAATGGCACGATGCTGGCCTGCTCTGGCCTGAGTTTCTCTGTCCATTCGGGTCTCCTCCATCAACACGAAGAAGATCGCCGCACAAGGCCTACCGGGATAGTTCAGGAACTGCAGCAAAGCCGCTACAGTTTCTGAAGTGGACAGGTCGCGTTCGTGAGGTTCTAGTAGTTCGCGGAGGCGCGAACATGTCAGATAAATCCTACCCGAAATTTTGCCCAGTCGTGATGGCGGCGAGCCTGCTTGAGCCGCGTTGGACGATGCTCCTTCTATGCGAAATGTGGTCAGGTTCCACGCGCTTCAATGAGATACAACGCGGCGTACCCGGGATGTCGCCAGGCCTTCTATCCAAACGATTGAAGGAAATGGAGACGAATGGACTGGTGAGTAAATTGGGCGGGGCATCTGGCACGCGCGCCGAATACGTCACCACGCCGGTCGCCGATGAGTTGGAACCAATCATCCGAAACTTGGCGGAGTGGGCACATCGCAATGTCGACTGCAGTGTTTCGCTTCAGGATTTGGACGCTCGGCTCTTGATGTGGAAGATTCGTGGCAAGATTGACCTGCTGCAGATGCCCAAGCGCAAAAGCGTCATCCAGTTCATTCTGCACGACGGACCAAATGAGACATCAAACTATTGGCTGGTGGCTAAACCGGGGGAGGAAACCGACCTGTGCTTTACCGACCCGAAATTTGATGTTGACCTCTACGTCGTCAGCGAGCTTCGCGCCCTCACGTCTGCCTTCATGGGGCATTCCTCCTTCGAAGGCGAGATCGAGCGCGGACAGATATCTTTGTCCGGTAACGACGGGTTGGCACGAACACTGACCAAGTGGCTCGTGCGCAGCAGTTTCGCAAACGTTGCGTGACGTTTATTCGTACAGAGCACATGAGTTCAACATCGTTCTGAGTTGTACGCGTGTCGGCGGTCAAAAGCCCTATTCTTTAGAAGCGAAGTTCCCAAGAGCGGACGTTGGCGCAACTGCAGGCAATTCCCGCTTCGTCCGCTTAAGTGCATTTGACGGTCTCGCGAATTTGCTACCGCAGCGAACGGCTGGTTCGACGGGCCGCACCGCAGCATCTGATAGCTTCGGCGGATGTCGGCTTTGGGCCGATTCTGTTGAAAAACAACGTGTTGCGGATGCAGAAAGTAGCGGCCGGAACGGGGCGCAAGCGCCTCTCTGATCAGGCTTTGGATGGTTTCTGCGGTGCAGGGAAGATCTTGGCCAGTTTGCGGAGGTTTTGAGCGGTGGCTGCGAGGAGGAATTCGTCGTTGGCGCCACATGGACCTCGTAATCGAAGCCGGCCCAGGCCGAGGATGCGTTTGAGATGGGCGAAGAGCATCTCGACCTTCTTTCGGAGCTTCATCGAGATGTCGTATTGGCGGGTCTTGGCAATGTCGCGCGCGACCTGACGGGCGTCTTCGTGTTCCTCGCGGGTGATCTTGCGCGCGTCGGTGTTGGGGCAGCACCTGGCTTTGGATGGGCAGGCCTGGCAGACCTCTTTCAGTGCCCGATAACGGGCGGTGCCCTTGCCTGTCGGTCCTCGGTTCGGGTCCGAGTAGTTGCGGCGGAACTGTTTGAGGGCGTGACCTTCGGGGCAGATGTACTGATCGTTCTCGGCATCCCATTCGAAGTCGGCACGGGACCATGTGCCATCGGATCGGCCAGCCTTGTCGAACACCGGAATATGTGGAGCGATCTTCTGCTCGACCAACCAGCCAAGCATAGGCCCAGTTCCGTAGGCGGTATCGGCGATCAGCCGTTCGGGATGCAGATCGAACCGATCCTTCACCCGTCTCAGCATGGTCTTGGTCGATCCGACCTCGGCCTGACGGATTGATCTGGTGGCTTCAACATCGACGATGACGCCGTGGTCCGTATCGATCAGGTAATTGTCGGAATAGGCAAAGAATGCTGGGCCTTTGCGCGCAGCCGTCCATTGGCTGGCCGGATCGGAATGGGACGTGAACTTGGGCTGAACCGGGGACGCTGCACCAAAGGCCGCCTCGTCCAGCGTATCGAGGTACTCGCGCACTGCGCGGGGCGCATCTGCCGGATCGATGGTCGACACATTCCATTCTTCCTTGGGCGTCGAGTTCTGCTTGTTGGCGTCCGCCTCGATCAGGCTGGCATCGATGGCCATGCGCTGTCCGCTGACCAGGCCTTCTTCGATGCATCGCGCCACCGTCGTCTCGAACAAGTGGCGCAACAGTTCGCTCTCGCGGAACCGCCCATGCCGGTTCTTTGAAAAGGTGGAATGATCGGGAACGCGGTCGCCGAGATCGAGACGGCAGAACCAGCGATATGCGAGGTTGAGATGTACCTCCTCACAGAGCCGCCGTTCCGACCGGATGCCAAAGCAATACCCGACCAGCAGCATCCGGATCAGCAGTTCAGGATCGACGGACGGGCGGCCGGTGTGGCTGTAGAAATCCGCCAGATGGGCCCGGATGCCGTTCAGATCGACGAACCGATCAATCGACCGCAGCAGGTGGTCTTGGGGAACATGATCCTCTAGCGAGAACTCGTAGAACAGAGCCGCCTGCGCTTCCTGCCTCGGTCCCATCATCGCCAATCCCTCCCTATAGGACGAATTGAATCAGCGACTTGCCACTCGATCAAGGAAGAGTTTTTCAACATAATAGGC
>NZ_JBMPGU010000027.1:0-23446 GCF_049323015.1 Thalassococcus sp. BH17M4-6
GATGGCTTCTGGCGCTGGCGGGCGGTAGCCCAGAGCACTATGTGGGCGTTTCGTGTTGTAGTGCTTCCTCCATTCTTCGATCAATATTTGCGCCTCGCGTAGGCTGTAGAAGATTTCGCCGTTCAAGAACTCATCCCGGAACCGGGCATTGAAGCCTTCACAATATCCGTTCTCCCAAGGCGACCCGGGTTCGATGTAAGCGGTCTTTGCTCCGACAGCCTCGATCCAGTCCCGCACGGCCTGAGCAACGAACTCCGGGCCATTGTCAGACCGAATGAACGACGGGATGCCGCGCAGGATGAACAGGTCGCTCAAGGTGTCGATGACCTTGCCCGAGTTCAGCTTGCGATCCACACGGATGGCCAAACATTCTCGGCTGTATTCATCGATGATGTTGAGCGTGCGGAACGCCTTTCCATCTTCGGTGCGGCAATGCACGAAGTCATAGCTCCAGACATGATCGCGCCGTTCCGGCCGAAGCCGGACACACGATCCGTCATTGAGCCAGAGCCTCCCTTTCTTCGGTTGTTTCATTGGCACTTTCAGCCCCTCTCGTCGCCACAGCCTTTCGACCCGCTTATCGTTCACATGCCAGCCAGCGTCTCTCAGCAGCGCAGCGATCCGACGATAGCCGTATCGGCCATACTGCCGGGTCAGTTCGATCATGTCGGCCACCAATCGTTCTTCATCCCGGCGGCCAACTGGCACCCTGCGCTGTGTGGATCGGTGCTGTCGCAGTACCCGGCAGGCGCGGCGTTCCGAGACATTCAGCTCGGCACGAACGCGATCAATGCAAGCACGGCGACGAGCGGGGCTTAGAAGTTTCCCTTTGCGGCCTCTGCAAGGATCAGCTTGTCCAACGTCAGATCGGAAACAGCTTTGCGCAGCCGCTCGTTCTCTTTCTGAAGCCGCTTCAATTCCTTCAACTGGTCTGTGCCCATTCCACCGTACTTCTTCTTCCACCGGTAGTAGGTCTGTTCAGTCACGCCAATCTGCCGGATCGCATCCAGTCGCGGCAGACCTTGCCCCGTCAGAACCTCAACTTGCCGTAATTTCGTGACAATCTCCTCGGGCTTTGGTCGCTTGTTGGCCATGTGTTTCCTCCGTTTTCCTAAACATAGCGGAGGACCACTTCAGTGGGGGAGGACCAGGTCCATACACGGCAGATACCGTTTGATTTCCACTCGATCTGGGCTCTGCACCCTGATAACTGGATCGTCTGAATCTAGAGTTTTCCGCCCGCCGGCCTCGGAAACCATCGTCCCGATGGACCAAAGGCCGACCATGCACTAACGCTCAACGCGGACCACTCAGGCGGAGTTAATCAAGGTCATATGATGCTGCGGCATCGGCGCGTGAGTCGGTGCGGCTTGGCGTCCAGACGTTCATTGTATTGATAGGTTAATGCTAGGACAGTACAACGTTATGGAAGCTTTTGACAGGTGGATCATCCATGCGAGACCACACGCGCAAGCGGGCAGAAACAGTTCGCCTAGTCGGCGTTGTGCCGTTGCCTCCGTTACCTGACGACAGTGACGTTGGGAGCGTTTCGCCAGTTGAGGCGACGGATCATTTCCTAGAGGAATGTCAACAAATATTAAGCTCAAATATTGGTTCACTTCTTTTAGTTAACGAGCGGAGCTTTCCTTTCTCAAATAATCTGAGCCCAAGGGATGTCGCCTTTGTTACGCGAGTTCTGCTCGAACTACGGCAGACCATCGGTAGTGTTCGGATTGGGATTGACTTGGTGGATGATGCTGAAGCGACTTTTGCAGTTGCATCGGTTGCCGAATGTGATTTCGTTAGGGTGAGGGTCGCAGGACCTTACGATGGTATGACGAAGTTCGTACGTGCTGATCAAAGAAAGATAAGAGATTTGGTACAAAGGTCGGCGGGTAGTTTCGAGACTTGGATCGCCGTTTTGCCTTGGGGGGAGAAACTATCCGGGACATGGACCTTGCCCGACCTCTCAGCGGTCATAATCGAGAGTATTGATCCGAACCGCGTTACCGTTCCGATATCTTCCTCGATGGATGTGGTAGAGAGGATTGGGGAGGAAAAAGTGATATTCGATGGTGGCGTTGACATTGGTGGACTTTTTCGAGAATCCGGCACGTACGTGTTAGGGTCGGCGCTGCGAACGGGACATATCCTTAACCCACTTGATCACGCGGCGCTTGCTCGTGCCTCGAAGATTTCGTCAGCAGACTGATAAGTAGATGAGTTTGTTCTTAATTCGGCATGGTCAATCCGCCGCCAATAGGGCCACGCATGCTGACGAACGAAATTTGGTGGATACAGGCGATGACTCTCATCTCACTCGCCTCGGCGAACTTCAGTCTAAGAGGGTCGGCCAAACTCTTGCCCGGTTAACCAAGAACAATCCTGATGTTCCCACAATACATTGCAGCCCACTCGTTCGCGCAGAGCAAACCGCCCACGTTATTCATCAATATTTGCCACATGCTCGCGTAGAGACACATACTGCTCTTAGAGAAATCGAAGTGCGAGATGGCGATGTCTCTGCGGCGGTTAAATCAGCCAGAGCTGATCTGAATGGGATTGTGTCGCACATAAAGCAAAACTTTCAAGAGCCGCTTGTTTGCATAGCTCACGAGTGGGTTATGCAAGTTCTAATGCAAAGCCTTTTGGGGTGCCCTAAGTGCGATATCTGGTTCCGCTTTGCAAACTGTTCTCTTACCGAGTTTGAAGTAGATAGGTGTATCCGGAGCGACGGTCGATTTCACGATGGGCTTTCGTTGGCTAGCCTTAACGATGTCACGCATCTAGATAATGATCAAATTACCTTTTGAACCGGTAAGTGCTAGCCTGCTTTTGGTCTCCTTCGGCTGATGGACAACCAGTTGATCGTTCCTACACCGGACAGTATCCATGCAGAGTTCTAACAAAGAGGATGACTATAGTGTCGAAAACACTCGTTAGAGCGCTTAGCCTCGATGCTGTTCGGATTGGGAAGGCAGGTTCATGACCAACGTTTACTCTAAGAGCACATCAGACTGGCAATGCAGACCTACTTTCTGGAACCGCCCAGGGGTTGATACAGGGGATGAAATTGCTGAGCTTGGGGCGGGTGTCGCGATGATTGGTGCGCCGTGGGATGGTGGAAGCAGTTTCCGTCCCGGAGCACGCTTTGGGCCAAGGGCAGTTCGTTCAGCGGTGTTCAATCCAAGTACTCATCACTTTCATTCCGGTGTTGTGCTAAAGGAAGTGCTCAAGATTGTTGATTTTGGCGATGCCTACTGTCCAGTTGGACAGCCGGACTTGGCACTATCTTCTATAGCTAGAAAGGTCGGAACAGCTTTGGCAGCTGGAGCGATGCCACTACTAATTGGCGGCGATCACTCGGTTACAGTCCCAGCAGTTCGCGCCGTCGTTCAGAGCGAGGACCAAGACCAAATTGGAGTTATCCAGATTGACGCCCATGCCGATACGGACGCCGAAATCGACGGCGATCCTCTAAGCCATGGTTGTGTGATCAGAAGATTGGTGGAAGACGATCTTATCGCGGGAGACAATATACTCCAATTAGGCCTTCGCGGTTTCTGGCCCCCAGCTTCCCAAATGGAATGGGCGAAAAGCCACGGTATATCCTGGCTTTCGGTTGACCAAGCCGTCGACGAAGGATTGCTTGTTCCGGCGCTCGATGCCTTGAGAAGGAAGGTCTCGAAGGTCTATTTGACAGTTGATTTGGATTCTCTGGATCCAGCCTTCGCTCCCGGAGTGGGCACGCCAGAGCCTGGAGGCTTTTCGACAAGGGAGTTGTTCAGAATAATTCGAAGCATTTGTGCTCGATTCCAGTTTGTTGGCGTGGACGTTGTCGAACTAGTTCCGGCACATGACGTCGCAGATATAAGCGCAAATACCGCTCTACGAACGGCGCTTGAAATACTGGCGGGTATAGCGTCGAGACGGGGTGCGTAAGTAGTTGGAACGGAATCGGAAAAAAATACTAGAAATTCGCGAAGGCCTTGTTAGCTGTCCAGACGAATTTCTGCGAAGATCTATATGCGCTCCGCACATAAACGAATTATCGCGGTCGCTGTCCCAAGCTGGTCGAGGCCGGCTCTGGCCGCATGTTGATCACAGTGGTTTGATAGAGACGATTAGAGCATTTCACGAACGTGCAGGTACCTACACAACAGAAGTAGCTTCCAATATTTCTCGATTATTAGATCCATCCGTGCCTCTGATTAGGTTTGCTCATACTCCCGATTTTCTTCCCTATACGGGCGTTTTAAGTAACCTCGTCCTTTGCGACGCCATCAGCAGTGCCAGTCTTTCGCAGGGTGTCCCAGTGATGCTAGTGGTGGACGCGGATACTGTGGAAGATTCGAGGATGCGGCGTGCTCTTCTTCCTAGGTCGGTCGCTAACTTGTCCATCAATGTACCAAAAAGACTCCGACAACGTGTGGTGGGCGTATTGCCGCCACCAAGTGCTCGCGAAGCTAGAGATGTTCTTTATTGGTTAAACTCGATGGCCGGCGTTAGTTGCACTAGTCAAGGGATCAATAAACTCGCGAAGCACATTGCTCATGCTTTGGCTAACGCCAGGAATTTTGGTGAGTTCTCCTCGATAATCTGGTCTCGCTTAATAAACCTTGATGCGAAGTTGGGAACTGTATTCGTAAGTCAAATTGCGACAGCACCATCCTTTTTCTTCGCATGGAGCCATCTTTCAGGATACTCTAATAGGTTTTTTGAGGCAAATTTTTTGGCCTGCAAATCCTTAGAAGAACTTGGGTTCGAGCCAGATAGCCAGATTTTTTCTAGGCTTCGCTTTTGGAGCGTTTGTCTTGAATGCGGAAGGCGAGCGATCAATAAGAAAGAATCGATAGTTCCATGCAAATGTGGAAGTTCGAGAACGTCGATGGTCCCAACGCTTTCTTCCGACGTTTTGTCAGACTGGACAGTTTGGGGGTTTTCGGCTGGGACGAGCTATCTTGGTAGTACAGCACATGTACTCGTGAGCCTGAAAATAGCAGAGTGTATGGGTTTTGATAATTGGACTGAAATTCTTTGGTCAGGAAATTCTGTTGCTCGAGGTGAGGTTCTTGACGGACTGGAGCGTTCAGATGTCGAGCAAGGCCGTGTTTCAATTGTTGCAGACTTGTGCTGTGAATCAATGCAGCAATGGGCAATCGCGTGGCGGCGACACTTGTTGACTGAAGGTTTGAATGTAATGCGGGGCCACAGTTGAGTAAAACAGCAAGACTAGAAATTACCTACAGGTATGGTAATGTTCGCATAATGCGCTTCTCGAACGTTGCTGTTCCTGATGAGTATGGCGCTTTCTTGGCTGAAAACCTTCCTTCGGGGAATGGAACTGCGCTGGACCTTACGACCGGCTCAGGAATTCATGCCATTGTTTTAGCTAGTCTTGGATATACCGTCACTGCCATTGACGTAAGTGCTGCAGCTGTGAATGCGACGCGAGAAAATGCGGCGCTCAATGGAATCCAACTATCAGTTTTGCAAGGAGACCTGTATGCTCCAGTGGCTGATCAACGTTTTGACGTTATTGTGGCATGGCCGCCCGTGATGCCAACACCGCAAACTCGTGTTTCCCAGTCATACAACATGCAAATTCACGACGGAGGTGCTGCGGGATTTGATATATTAGAAAGAGTGCTGCAAGGAACTGCAGCTGCATTGGCGCCAGGCGGTCGCTTGTTCACACTAAGGCCTTGGTATCTTGACGAAGAGAAGTTCAATCGTCTTGTTTCTTGCTGCGGTTTGCAATGCAAAACGCTTGCCTCAGAACGGTTTCCTTTGGGCACCTTGTCCACCGAGAGGTTAGCCTATCTCTGCAACCTTTCGCAACATCACGAAGAAGATCTGTACCGGAACGGTCAAGAAATGCATGTTGTCGAGTTATGGAGCCTTGGAGCAGGTGATGATGGACAAGAGAATTAGAAGATTTCAAACCACGATCGAGGCGACTTTTGGTTCACACTTCCTTGTGGATTATCGTTTTCGCGCAGCCACGGGTTCAGATCTCGAGACCGCCGCCTACAACATTCTTTGTTTGTCCTCTGTAGGAAGCTTGTCCGTGCTCCCCCACCAGAAGGGATACGCTCAAGGTCGTCTGGACGCGACTGTTTCAGAATTTGGCGGTTATCTTCCACATCAACATGAAAGCGGTTCGGTTACAATAGCTTATCCTCTGGATCACTGTACGCCGGCCGAGTCATTGCCCGGCCTGATGCAGCTGATTTCGGCTGGTGCAGAGTACAGCTACACGGAGGAATATTGGATAGAACGATTAACTCTTCCTCAAGCGTTCATTGATCGCTACCGCGGTCCGAGATTTGGGACTGATGGGTGGAGGACACTTTTGGAAGTAGGGCATCGTGCAGTCCTCGGCCTGACCATAGGGCCGAGATTTGGGGTCAGACTTGATGATGTCGCCAGTCAAGCGAGCGATGCGCTCATAGGCGGGTGTGACTTCATTTGTGATGATGTACTGCTAAACGATCCGGTAGGTGAAATGCGCTTCGCCGCGCGAGTCCCGCGATTGGTTGAAATCGCAGCTGATGCGAGCGCCAAAGCCGGAACGAAGAAGAGCTACTTTGCTTTTGTCCTTGGAACCCCAAAGAGATCTTTAGAGCGTGCAATTTGGGCCGTTGAGCAGGGAGTGGATGCAATCATCACGAATGCCGCGGCACTCGGCTTGGGGGGGGTGGAAGACCTAGTCAGTGGTTTGGAAGAAGCGGGAAGATCAGTCCCAGTGATAACCACAAATATGGGAGTCGCTCTAACATCTCGGGCCCCCGCGGATGGAGGCAACAGGTTATCAAAGACGGGTATGTCCGAAGCAGTGTTTGCCAAACTGTGTCGATTGGCTGGGGCCGACGGTGTCCACACCGGTACGGTTGGTGCCGAGTGCTATGGTGAAATGGAGTGGAACCGGATTTCGCGAGATGTGGTTGAGAAGCTTGGAAATACTAACCCTTGTTATTCCGTTGCAGCAGGCAACTTGGGCTTGGCGCAAGTATGGGAGAATATTTCACAATTGGGTCCTGATGTAATGCTCGAAGTTTCAAGCGGGATATTGAATTATCCAGGTGGAGCAAAAGCAGGCGCGGCGGCATTTCGTAAGCTTGCAGATGCTCTTGACTCAGATCACATGACAAATGAAGAGGCTGAAGAAGCAATAGGTAAGATCACAGCAAATGATCGTGTACTTCGAGATGTCTTGGAGGCCGAGTGGAAGAATGAATGATACGTCATAAGGGAGATGAAAGAATTGGATGACAATACCTACAACATCATAAGTTCCATCTTTTCAACATCCGCGGGCTTGCTGGCGGTATCTACCGCTTTGATGGTTTTCGTTCCCGGGTTTGGTCAACAAGCTATAAAAAGCGCTGGAAAATTCAGTGCGGAATCTGAACGTCGGATTTATCGCATCTTGTTGGGGGGGTTTGGTCTCGCGACATTTATGTTCTTCTTGTCGACCATCTTTGGGTTGTTTGGCTTGCTTTGGCCGAGCATCGGTATGATTAACGCGCTGGTGGCTTTCCTGTTTCTTGGGATTGCTGCTTTGGCAGTTACAGCTGCTTACTTTATGGATCGAGCGGTTAGGGCGATTAAATGACTGAAAACACTGTGGAGTTGAAGTCCGGTAGTCGCCACCGTTTGCTGGCGCCGAGGGTTGCATTTGTTATTGGATCCGATGGTCCGGCGGGGCCGAATGCGTCTCCGATATCGAATCTAATGCAGTTGTCCTGGAAGCCGGCTTATGTTGCGGTCGCTATCTGGCACGAGTGGACCACAAACACTAACCTACAGTCTGCAAGGGGTTTTACAGTTTCGGTGCCAACAGTGGATCAGTGTGATGTAATTTGGCGGCTGGGAAATAAGTACTCCGGTTTCGTTGTGCCGAAGAAACAGCGCAAAATCGATGCGTCTGGGGGTGATTGGGACCTGGACTATTCGGAGTTTGGACCAGTTCTGCGAGGATCGGTCGGTTGGTTGGAGTGTGAGATAGTTGACAAGCAGCAGATAGGGGCGTCTGACCACACCCTTTTTGTTGGCGAAATTTGTAGGGCTTCAGGCGACGCAACCATCGTGGATTCCGATGGACAGTATAAAAGAAATCCAAGAGTTTTGTCTCAAGTTACCGGCAACTTGTTTTCTAGTGCTGGTGACTTTTTCAGCCTTCCTTGGCTTCATAAAGATTGATCAATTGTGACCTGTATCGGTCTTGGAGGATCGGATCGACTCCCTAGCAACCTGAGGCGGGTAGGGCGCACCGTTGTGCGATCCGTGTGCAATGCGATCTGCCAAGAGACTTGCGATTTCACGAATACTTAGCCCTGATCGGTATCCAGTGGCTTCGATGGGTCTGGCTTCTTGTGGTTCGTCCTCGATCCCGTCTTGCGCGCTGCGGCGAACCCGCGGTCCGTTGACATGAAGCGGTCGAGCATGGGTGCGACCAGGCGGGCGGGCTCAAGGTCCTGTCCGGTCTGTTGGCCGAGGACCGCCGCGTAGTCGCAGAGATCGCGGTGCACATCGGCGGGAAGTTCGACGGTCAGCTTGACCGGCTTGTCGTCATGGATCGGGCCAAGCTTTAGCTTCGTCATCGGACTTCTCCCAAGGGCTCGAGGATTAGGTCGCGGGTGACCATGACGCGGACGGGGAAGCCCGGGCGGATGGTCAGCGTCGGCGGGGCGGCAAGTTGCTGCCGGACGATCTCGTCCCCGGTCCGTCCGATCGTGTCTTGCGCGGCCTCGCGAATGGCACGGGCGACGTCATTTTCGCTGTCGGCCCCGCTTTCCAGGCCGAGGTTCAGGATCGTGGCGAGGCCAGCGGCGAGAAAGACGCGACCCCAATGATAGTTGACCCGGTCCTGCAGCCCCGCTGCGCCTGCTCCGTCAGTGCCGGATGCGCGTTCCAGTACTGTGGAGCGACCATCCGGGAGGAAGAGGCGGGTCCAGACGAGGAGCAGGCGGCTTTGCCCGGACGCGATGCGGCTGTCATATTCTCCCAGAAGCCGAGCGCCTTGCGGGATCAACAGGTATCGCCCTGAGGGGCTGTCATAGACATTTGACGTCACCTGGGCCGAGATTTGGCCAGGTAGGTCGGAGCGCAGGCCGGTGATAAGGGCGGCCGGGATCACCGTTCCGGCCTGCAGGATGTAGGGGCTGGGTGGCGGCGTAATGCGGTGCGCACTGACGGTGTCCGTGTCTCCGGAGCGGGTGAGGAAGGTCTCTCGGTTTGAGACCGGATCGCTTGCCGTCGGGCTGCCCAAAGTGGAGGGGAAGAGCGCGCCGGTCGCGGGGGGCGTCGGTGTGGCCTGTGCTCCGCCGCGCGGCACGGTTTGCGCCTCGGCGAAAAGTGCGCTGAGCCGGGCGGCGTCGAGTTCCTGAAGGCGGCGTTGTTCTTCCGGATCGACTGTGGGGGCCAACGGACCGGAAAGGGGCGGTGCCGGGACCGGCTGGCCGCGATCCTGCGCCCCAAGGATGGCGCGGCCCAGTTCACCGGGCAAGGGCGGGCCGAGACGTGGGACATCGGCGTAATCCCGCGGCAGCGTCGACAGCCCTTCAGCCGCCTGAATGCGTTCGGTGGAAAAGAGCTCGGTCTGGGTGCCCTCCTGCCTGTTGTTCTGCAGGGCCACGATCAGGATCGCGCCCAAACCCAGACCGCCGATTGCGGTGGCAAGGGCGATGGCCCGGCGGGACAGGCGCATGACACGGGGCGGATCGGGCCTGAGACGGAGCTCCTGCGCGATGTCTTCCTCGGTCCGTGTCGGCTCTTGCATATCAGGGGTTTGTGTCATCGCTCCGCCTCCGGCTGTGGCGCGCGCGGCGGGCGCTGATCGCTATCCGTCCTTACGATCCGTACGACCTGTTGCTGCCTTTCGCCGAGACGCAGCTCCGCCGCGCCGAACAGACGATCGACGATCAGTACATTGCCGAGCACGCGGGTGTTGACGATCTGGCCACGCCCATCCGGGCCGATCACGAAGAGCGGGGGCATTTCGCCCTGGGCGATGCCGGGTGGAAAGACGACATAGACACGCCGTCCATCGTCGAAGACCGAGACCGGTCGCCAGGGCGGGGCGTCGCCCTGCAGGCCATAGCGATAGTGCCGTTCGGCCCCGTGTGGGATCGCGGGACGGCGGATTGTCGGGGTGCGGGGCGTAGATCGCACCTCTGGATAGGCCCATGCAACGCTGGGCATCCAGGTCTCCTCGTCTGCGTGCAACTCGATGTGGTAGCTGCGCCGGTCCGTGTTCACGACGAGGTTGGTGGAGATGTCGGGGCGGGTGGGTTTCACGAGGATATGGACGCGCTCGGTGCGGCCCGACCCGCTGGTGGTGTCACCGATGATCCAGCGCGCGGTGTCGCCTGCTGCGATCGGGCCGGGACCCGTCAGGCGTTCGCCGGGTTCGAGCGCGATATTCGTGATCTGCCCAGGGGCGGCGTAGATCTGGTAGAGCGCGCCTTCGCTCCACGGAAAAAACTGCATGGCGTTGTAATAGCCCTGCTGGCGGGGTTCGACCCGGGCGGCGGCATTGGCGGCAATGATGCGCGCCTCGGGCGTGTCCGCTTCGGGATCGCCGCCGCGGGAGGGCGTCCAGCTTGGCGGCGTGTGAACCGGGCGGGGCGGCCCCTCGGCCGGGGGAGGTGCCGGCGGCGGAGCAAGGGCCGGGACCTGGTCGTCATAGGCGATTTCGGGCGGGCGCTGCCCCGTGCAGGCGGTCAGCGCAGTGGCCGCGAGAAGAAGGACGGGCATGGGGCGAAGTCGTCTCATTGGGCATTCTCCCTCGACCAGTTGATGGCATGGACATAGACGCCGAGCGGGTTTGCCCGCAGGCGCTCCGCATCGCGCGGCGGCTGGATCACGACGCTCAGGATGGCGGTCCAGCGTTCGGTGGCGGCGAGTTGACCGTTTTCATAGCGCCGCTCGATCCAGGCGACGCGGAAGCTTGTGTCGGAGGCGCGAATGACACTCGAGACCTCGATGGAAACCTGCGTGTCGCCGACCTGCGCGAAGGGATCGTTCAAACGGGCATGGTCATTCAGCGCGACAGCGCCGCGATCCGTGGCGAAATCGTAGGCACGAAGCCAGTTCTGGCGCAGCACGATCGGATCGGCCGGGACCTGCCGGACATGTTCGACGAAGCGGGCGAGATGCCAGGCGATCTGCGGATCGGTCGGGCGATACTCGGCGAGCGCCGGGGCGACGGCCTGTGCCGCACCGAGATTGTCGACCTCGACCACGTAAGGGACGACGCTGCTGCGCGTCGATTGCCAGGTCAGCACCGCGCTGAGCCCGGCGGAGAGGGCGAGGCAACCAAGCGCCATAAGGCGCCAGTTGCGGGCCTGAACGCGGGCCGAGCCGATCCGCGCGTCCCAGACCTGGGCGGCCTTCTGGTAGGGGGTGACGGGTTCGGGCGTGGTGCCGTAGCGGACGCTGGGTCGTCGGAACATCAGGAGGACCTTTCGGAGAGGCTGACGACCGTGCCGCCGCCGCCATGATCGCCGGAGCGGACGACATGGGCGGCGGTCGAGAGGCCGTGTTGAAGGGATTGCTGGCGCTTCATCCGGCGCGCCCAGTCCGGTGGGCCGTCATTGGCCGGGGCGAGCAGGGCGCCACCCGCCATCCGTCCCCCGGTTGCGGCATATCGGAGATCGCGCGCCGAAGCGGACTGAACGCGGCGACGGCACCGGTTTTGCCTATAGCGGCCACGCCACCGACGGACTTGCCCAACGCTGTGCTGCGGGACGCGGCACCAAGTTGGTAAGCGGTCGCGGTTCCGCTGCCAACCGCACTGGCACCACGCAAGGCCGCGCCACCGGTGCCAAGGGCCATCCGGGTTCCGGCGACACCAGCGACTGCAGACCCCCCCACGGCGATACCGGTGCCGACAGCGGCCCCTGCGCCAAGTTGCGGACCGCCCGAGACGATGCCATTGGCGATGCCGGGACCAAAGATGCCGAGGGCGAGGAGTGCGAGCGCGCCGAGGACCACGGACATTGCGTCGTTGATCGTGGGTTCGCCCGCGAATCCGGCGGTGAACTCGCTGAAGATGGTCGACCCGATGCCGACGATCACCGCCAGCACCAGCACCTTGACGCCTGAGGAAATGACGAGGCCCAGCACGCGTTCGGCCATGAAGGCGGTCTTGTTGAAAAGGCCGAAGGGCACGAGGATGAAGCCTGCCAGCGTGGCCAGCTTGAATTCGATCAGGGTGACAAAAAGCTGGATTGCCAGGATGAAGAACGACAGCAGAACCACAAGCCAGGCGAAGAACAGGATCCCGATCTGGATGAAGTTCTCGAAGACGGCGACGAACCCGGAGAGGTCGGCGATGGAGGCGAGGATCGGCTGCCCGGCCTCGAGCCCGACCTGCGCGATGCGCCCGGGCTGCAGAAGCTCGCTGGCGGAAATCGTGCCGCCGGTGGCGACCAGGCCAAGGCCCGCGAAACTGTCGAAAACGATCCGGGCCAGCGTGTTCCAGTTGCCGATGATATAGGCGAAGACCCCGACGAACAGGGTCTTTTTTACCAGCCGGGCGATGATGTCGTCATCCGCGCCCCATGCCCAGAAGAGGGCGGCCAGCGTGATGTCGATGACGATCAGCGTGGTGGCGAGGAAGGCGACGTCGCCACCGAGAAGGCCGAAGCCGGAATCGATGTAGGAGGCGAAGACCTCGAGAAACCGGTCGATGACACTGACGCCGCCCATCGCCTTACTCCGTCCCGGCCGGCTCTGGAGCCAGGTCGAAGAAGCGCTGCCGGGCCGCCTCCCAGGCGGCACGGCATTCGGTGTCGGTGGCGTAGTCTTCGGGCGTCAGGTCCCGGCAGTGCGCGAGGGTGCTGCTCAAGGCGTCATCCCTGACCAAATGTCCGGTGTCGGTGGGCAGGATTGTCCGGGTGAGTTCCACAGCGGCGGCGAGGGCAGCGAGACCGCCGATGCCGAAGGCGATCAGGCGCAGGGTTTGCGGAGTATTCAGGGCCATGCGCTCAATCCCCGAAGAAGCGTACGGTGCCAGGCGTGTAGCCGCCGCCGTAATCGAGGAACCGGGCGAGGTTCTCGCGGCCCTGCGCTTCGGCGGAGGCGATGCGGGCGGCTTCAAGCGCTTCGGCCCGGTTCTGGGCGGCGATGGCTGCGGTCAAATCCGCGATCTGCGTCGACTGCAATGCGAGGAGCTGGTTCCCGGCCTGCGCGACTTGCAGGGCCCCGACGGCCCCTTGGCTTTCGCGAATGAGCGCGTCCATCTGGGTGCGCGCGCCGTCGATATTGCCGACAACTCCGGCCTGCACGCGCAACGCGTCCTCGAAGCCGGCGACGGAGGTCTCCCACCGCTCGCGCGCGCCTGCGATCATCGCATCGAAATCGCCCTGCGCTGCGGCAGCGCCGTAGTCCTGCGCGAAGGTCTGTTCGATGGTCGCCACATCGAAGGCGAGGCTCTGAGCATCGGCCAACAGGCGCTGGGTTTCGCCGATGGCGTCCTGCAGTTGCGCCAGCGAGGAATGTGGCAGGTTTGCGAGGTTCAGCGCATCGTTCATCAGCATCTGCGCCTGGTTCTGGATCTGCGCGATCTGGTTGTTGATCTGCTCCAGCGCGCGGGCGGCCGAGAGGATGTTCTCGGCATGGTTGCGCGGGTCGTAGACGATCCGCCCACCGCCGCCGAAGAGGAAGGCCTGGGCCGGTGTCGTCAGGACGGGTGTGAGCGCGAGGGCGCTGGCCATCAATACGGCGGCGAGTTTGCGGGGCCGGGCAGGGCGCTCAGGGTTACGGGTCATTCTCTGTCTCCTTCTGGTCAGGGTGAGGGGGTGTCGGATCGGTAGGTGCGATGTCGGGCCCGAGCAGGTCGATGGCCCAATCAAGACCGCGATGGCGCAGCCAGGCGGCGGCAAAGCCGTCCCGGCCATGGGTGGCGAGCAGATCGCTGATTGCGGCCTGATCGGCCTTGGAGGAAGCCGCGGTGAAGGCCAGCGCCACCTCGCCTAGCCCCAGCGAGAAGAGCCGGTTGCCCCGCCGCGACTGGCAGTAGTAGTCGTGCTTCGGCGTCGCGCGGGCGACGATGTCGATCTGGCGGTCGTTCAGCCCGAAGTTCCGGTAGATCCGTGCGATCTGGGGCTCGAAGGCGCGCTCGTTGGGCAGGAAGATCCGCGTGGGGCAGCTCTCGACGATGGCGGGCGCGATAAGGGACCCGTCGATATCGGCCAGCGATTGGGTGGCGAAGATCACCGAGGCGTTCTTCTTCCTCAGGGTCTTCAGCCATTCGCGGAGCTGTCCGCCGAAATTGGCATCGTCCAGCGCCAGCCAGCCTTCGTCGATCAGGATCATGGTAGGCCGCCCGTCGAGCCGCGCCTCGATCCGGTGGAAGAGATAGGCCAGCACGGCTGGGGCCGCGGCCGAGCCGATCAGTCCCTCGGTCTCGAAGGCCAGCACATCGGCCGACCCTAGTTCCTCCATCTCGGCATCCAGAAGCCGGCCGAAGGGGCCGCCGAGACAGAAGGGCTTCAGCGCGCGTTTGAGTTCGGTCGACTGCAGGAGGACCGAGAGGCCGGTCAACGTGCGTTCCTCGGGCGGGGCCGATGCGAGCGAGGTCAGCGCCGACCAGAGATGGTCCCGCGCGCCTGGGTCGATCGTCGCGCCTTCCCGTCCGAGGATTCCCGCGAGCCAGTCCTGCGCCCAGGCGCGTTCCGACGCCTCATCGATCCCGGCGAGTGGTTGCAGCTGCACGGCGGGGTCTTCGTCGGCCAGTGCATCTCCGAGGTTTTCCCAATCGCCACCCATGGCGAGCGTGGCGCTGCGGATCGAGCCGCCGAAATCGAAGGCGAAGACCTGCGCAGTGGCATAGCGCCGGAATTGCAGCGCCATCAACGCTAGAAGGACTGATTTGCCCGCCCCGGTCGGGCCGACGATCAAGGTATGGCCGACATCGCCCACATGGGTGGAGAAGCGAAACGGAGTCGTGCCGTCGGTTTCGGCGTGGAACAGCGGCGGGCCGTCGAGGTGGTCGTTCCGGTCCGGCCCTGCCCAGACCGCAGAGATCGGGATCATATGGGCGAGGTTCAGGGTCGAGATCGGGGGCTGTCGGACATTGGCGTAGAGATGCCCAGGCAGGGAGCCGAGCCAGGCCTCAAGGGCATTCAGGGTTTCGGGGATGCAGGTGAAATCGCGCCCCTGCACGATCTTCTCGGCGGCCTTGAGCTTCGCTTCGGCGGTACGGGCATCCTCGTCCCAGACGGTGATCGTGGCGGTGACATAGGCGGCGCCTGCCACATCGGCGCCGAGTTCCTGCAGCGCCTCGTCGGCATCTGCCGCCTTGTTGGCCGCGTCGCTGTCGAGCAGCGTCGAGGCCTCGTTGGTCATCACCTCCTTCAGGATCGCGGCGACCGACTTGCGCTTGGCGAACCATTGCCGGCGAATGCGGGTGAACACACGGGCGGCATCCGTCTTGTCGAGGCAGATCGCGCGGGTGCACCAGCGATACTCGAAACCCTGCGCGTTCAACTCGTCGAGCAGTCCGGGCCAGGTGGCGCTTGGCAGCCCGATGATGGTCAGAGTCTTGAGATGAGCGGCCCCGAGCCGGGGTGTAAGCCCACCGACCAACGGGTCATCTGCCAGCACCGCGTCCAGATGCATCGGGATCTCCGGGACGCGGACGCGCTGGCGCCGGGTCGAAACGGTCGAATGCAGGTAAGTCAGGGTCTCGGCATCGGAAAGCCAGGCGATCTCCGGCATGAACCCGTCGAGTAGATCGATCAGCCGGTCGGCGCGGCTGACAAAGCTGGAGACAAGATCCTGAGGCTTGGTGCTGCGATCCGGCGCGTTCTCCAGCAGCCAGCCTTCGGCGCGGCTTGCGTCGTCGGCGGGCGGCATCCAGACCAGCGTGAGGAAATATGCGCTCTCGAAATGCGCGCCTGCTTCTTCGAACTGTGCGCGGCGTTCGGCATCGACAAGGGCCGAGACCGGATCGGGAAAGTCGGAGGCGGGATAGTCCTGTGCTGGGGTCCGCTGCGCTTCCACGAAGACAGTCCAGCCGGAACCAAGCCGCCGGAGCGCGCTGTTCAGCCGGGCCGATGTGGCGACCAGTTCGGCGGGCGTGGCTGAATCCAGATCCGGCCCCCGAAACCGCGCGGTGCGTTGCAGGCTGCCGTCTTTGTTCAGGATGACGCCGGGCGCGACAAGCGCGGCCCAGGGCAGGAAATCGGCCAGTAGGGCGGATTTGGAGCGGTATTCGGCCAGACGCATCATCGGCTCAGACCGCGAACCAGGACGGGTAACGGAGATGCCGCCGCGCCACTTCGACGATCTGTGCGTCCCGCTTCGCGGCCCAGACTGCGAGGAGGTGGCCGACTAGCCAAAATGCGAGGCCTACGAGCCAGAGCCGCAAGCCTAGCCCAATGGCGGCCGCCAGGGTGCCGTTGGCAATGGCGATGGTGCGTGGTGCACCGGCCAGCAGGATCGGATCGATCAGGGCGCGGTGCACCGGCGCGAAATAGCCGGGAATGTCGTTGGGGTTCTCCATCAGATCAGCGCTCCGCCGCCGAAGGAGAAGAAGGACAGAAAGAAGCTCGAGGCCGCGAAGGCGATGGATAGGCCGAAAACGATCTGCACCAACCGCCGGAACCCGCCCGAACTGTCGCCAAAGGCCAGCGTCAGCCCTGTGACGATGATGATGATCACCGCGACGATCTTGGCGACCGGGCCTTCGATCGACTCGAGGACGGATTGCAAGGGGGCTTCCCACGGCATGCCGGACCCGGCGGCGAGCGCCGGTTCGGGCAGGGCAAAAGCGACCAGGACGAGCGCGGTTGCGCCAAGGGCTGTGCGAAATGATGGCAGAAGGGTCATGGATGGTTTCCTTACTTTTGTGTGACAAGGGGGGTGAGGGCGTAATCGCCCGAGGCGGTCAGGCCGGTGACACGCGCCAACTCGGAGAGGCAACGCTCGGCGCCCCGTCCGGACAGAACGGCGATCAGGTCGATGGTTTCTGCGATCAGTGCGCGCGGGACGGTGACCACCGCTTCCTGGATCAGCTGTTCGAGCCGCCGCAGCGCACCAATTGCGGACCCAGAATGAATCGTCCCGATCCCGCCAGGATGACCGGTGCTCCAGGCTTTCAGCAGGTCCAGCGCTTCGGGGCCGCGCACCTCGCCAATGGGGATGCGATCAGGGCGAAGGCGGAGCGAAGCGCGGACCAGATCGGACAGGGTTGCGACCCCGTCCTTGGTGCGAAGCGCCACGAGGTTGGGGGTCAGGCATTGTAGTTCGCGCGTGTCTTCGATCAGGACCACGCGGTCTGAGGTCTTGGCGACCTCCGCCAACAGCGCATTGGTCAGGGTCGTCTTGCCTGTCGAGGTCCCCCCCGCGACAAGAATATTGGCCCGTCTGGTGACCCCTTCGCGGAGGTGATCTGCGGCGTCCGGGGGGAAAATGCCGCCGGAAACATAGTCCTCAAGAGTGAACACCGCGACGGCGGGCTTGCGAATGGCAAAGGTTGGCGCAGACACGACTGGCGGCAGCAGGCCCTCGAAGCGCTCACCGCTTCCCGGTAATTCCGCGGAGACACGCGGGGCCGCGGGATGGACTTCCGCGCCGACATGATGCGCGACAAGCCGGATGATGCGTTCGCCATCGGCGGGAGACAGCACCGCGCCAGTGTCTGCCAGACCGTTGGCCAATCGGTCGATCCATAGCCGCCCATCGGGGTTCAGCATCACTTCGACCACGCCGGAATCCTCGAGCCAGGCGGCGATGCCCGGCCCAAGCGCCGTGCGCAACATGCGCGCGCCGCGGGAAGACGTCTCGGTATTGAAGAGCGTAACAGTCATGAATGGCCTCGCGATGGATCACGAGACCGATCAAGAAGAGCGTTATTTGGCTATGAGCAACTGGTGTGAAGGTGTAGTAGGGTGATCGGCTAGAAAGGCAGGGCCGCTGCGGAGCTGATTTGCCAGTCGACGTGCACTCTGAGCTACAGGATTCGGTTCGCGCAACGTGCCCGGTTCTTTTGGCACCTGCCGTTTGTCGTTGAACAACCTTTCATTTCGAATCCCTTACCCTCGGCCACTTGCCCCACCCGAAATCGTTCTCCCAATCCGGCTGAGGCCGGATTTTCCCGTGTTTGAAGGGGGTTACGAGACTGGCTGAGCATCGCCGTGTCGGCCGTTGGCCCAAAATCCGTTCTCTCGGCCGGTTATTCTCCGGACCTGATGACTACGCCGATTTAGTGAACTGCCCGCAAGCCATTAAAATGAATGAGTTTTCCTAGGGGCGACCTGAGCACTTCGACCAGAGTAGCGTTTGCTGAGATGGAACGGAAATCGACCGTTCGCCATTCAGGGCTCTCGCTCGGGACCTGTCCAATCGACGGGGTACCTGTCCAGGACTAAACCACTCGCACGGCAAGGTGCGCGTCAGTCGCTCCTCGCAGTTGACAACAGTCCTTCAAAGAATCCCGGTACTCCAGCGCCGCCGATGAGCACTGCACGGTCCAGCGTTCGGTTGAACAGTTCGCAAGCTGTTTCGGGAACGAAAAGGCAAGAATGGCAAGCGGCACCATTCAGTGGGTCGCTTGTTGTACTGACCCCAGACATGCAGAGCGGATCGGACGAACACCACTCAAGCCGTCTGAGCGCGCGCAGGACTGTTCCTGCAATACGCTGCGACAGCCCTTCGCGTTCTAGCCCTCCAAGCGTCCCCTCATTGTCCGAGGTGGCCGTGTAGATCAGAACGCCGGCCATGGGCGTACCGTCCGCATCTGCATAGAGTCGTTCAAGCAAGGAGGCCGAGCCGTATCCAGACGTAATCGATAGCTCTAGCATCACTGCATGGGAAAATGCATGGACAAGAAGGCCCCGTGCGGTGACCGCTTGCGGCGGAGTTTCGTCGGGGCGGCCGAACCGATTTTGCCAGTCTGCTACCCACGCGTCGTGCAACTCCCGCGCGCGCGTTTTGACCGAGTCCTCTTCTTCCCACTCTGCCACCCTGCGCTCGTCGAGCGCCAGGAAGATGCCTTCACCTGAGGAAGCGATGGCCGGACGCCAGTTGATCTTTCGCGAAGACAGCGACGCTACGGCTTGGGCGTCTGTCCCGTCGGGCGGGTTTCGCCGCGTGAACCCTTTGAGAGCGCGAACCTCGCGCAAGCGTGGCACACGAACGACTTCGGACAACCACGAAGCCAGCATATTTGGAACGGCCTCTTTGCGAACTTCGAATGTCTCGCTTGGCGGGGCGGATGCATCGCAGAACTGCCGCCATTCCTCGCGTCTGATCGCCATGTCCGCACCAGGTGTCTCCGCGTCGGGCAGGCCATCCAAAATGGCGAGCATTGCATCAAGCCGATCACGCGCTTCCGGCTCGGGCATATCCGTGAGTTCCGCAAGACGCTTTGCAACCTTCTCGATTGCGCGCTCGAGGTCACGTTCATTATCATCCTCTGCAAAGTCTTCGCGAGCAATTTGTATCCGGCTCCAGAGGTCGTATTCTTCCAGTACGGTGCGGAACGTGTCCGACCACGGCGGGATCGTGAGGACGGAAGCGACGTGGGGAAAGAAAAGGTTACTGCTGCCACGCAGCGCGGTCGCCACCTCTTTCGCCGGCGCATCGCAGATTTCTCGTGCATCGTCGCCAAGCCAAGGACGCCCGCCAAGACAGCCGCCGGTAAGCTGCTGCGCCTTGGTGAAGGCATCGCGCAGGCTGTCTCCCTTACCGCAGTCGGCACAATCGACATAAAGATTTCGAAGGCCGGCGCCGCGCGACCGCAATTTTAGCTTGCCACTTTGGCGACAGCCATCAGCATGCTTGCCTTCGATCCATTCCCGCCATGGAAAATCGTCCAGATGACCACGTTGGCAAATCATCATTAGGCGCGCGGGGACGACATAAATGGTCTTCCCCATCTTGTTGCTGCAAGCTTGACAGGAAAGCCCTGCTCCACCTGTTTCTTCGAACCATTGGCTCTGATGACGAAGGCCGTGGCATTCGGGACATTCCTGCCAGGTTGGGAAACGCACAGCGGGTAGGGCCGGAATGCGCTCTTCGTCTCCGCGACCAAGGCTAACCGGTGGCTCATAGAGTTCACGCACACCTAAGAGCCTTTCCAAAACTGGCTCCACGATCCTGCGACACTCGTCTTTTTTCCAGAAATCCAGTCCAAGCGTGACTCCAGAGACCGGCGCATTCTTCGCGGCGAGATAGTCGACTACAGCGCCGGGGCCGTGGGTCGATACCAGTTGAGCCCGCCGCAGTTCGCCCATCTTTGGTCCGTTTCCCGTCGGCATTTTACTTTCCTTCTAGATCGATGCGGACCGTCGCTTCTACACCTCGGAGCGTATTCGGCGTTGGCTTTGGTTGGCGGGAGGCTCGCCCCGCAGCGCGGCGTTGCACGGCCTGCTCCATAGACATTAGCAGCGAGGCGTCATCCTTATCACTCCACCACGTGGACAGGCCATCGCGTCTGCACCAATTGTCAAGGAACTTCATCAATTCTTTCCGGGTGTCGGCAGCTTCGCAGGCTTCTTGCTCGCCGAGGTTACCTACGCGCAATACGATCTCATCGATGATCCTTTCCAATTCTGGTCGGAAATCCTCTGCCCTTCCTGGAGCCTGCCAAAGCTCGGGGTGGCGGTGCGCGGCGACGGCCACGAAAGGAGCATGCAAGGCACGACTCCTTGCACGAGGCGCGAAAGGCGTGACCGAAGTCGCTTCAACGTCGCGATACAGAGCGGAATGCCACGTCGCGTGTGTTTCGAAACGGCTCCTGTCGCGCGGGCGGTAAGCGGTAAACAGACCAAGAACCAACCCATCGGTTCGGTCGCGTCCAACCCGACTAGTGGCCTGGATGTACTCGGAAACGCCTTTTGGCTGGCCGTCCACGACCATCAAACCCAGCCGCCCGACATCGACCCCGACTGAGATCATGTTCGTCGCAAGCGCAACGTCGATGGCCCCTACCGCATCGTGCCTACGCTCAAGCTTTGCCAGCGTCTCTCCGATTTGTTCGGAACCTATGCGGCTTGTGATTTCGATCTGTGTATCGACCGGCCGGGTCGGCTCGTCTCGATATGCGGCCAGCCGTCGCATCGTCTCCGGTGCGATCACCTGAAGAAGTGAGACCGATCCTCCCAGTTCCTTGAGCGAGTTAAAGTACCCAAGAAGGGTCCACGCGGCGTCGCGTTCGCTGCCGTCTAGCACTGAAGCCGACTGCAGCAATGACCCGCAGACCGCCTGCAGCATCTCAGGCTTTGAATGCCCAATGGTCGACGCACCGACATATAGGCGCCCTCGCTTTTTCGGGTCTTTCTCGACGACGGCAAAGGCGGAATCACCGGCGTCAATGCCAGGCGGTGGGAACTGCATAGTCCGACGCGCGAAAAGCGCGCGAACCTGTGATGCGGCGCTCCGGATCGTGGCAGTCGAGCCAATTACCTTGGGCGGGTGCCCGTCGCGGGTTGCCAGTATGTCAATGGCAGTCTCGTACAGGCCACTCAAGGTTCCGAGCGGCCCCGAGATTAGATGGAGCTCGTCCTGCACAATTAGGTCTGGGGGATCGTAGGCGCCTGCACCGAACAAAGCCGCCGTTTTTTCGTTCCGTGCCACCTGCGCGAACTTGTCAGCCGTTCCGATGACCAGCGACGGACGTTCGTCGTATACATCGTCGTCGTTCGTATAGATCGGCAGCGGCCCCGCCTCGCCGACCTCGCACCCATCCGTCCCACAGGTAACCTCGACGCCATCGCCCGCAGAATGCCAATCCAGGCTTTCGTTGCACGCGGGACACTTGATTAAGCGATCGGGTCGTCCGATGTCCTTAAGGTTCGCTCCGTCGAGAAGCTTTGCGGCATCGCCTCTCCTGTTGGGCGTTGTAGACTCTCCCAACCAGAGCCCCAAAGAAATAGGCGTCCTAGTGGTGTCGAAGCCCCGCTCGGCCCATTCGAGATTGGCTGCGCAGATCATCGCCGCCGCGCGTTCAAACTGCTGCAGGGTCAGAAGCCGCAAGGTGTAGCGCATGATTGTCGAGACGCCTTCACCGTCTGAGCCCCGTTTCAGCCGCCGCGCGAAGATGGTGAAGGCGGTCAGCAGAAGGTAGGCTTCGGTCTTGCCACCGCCGGTTGGAAACCAGATCAGGTCCATGATGCCCCGATCCTCGTGATCTGGTGCAACGCTCGAGGCGGCCGAGAGAAGTACAAAGCCAAGCTGGAACGGCCGCCAGACCAATGGTCGGCGTTGATCTTCAGGTTTTCTAAGGTTTTTCCAATCCTGCTGTCGCGCCATGGTCGCATTGGCAAGCTGGAACGCCATCATTGGTCCTCCCCCACTGAAGTGGTCCTCCGCTATGTTTAGGAAAACGGAGGAAACACATGGCCAACAAGCGACCAAAGCCCGAGGAGATTGTCACGAAATTACGGCAAGTTGAGGTTCTGACGGGGCAAGGTCTGCCGCGACTGGATGCGATCCGGCAGATTGGCGTGACTGAACAGACCTACTACCGGTGGAAGAAGAAGTACGGTGGAATGGGCACAGACCAGTTGAAGGAATTGAAGCGGCTTCAGAAAGAGAACGAGCGGCTGCGCAAAGCTGTTTCCGATCTGACGTTGGACAAGCTGATCCTTGCAGAGGCCGCAAAGGGAAACTTCTAAGCCCCGCTCGTCGCCGTGCTTGCATTGATCGCGTTCGTGCCGAGCTGAATGTCTCGGAACGCCGCGCCTGCCGGGTACTGCGACAGCACCGATCCACACAGCGCAGGGTGCCAGTTGGCCGCCGGGATGAAGAACGATTGGTGGCCGACATGATCGAACTGACCCGGCAGTATGGCCGATACGGCTATCGTCGGATCGCTGCGCTGCTGAGAGACGCTGGCTGGCATGTGAACGATAAGCGGGTCGAAAGGCTGTGGCGACGAGAGGGGCTGAAAGTGCCAATGAAACAACCGAAGAAAGGGAGGCTCTGGCTCAATGACGGATCGTGTGTCCGGCTTCGGCCGGAACGGCGCGATCATGTCTGGAGCTATGACTTCGTGCATTGCCGCACCGAAGATGGAAAGGCGTTCCGCACGCTCAACATCATCGATGAATACAGCCGAGAATGTTTGGCCATCCGTGTGGATCGCAAGCTGAACTCGGGCAAGGTCATCGACACCTTGAGCGACCTGTTCATCCTGCGCGGCATCCCGTCGTTCATTCGGTCTGACAATGGCCCGGAGTTCGTTGCTCAGGCCGTGCGGGACTGGATCGAGGCTGTCGGAGCAAAGACCGCTTACATCGAACCCGGGTCGCCTTGGGAGAACGGATATTGTGAAGGCTTCAATGCCCGGTTCCGGGATGAGTTCTTGAACGGCGAAATCTTCTACAGCCTACGCGAGGCGCAAATATTGATCGAAGAATGGAGGAAGCACTACAACACGAAACGCCCACATAGTGCTCTGGGCTACCGCCCGCCAGCGCCAGAAGCCATC
>NZ_JBMPGU010000028.1:0-22443 GCF_049323015.1 Thalassococcus sp. BH17M4-6
TGGGTGGAGAGATTCGCGAGGAGTGGCGGAGCGCGCCTTCGGGTGCGATCTACGAGGTCCGGATTGATTCGGCCGGGCAGTCGCGGCTGCTGGGAATTGTCGCGCTTGGCAGCGGATCATCTCAGGGGAGAGTTCTGGAGCTGCGCTGATGACCGGAAAATCCGGATTCCGACAGCTCTGAATCAGCTCCGTTCTGCGCGGTCTTTAATGGAAAACGGCGGCCTCTGTTCATCGGTCGAGAAAGTTCACGAATTTGTCATTGCGACTTGAGGTGAGTTGGTTAACGATGTCCTCAAAAGACGATAACCGGTTACGGGGGACATGTTATGATTGCATTGAAGCGCGCTTGCTGCGCGGCCATTTTTTTGTACCTTTCGCAAATTCTGCTTTTCAATCAAGCCCTTGCCGATACGCCGACACCGATGCGTGCCGCGGTCGGGCACTCCCTCAAACTGGATCCGACAGACGGGCTTGAGCTTCCCGTCGGCGGTGCGCTGACGCCTTCCTGGGAATGGGTTTCGCGGCCCGCAGGCAGCGTGGCGGACTTTTCGGATGCCGCTTTGCTGCGTCCAAGCGTGACGCCCGATATCGGCGGCACCTACGTTGCGCGCATCACCATGCTGGCCCAGGATGGTGGCGCCGCGGCCACGGCGCTTCTGACATTCGGCACCGGAAATCTCCCACCAGTTGCGCAGGCGGTGATTCGCGATGTGCCGGACGGGACCTCTCCGGTCACGCTGGATGGCGCGGACAGCTATGACGTCGATGGCGATTCGCTGAGCTACATGTGGTCGGTCGAGACCGCGCCTGCGGGCAGTGCCGCGGCGATTATCGGGACCGGGCCGATGGCGGCCGTGTCACTCGATCTCGAGGGGGAATACCGCGTCGCTCTCAGGGTTCAGGACGCGCAGGGCGTGACGTCCGAGCCCGATGTCCTCGACCTGACCTTCCTGCCGAATTCCGGCAGCACCGATGTCTATCGCCTGAACTATGACAGCGTGCAGACCGCCGATGCCGCGGTGGCCGACACATTCGATCTGGGCGAGCGTCTGACCGCCCCCGGCGATCACACCCGCATCGACGGCTTCGTGCTGGATGACGGCGCGGGCGCGCTGGCCGACACGCTGAGCGTGACGCTTGGCGGGAACCTGTATACCGCCAGCGACGCGGGCGGGCTGCTGGCTATGGTCGATGCGCTGGAGCTGGACACCGATCCCCTGACCAATGCGCGGATGTCGCCCGATGCGGGCCGCACCGACCTGACGCTGATCTTCGGGCAGACCGGCGGTTCGGCCACACTGACGGACGTGATCGGGACGCTTCTGACCCGCGCCGATCTGGAAGCGCGCGGCGTCGATTTCTACGAAGGCGTGGGCGGCCGCGTGGTGGCGCCGGTGGCTTCGGCGCGGTTCGATCAGCTGGGTGCGGCGCTCGGAGAGACGCTGTCGGTCGAACCCTATGCCTCGACGGATGTGGATGGCGAGGTGCTGGTTGGCGCGCTTGGCGTTCTTGTCGCGCCCGCGGGTGCGGCACCGCAGCTGAGCACCGATATCGACGGTCTGTCGAGCTTTACCGCGGATACGGCGGGCGATTACCTGCTGGCGCTGAATGTCGACGATGGCCGCTTTACCGATCAGGATCATCTGCTGGTCGTGGCAGGTGGCGGAAACCTGCGCCCCGTGGCCCGGATCGCGCCGGCCACAACGTCCGCGGTGGGCGCGCGGCTGATCGTCGATGGCAGCCAGAGCTACGACATCGATGGCGATCTTCTGTCCTATGACTGGAGCCTGCTCTCGGCGCCGGAAGGCGCGTCGGCGGTGCTGGAGGCCGAGCGCACCGGATTTGTGGCCTTCACCCCGGATGTCGCGGGTGACTATGTAGTGCAGCTGTTGGTGGCCGATGCGGATGTGGCGGGCGTGCCCGCCACGACGTTGATCCGCGTGGCGCCGCCGCGCCCGGTGGCCGAGGCGGGCCGGGACCGTCTGGTCGGCGATCTGGGTCAGCTGTCGCTGGATGGCACGCTGAGTGTCGGCAGCGGCGGGGTGCAATACGCCTGGTCGTCGCTGGGTCTGATGGGCGACGGATCGTCCGTGGCCTTGACCGGTGCCGACACCGCGATGCCGGATGTCAGCCTGTCGATCCGCGAAGGCCGCTTCCGCGATGTGATCCGCTTTGCGCCGGTCTATCACTTCAAGCGCGCCGACACAGGCGGCTATTGCCAGTTCGACACGCGCCTGCCCGGCGACCTCGCCGCCAGCGCCTCGGAGCCGGTGCAGATCACGCTGCACAGCCGCGGCCGCCAGGACGGCATGCAGGGCGACCTGCTGGTCTGGGAGATCGAGAACAAGCAGGAATACACCCGTGACGTCACGCTGATCGACAGCGACGGCGTGGAACATGGCACCTGGACGGTGCCGGGCCGGGTGTCGGTGCATGTGACCTCGGCCGAGATCGGCAAGAAGGCCGATATGGGCGCCTATGTTGCGGGCACCCTGCAGGCGGAAGACCGCGCCAAGACCAACCCCTTCAACCGCAACAATCCGGTCTGCACCGGCCCCGGCTCGGGCGTGGTGCAGCTGATCGTCGCCGATGGCGCGGGCGCCTCGGTGGCCGATACGGTGTTTGTCGGCAACACCAACCTGCGGCCCGTTGTGGACGGTGGCGCGCGCTTCGAACTGATCTCGGGCGAGACCGTCGACCTGACCGCGTCCCTCTATGCCTACGATGCCAATGGCGATGCGCTGAGCTTTGGCTGGTCGCTGATCGCGCGGCCCGATGGCAGCGCCGCCGCTCTGGACGCCGCGGTCGTGCCGGGCGATGCGCTGACCTTTGCCCCCGACCGCGTCGGCACCTATCTGCTGCAGATCACCGCCACCGACGGCGAACTGATCGCCGAACCGGCGGTGATCGAGGTCGAGGTTCTCAACTCGCCCCCGACCGCCGCGATTACCGGCCCTGCCGAGACCTTTGTCGGCGACACCGCCACCCTGGACGGCACGACCTCTTCCGACATCGACGGCGACGTGCTCAGCTACGCCTGGACGCTGCTGAGCAGACCCGACGGATCGAGCGCCGTCCTGCTGGATGCCGATCAGCCGCTGGCCAGCCTGTCTCCGGACCGGCGGGGCGACTATGTGGTGCAGCTGATCGTGTCGGATTACGAATTCGACAGCGACCCGGTCACCTTCACGGTGACCGCCCCCAACCGCGCGCCCGTCGCAGCACTTGACGGGCCGGCGGATGTCGATGTCGGCACCGAGGTGACCTACTCCGCCGCAGGCTCCTCCGATCCCGACAATGATCCGCTGACCTTCAGCTATGCCATCACCGCGCAGCCCGCGGGCTCTGACCCGTTCCTCGCCGATCTTGGCGATGGCGAGGTCGGCTTTGTGGCCGATCAGCCGGGCGAGTACGAAATCATGGCCACCGTCGATGACGGTCTGCTGACCGACACCGCCAGCCTGACCGTGACCGCCGCGTCGCTGAACCAGCCGCCGGTGCTTGGTGATCTGCGCGATCGCTATGTGGTCGAGCTGGGTCTGGAACTGGCGCTGGACCTGACGGGAAGCGATCCCGATGACGACCCGATCTCGTTCTTTGCCACACCCCTCCCGCTGCCGCAGGGCATCGGGCTCGAAGCGACGAGCGGCGCGCTGCGGTTCCGCCCCGAGGCGGGCCAGTTGGGCAGCTACAGCTTTACCGTGGGCGTGTCCGACGGGACGCTGACCGACACCGCTGTTCTCAATATCGACGTGGTCGATGCCACGGCGGGCGACACCGGCGTCTTTGGCCGCGTGCTGGATGCCAAGACCCTTCAGCCCCTTGGCGACATGCCGGTGCGCCTGCGCGATGCGGCGCTGATGACCACCACCGACGCAAGCGGCGCCTTTGATTTTGGCAGCCTCAGCGCAGGCGGTGATCAGGTGATCATCGAACCATCGGCCAATGGCGGACCCGGCGGTTACCTGGGCACCCTGCGCACCATCACCGTCACCGAAAACCAGAACCGCGATCTTGATCCCGACTTTCTGCTGGTGCCGCTCAACGACGGCTGCGCACAGGTTGTCGCCGGGATCGAGACGGTTCTGACGGGCGCGCTGTCGGGTGTGACGGTGACCATCGCGGCGGACAGCATCCAGAACAGCGGTGGCGGCGCCTATACAGGTGAGGTGTGCCTGGGCAACCTGCCGCAGCTTTTCGACGAACCGGGCCTGCCCGACGACACCCAGGCCTGCAACATCTATGCGCTGGATGCACCGGGGGCGATCTTTACCGAGGGCCTGACCGTGCGCGGTCCGAACACCGATCTGCTGCCCGAAGGCACGACGCTGGAATTGTGGCGGCAAAGCCGGATCAGCGGGCTGTTCCGCGCCTCGGCGGCTGCGGTTGTGGACAGCGGCGGCGCAACGGTCAGCGCCACCACCAACACCTTTACCGAAGGCACTCTGTTCAGCTTCCTGCCGCAGGCGCCGGTTACCCGCGCCTCGGCGGATCAACCGACAGGCAATCGCTGGCTGTCCTCTTACGAAGGCAACTACAACCAGACCTATACCCTGCCGGGCTACACCGCCTTTGGCGAAACCCAACAGGTCGGTCTGAGCTACCAGAGCCAGGCCGCCAACCCGACTATCCTTGTGGCGGGCGACGTCACGGTCAGAGCCAACGCCTCGCTGCCCGAGACGCTCAGCACGCGGTTGGCCATTGGCGGCCTGTCGGTCAGTGATGCCAATCAATGGACCCCGCGCAGCGGCCTGAACGGCCAGAGCCCGGCGCTGGTCGGCGAAGCCGTCACCCTGCGCCAGTCGCTGCCTCTGGATGCGTCGGGCCTGAACAGCGGACGCTATGGCTACGACTTTGTCGCACGCGCAAAATACGCCTGTTCAACGGTCAGCGCCACACATCAGGCCGAGCTGTATGTGCAGAACGAAACCGACAGCCCCTATGGCAATGGCTGGGCCATCGATGAGCTGCAAAAGCTGATCGTCAGCCCCGACGGCAAGGTCGCGATCATCGACGATGACGGGGTCGCCACCTTCGATCCCAAGCCGACGCTGACCGAGTTCGAGGACGAGCCGCTGGTCTTCCCGACCATCGGAACGGCCGGCGTGGGCGCCGCCGATGTGGATGGCGATGGCGACATCGACGTCACCTATGGCGAAAGCGGCCGCGGATCGGTCGGCACGCTGCTCAACATCGCGACCGGAGAATGGCAGCAGGAACCGTTTCTGCAGGTGGCCAATCCCAGCGCGGTGCCGCAGACCGGCAGCTACCCGCCCAACCTGGCCAATATCGACATTGGCGAGCTGACCAATGACGGCGCGATCGATATTGCCTATGTGCTGCAGGACCAGCGCGGCTACGGCTATGCCGAAAACGATGGCTTCGGCAACTATTTCAAGGGCTTTGAGCAGCTGAACACCGGCCGTCGCGGGCTGGACATCGTGGTCGAAGATATCGACCTCGACGGGTTCGAAGACATCATCTATGGGGCCAATTCCGGGTTCTTCTCTCTTGTCAACGATGAGATCTGGGTGAGTTATGGCGGCCCGACCGGGCGTCAGTTGGTGCAGATTTCGAACCGCTCGTTCTCGGGTCGCGGTACGCTCCAGGTCGAGGTTGCCGATGTCGACGGCAACGGCTTCCCGGATGTCGCCTATCGGACCCGGGACGGTGTCGACTTCGTCTTTAACAACGGCAATCGCAGCTACACGTTGCGGACCCTGCGGGCCGGCAATGGCGGGTTCAACTTCCTCGGCAATTTCTTCAAACTGCACGATTTCAACCAGGACGGCCTGCAGGACATTGTCTATTCGACGGCCAGCCAGCTGCAGATTCTGCTGAACACGACCGGTCAGGCCTTTGCCGCGCCGACGCTGTTGCCAAGGCCGCCTTCGGCGAGCTCCGGCCTGCCGACGAACCTGGCCGATGCAAATGGCGACGGGCTGACCGATCTTGTGGTGACCTCCGGCAACGAGATCTTTGTCTATCCCTCGAATGGCGACGGCACCTTTGCGCCCTTTGAAAGCGGACTGGTCAATTACGGTTTCGGCGCCATCGACATCGCCGATCTGAACGGTGATGGCAGCCTTGACCTGATCTCGTCCCAGCGGTTCAGCGTCACGGTACATTACTCCAAACCCTCGGCCAGCGGCACGTTCGTGTCCGGCGATGGCGAATTTTCCGAACTGACGCGCCTGCCGGACGGCACCTGGCAGCGCCGGTACAAGGACGGCACGGTCATCGAATACGATGCGAGCGGATTGCAGACCGCGATGGTCGATCCGCAAGGCAATCGCAAAGAATACGCCTATGGTCCGGACGGGCGGCTGGCCACGATCACCGATCAGGTCGGTGGCGTCACCAGCTTCACCTACGGCGCCGAGGGGCGGCTGGCTTCGATCACCTATCCGGACGGGCGCAGCACCTCCTTTACCTATGACGATATCGGAAACCTCAACGAAGTGACCGAACCCATCGGGTCCAAGGTCGTCTTTGCCTATGACGAAACCGGGCGGCTGGTCAGCGCGACCAACCCCAATGGCAACACCACGTCGGTGACCTATGACGCCGTCGGCAATCTGTCGGGCGCGGTTCTGGCCGATGGCTCGACCGTTTCCAGCCAGGTGGCCTCGTCGCTGGGTCTGATCGACGGGCTTGGCGGACCGGCAACGCAACCATTGCTGTATGTGGCACCCGAAGACCGGATCACCACGGTCACCGACCGCAAGGGACAGGTGACGACCATCGAGGTCAACCAGTTCGGCTCGGTTATCCGGACGGTCGATCCGCTGGGCCGCGAAAGCCGCACGATCCGGGACGACCAGAACCTGGTGGTTCGGGTCGAACGGCCAGGGCCAGACGGCACGACGCGGGTGGACACGATCAGCTATGACAGCCTAGGCAACGTCGCCTCGGTGACCGAAGCGGTCGGCACCCCGGCGGAAAAGACACTTTCGTTCACCTATGATCCGCTGTTCAGCCGCGTGCAGACGCGCACCGATGGCGACGGCTTTTCCAAGACCTACAGCTATGACGCCTTTGGCGAGGTTCTGTCGGTCACCGATGCCGAGGGGGGACAGGAAAGCTATACCTACACACCCGAAGGCAAGGTCGCGACACGCACCGACAAGAACGGCAACACCACCACCCTCAGCTACAACGCGCAGCTCAACCTCGAGACGGCCACCTATGCCGATGGTGTGGTCACACAGATGACTTATGACCCCTCGGGCAACGTCACCGTGGTTGCCGAGGCGCAGGGCACGCCTGACGAACGGCAGATCCGCCGCGGCTTTGACGAGTTGAACCGACAGGTCAGTTTTGTTGTCACCGACGCCGCTGGCGTGCCGCTGAACAACCCGGTGGAATATGCCTATCTACCGGCGGGCAACCTTGCGCAGGTGCAGGACGAAACGGGCATCGTCAGTTCGATCATCTACGACGACATGGAGCGGATCGTCGGGGTCAATCACCCCGCCGTGGGCACCATTCAACGGGTCTACAATGCCGCGGGCGAGGTCGAGCGTCTGATCCAGGCTGACGGTGCCGAGCAGAGCTACAGCTATGATGCTGTCAGCCGACTTGTGGCGCTGACCGACAGCGCGGGCGAGGTCAAGACCTTTGCCTATGACGACCGCAACAACCTGACCTCGGTCACCAATGGACGCGGCGGGACAACCAGCTATGCCTATGATGCGCTGGACCGCGTCATCAGCCGGACCGATCCGTCCGGGTCGGTTGTTCAGAAAGGCTACAACACCCGTGGCCACCTGACCCAGTTGATCCGCGAGGATGGCAGCACCGAGACCGCCCAGTATGACGGGCTGGGGCGGCGCGTGTTGGTGCAGACGCCGGACAACACCATGAGCTATGCCTATGACGCGCGTAGCAACATGGTCGAAGCCGCCGATGACGACACACGGCTGACCTTTGCATATGACGTCCGCAACCGGCTGGTATCGGTCACCACCGATGGCGCAGTCGGCCCGCAGCCCGGCGTGACGCTCAGCTACACCTATGACGCGCTTGGCCGACGCATCGGTTCGACCGACAGCCTCGGCGGGGCCACGAGCTATGGCTACGACGTCGAAGACCGGCTGGTGTCGCTCAATGCGCCTTGGGCGGCTAGCTACAGCTTTGAGTATGACGGCAATGGTCGCCGGACCTCTCTCACCTCCGATACGGGGCGGGCATCGGATTACGCCTATTCCGATGGTCTGCTGTCGGCACTCAGCCACACGCATTCTGGGGTGGCGCTGTCGGATTTTGGCTTTGACTACGATGTCGATGGCCAGCTGACGCAGATCCTCGACCTGCTGGACCCCGCCAGTTCGCGGGCGCTCCATTATGACGACCTCAACCGCCTGACCCAAGTGGCCGAGGGCATCCCGGTGACGCAGGGCGGTATGCCTCTGCCGATCGAGGATTACGCCTATGACGCCGAGGGCAACCGGATCACCTCGCATCTGTCGGCCTTCTACAGTTCGAACACCGACAACCAGCTGACCGAGGATGCCGACTACACCTATGCCTATGACGACCGCGGCAACCGCATTTCGCGCACCGCCAAGTCTGACGGCACGGTCGAGCTTTACAGCTATGACAGTCAGGGCCGACTAACCGGCTATGTGTCGCCGGCGACAACGGCCAGCTATGCCTATGATGCGCTTGACCGGCGCGTGGCCAAGACGGTCAACGGCGTGACCGAAGCCTATGTGCTGGATGCCTGGAGCCTGCGGAACCGCATTCACAGCGACGTAGCGCTGGAATTTCGCGATGGCGCCCTCGTGGCGCGCTGGCTGCATTCCGACAAGGTCGACGAACCGATTGCACTCGAGCAATACGGGGCCGACACGACACCGGGCGCGGGCATAGCCTATGACATCCTGGCCGATCGGCTTGGGTCGCCCATCGAGGTCGTGCAAAGCGGCATCGGAACCGTTGCGGGCTCGTACCGTTACGACGCTTTCGGTCAACGCAGCGCGACCGGGCCACTTGCCCTGCGCTATGGCTTTACCGGGCGAGAGGTCGATGCCGAAAGCGGCCTGATGTATTATCGCGCGCGGCACTACGACCCCGGTCTGGGCCAGTTCCTGCAACCCGACCCCATCGGTTTCGCGGGCGGCGATCTGAACCTCTATACATATGTGAGCAACAACCCCTACCAGTGGAAGGATCCCAGCGGGAACCTCGCGATCTCGGCCGACTATGCCGTGCTGACCGCCGGGGTCCTGGGGATCGCCTGCGCAGTTTATTGTGATGTCGGCGGTCAATCTCCCGCCGAGGCCTTTGGCCAGGGCATCTATGGCGGGTTGATGGGGCTCGCGGCCGCAATCGGCAATCTGCTGTCGAGCCTGGCCGACATTCTCTTCAACGAAAGTAATGGCGGCAATGGCGGAAGCGGCGGCAACGGTGGCAGTGGCGGCAACGGCGGAAGCGGAGGCAACGGTGGCAGTGGCGGAAGCGGCGGCAACGGTGGCAGTGGCGGAAGCGGCGGCAACGGTGGCACTAACCCCGGCGCGACCAATCCCGGCGCAACGAACCCTGGCACCACCGGCCCAGCCGCGGGTGGCACCAACCCCTGGGGTGGCATCGAAGGTGTGAACCCGCACCCCGACGGTGATGCCAAAGGCGGCAAGAAGACCCAGGGCATCAAGGAAGGTGGCCCGGATCAGGCCTGGGAAGACTTTGAAAACGAAACCGGAGGCGAATACACTGAAATTCCAGGCAGCGATGGCAAGTATCGCGGCGAGAATGACCAGGGACAGAACGTGATCTTCAATCCCGAGAACAGCGGATCACCCGGTGGCAATAACGGTGGTCAGACGACGATCTACGTCGATGGCAACCCGATCCGGTATCCATGACCAGTGTCCATTCCATTCTGCGTCAGGACGAGGAACGCGCCGAGCGCCTCGTCCTGATCGCCGAGGGCGAGGCCACCCCGCTTCTGCCAAGGTTTCCCGGTGACTTGCGCTGGAGCTTCGACGCGCTCGATCCGAGTCTCGAGGTCCAGTTCGACAATGTGTCGTCCGTGATGTTCTTCGACGAGATGTTCACGACCAGCGAAAACTTTCCCTATCTCAAGGCCTGCGATCACAAGATCGGCCTGTTCGAATGTATCGGTTCGACCTATCTCGACCGGCTGCGCGACAATCCGATGACCGGCCGTACGTTTCGCAACCACAGGCACTTTCTTTATTGGGACAAGCATTTCGACTGGCACATCACCTGCGAAGAAATCCAGATCACTCAGTCAAATGGATAGCGGAAACCGTCGCAACGACCCTTGAGCCAACATACCCAGACACCCCCAAGTTCTGCCCACTCCCCAGGACGCCTTAGGCCTGGTGCAGCACCCGGTCGGCGGCGACCGCGGCCGAGGTCCGGTTGTCCACGCCCATCTTCTGGAAGACCTGTTCCAGGTGCTTGTTCACCGTCCGCGCGCTGAGTGACAGGATCTGTGCGATGTCGCGGTTGGTCTTGCCCATCGACAGCCAGTAAAGCACTTCGCATTCCCGGGCTGTCAGGCCAAAGGCCTGTTCCAGCCGCTTGACCGGCGTGCCGAGGTTGCTGTCGGACAGCTTGACAAGAACCTCGTGCGACGAGGTGATCGACAGAAAGCTGATGCTCAGGTCGTTGTGCACAAAGGGACGGATCTGCGATGCCGGCAAACGGCGGCAGTCGCGCAGCCAAAGCCGGAAGTCCTGCGAGGCCGACAGTTGCTCTCTACCCTCATCGCGGGTTTGTGAGGCCAGGCTTGCGGTGGCGTTGGGGCTGCCCCACACGATGTGGCCGTTGCCGTCAAAGGCGATCACCGACCCGCGTGAACTGTCCAGCGCTTCGCGGGCGCTTTGAATCATCTTGGCGTTGACCACGTGAATCGTGATGCGGGCCAGCAGCTCTTCGATCACCACCGGCTTCGTGATGTAGTCAACGCCGCCCGAGTTCAGACCTTTCAGGATATGTTTGGGCTCGGTGAGGCCAGTCATGAAGATGATCGGCGCCAGCACAGGGTCGGTGCCGGATTTCAGCAAACGGCAGGTTTCGAACCCGTCCGGGTCAGGCATCACCGCGTCCATCAGGATCACGTCAGGCCGGATGCGCCGGGCGAGCGAAATGGCGGTGTCCCCGTCGCGGGCCACCAGCACGGTGATGCCGCTTTCTTCGAGCGCGGTGGACACCATGCCCAGCGTGTCGGGGTTGTCATCCACAACGAGGGCGATGTTCTGGCGTTCACGGTCAAGGGGCGGCATGGGGCATGTCTTTCAGGCGGTCGAGGACTGCGGGCATATCGAACCCGGCCGCGGCGCGGCGCAGTGCGGCCAGGTCGCTGCCTGCCAATGCGCCGCTTTCTGCCAGCGCGTCGATCCTGCGGCTTAGCGCGTGCGCCATGCCGTCCTGCGCGAGGTCGATCAGTTCGGCGCGGTCCGTGGCAGACAGGGCGTCAGCCTGCGGCGCGGCGTCGGCATCGTCGGATTGGGTCACCAGATCAAGCCGCAGCAATTCGGCGATCCGAACCAGCAGGTCATCAAGGTTGTAGGGCTTGGCAAGGAAGGCATCGCAGAGTTTGAGTTCGGGCGCGGGCTTCTCGGCGTCCATCGCGTGGCCAGAGATCATCGCAATCGGGGTCGACCGATGGGCGCCGTCGCGCAGGAGCTGCGCCAGGTGCCAGCCGTCGTGACCCGGCAGGTCAATGTCGAGGATAAAGAGATCCGGCGCGATATCCTCGATCATTTCCAGCGCCTGCTCGACAGAGGAGGCCAGCAGCACGGCAAAACCGATGGGGGTCAGGAAGTAGTCCACCAGTTGCAGGTGATTGAGGTCGTCGTCCACCACCAGGATCGACCGCCGCGCGCCCAGATAACCGGTGGCGGGCAGGCTAGTCGCGCTGTCGGGCTGCGGGGGCGGGGCGTAGCGGCTGCCCACCGGGATCGACGGCAGCATCAGCCGCACTCGGAACCGGCTGCCGTTGCCCGGTGTGCTGTCCACCTCGATGTCGCCGCCCAGAATCTCGACCAGCAGCTTGGTGATGGTCAGGCCAAGGCCCGAGCCCAAGACCATCGGGTGAATGCCGCGCTCGAACGGCTCCCATATGCGCGGCAGCTTGTCGGGTGCAATGCCGATCCCGGTGTCGGTGACGTCGATCACCGCGACCTCGTTGCGATAGCTCAGGTGCATTCCAACCGATCCGGCCTCGGTATAGCGCAGGGCGTTGGAGAGCAGGTTGATCAGGATCTGGCGCAGGCGCTTTTCGTCAAAGCTGACCCATTCGGGCAGTGACCCCGACGTGGTGAGCGCGAAGGCGATGTTCTTTTCGCGCGCCTGTTCCTGAAAGATCGACGTGACCTGTCCCAGGAACATGCGCAGGTGGATGCGGTCACGGCTGATTTCCAGCCGTCCCGCCTCGATCCGCGAAATATCCAGCAGCCCCTCGATCAGCCCCGCCAGATGTTCGGAGGAGCGGCGGATCGTCGTGACCGATGTGCGCCGGTGGGCCGGCACCTCGGGATCCTTTTCAAGGATCTGCGCAAAGCCATAGATCGAATTCAGCGGGGTGCGCAATTCGTGGCTGAGCCCCGTCATGTAGCGCGTCTTGGCCACGTTCGCGGCCTCGGCCTTTTCCTTGGCCTGTTGCAGGGCGCGGTCGGTGCGGTCATGGGCGCGCACCTCGGCCAGCAGGCGTTCGGTCTGACGCGCGGTCTCGTCGCGGGCCTTGTGCTGGCTTTCGTTGATCAGGATAAACATCCAGACACAGACACCGATAACGATCAGCGTCATGCAAAAGATCACGGTCAGCACCGCATCGAGATTCTCGGCATAGCGAAATGCGCGCACCAGCAGCAGCAGCTGGGCGAAGACCGCGCCGATGAGGGCGGTGACGAGGACGAAGCGCGCCAGCGGTGTCATCAGTGCGGCAGCGGCACGCTGGGGCAGGTAGGTGTGCAAGGTCTTGGCGGTCATGGCGGTGATCCGCGCCTCGGGTTTGCAGGCGTCCCGGCAGGCACTGTCGAGCGTGCAGCACAGCGAACAGATCGGGCCGGCGTGGAACGGGCAATGGGTCATGTCCTCTGCGTCGAAGCTGTAGGCGCAGATGCTGCAGGTCTTGTCGACCGTGCCGATCTTTGGCGTCGGCCGGGCAATGTAGTATTTTCCGTCCGTCCACCAGGCGATGACCGGGGCAAGCAGCAGTGAACTGAAGAGCGCCAGCGGCGCCGACATTGCCTGTGCAAGCATCCCGAAGGTGCCGCCGAACGCCAGGAGGGACAGCACGCAGGCACTGGCCATCGCGCCGATGCCGACGGGATTGATATCATAAAGGTGCGCGCGGCGGAATTCGATCCCCGGCGGGCTGAGGCCCAGCGGTTTGTTGATCACCAGATCGGCCACCAGCGCTCCGATCCAGGCCAGCGCCACATGGGAATAAAGCGCCAGCGTCGCTTCCAGCGCGCCGAACACGCCCAGCTCCATCAGCATCACCGCGATGGCGACGTTGAAGACCAGCCAGACCACCCGGCCCGGATGGCTGTGTGTGATGCGCGAAAAGAAGTTCGACCAGGCGATGGAGCCGGCATAGGCATTGGTGATGTTGATTTTGAGCTGGCTCAGCACCACGAAAGCCGAGGTCAGCAACAGCACCAGCCAGGGCGATGCAATCACCTCGGAAAAGGCGGTGTGATACATGCGTGTGGGATCGGCGGCCTCGGTCATCGGCACGCCCTTGGTCAACGCCAGGGTCACAAGGTAGGACCCGGCCAGCATCTTGAGCACACCCAGCACCGACCAGCCCGGTCCGGCGGTGATCAGCGCGGCCCACCAGCGACGACGCTCTGCTGCGGTTTTGGGCTCGGGCAGGAAGCGCAGGAAGTCCACCTGTTCGCCGACCTGTGCGATCAGCGAAAACACCACACCGGCCGCAGCACCCAGCATCACCAGCCGCCCGCTCTGGGTTTCGGGTTCGGGCGTGCTGCCTTGGAAACTGGCCCAGCCGTCGATGTCGTAGCCGACGAAGGCGAGCATGACGAACGGCGTGATGTGCAGCACCACCCAGACAGGTTGGGTCCAGGCCTGAAAGACCGAGATCTTGGAAAACCCGTTGATCACCAGCGGGATCACCACCAGCGAGCTGAGCAGATAGCCGATCATCAGCGGGATACCGAGGGTGAATTCCACCGCCAGCGCCAGGATCGCCGCTTCGAGCGCGAAGAAGATGAAGGTGAAGCTGGCGTAGATCAGCGAGGTGAGCGTAGAGCCGATGTAGCCAAAGCCCGCGCCGCGCGTCAGCAGGTCGATGTCGACGCCGTATCGCGCGGCGTAGTAGCTGATCGGAAAGGCGGTAAGGAACAGGATCGCGCCCACCAGCATGATCGCGGTGATGGCGATGTCAAAGCCGTAGGTCAGCGTGATCGCGCCCCCGATCGCCTCGAGCGCCAGGAACGAGATCGACCCGATGGCCGTGTTGGCCACCCGCGCCGCCGACCAGCGCCGCGCCCGCCGCGCGGTGAAGCGCAGGGCGAAATCCTCCATCGTCTCATTGGCGACCCAGCGGTTGTACTGCCGCTTTTCCGGGGTCGCACGGTAGGTGACGGACATCCGCTGTCCTCGCTTTCAATGGCGTTCGACATGAATGGGATGCGCTGCGGAAAGGGTCGTTGAAAGCGCCCGGCATCCCCCGCAGGCTCCTTCGATGACCATGTGTACAGGGTAGTTACGCGCAGCCACATACGTCAATTGACGTATACTGCAGCGCAGCATCCTGACCGACAGTGACCCGGCACGGCAGAGCCTCTGCCCAAAAAACACTCAATTCACGCCGACAAGGAGCTGTCCATGACTGATCGAAAAACCCCCAAACCGCTGAACGGTCCAAGCCGCCGCGCCTTCATGGCGGGCACCGCCGCGCTGAGCGCGTCGCTTTTCGCGCCGAAGGCTCTGTTCGCGCAGGACTATGCCACCGCTGACATCAACACCACCGGTCTGGCCGTCACGGACGATACGGTGACCATCGGCATCCTGCATTCGGTTACCGGCACGATGGCCATCTCTGAAACCGGTTCGGTGCAGGCGGAAAAGCTGGCGATCGAGCAGATCAACGCCCAGGGCGGCATCCTTGGCCGCAAGATCGAATACATCCAGGAAGACGGTGCATCCGACTGGCCCACTTTCGCCGAAAAGGCCCGCAAGCTGCTGGTCAACGACAAGGTCGCGTCGGTCATGGGCTGCTGGACCTCGGCCAGCCGCAAGGCCGTGCTGCCGGTTTTTGAGCAGAACAACGGTATGCTTTACTATCCCACCTTCTACGAGGGGCTCGAACAGTCGCCCAACGTCATCTACACCGGGCAGGAAGCCACCCAGCAGATCATCGCCGGCCTGGACTGGGTCAACCAGACCAAAGGCGCCAAGTCGTTCTACCTGCTGGGGTCGGATTACATCTGGCCGCGCACCTCGAACAAGATCGCGCGCGCGCATATCGAAAAGTTCATGGACGGCTGCAAGGTCGTGGGCGAGGACTACTATCCGCTTGGCCACACGCAGTTCAATTCGGTCATCAACAAGATTCGCCTGAAAAAGCCCGATGTGATCTATGCCATCGTCGTCGGCGGATCGAACGTCGCCTTCTACAAGCAGCTCAAGGCCGCTGGCATCGACCCGTCCGAGGAAGGCCCGATCGTCCTGACCATCTCTGTGACCGAGGACGAGATCCGCGGCATCGGCGGCGAGAACGTTGAAGGCACCTATGCCTGCATGAAGTATTTCCAGAGCCTGGATAACGAAAACAACGTCGCATTCGTCAAGGCCTTCAAGGAAATGTGGGGCGAGGACATCGTCATCGGCGACGTGACGCAGGCCGCTTATCTGGGGCCGTGGCTGTGGAAGGCGGCGGTGGAAAAGGCCGGGTCCTTCGACATCGACAAGGTTCGCGAAGCACAGATCGGTGTGGAGCTGGAAAGCGCACCCGAAGGCTACGTCAAGGTGCACGAGAACCATCACCTCTGGTCCAAGACCCGTGTGGGCCGTGCCCAGGCCGATGGGCAATACGAAGTGGTCTATGAGACCGCCGAGCTGGTCGAGCCCGATCCGTTCCCCGAAGGCTACCAGTAAGCCTTTGGTCTCCGGGGCCGCGACCATCCCACGCGGCCCCGGGATTTGATCCGACGCTCCCGTCTGTCCGTCCCAGCCAGAGGAACCCGCATGTTTTCCGACTATTCCATGAGCGAGCTTGGCGCGATCTTTGCCATGCAGGGCTTTGCCGGCCTGATCCTGTTCTCTGTCTTTGTGCTGATGGCACTGGGCCTTGCGATCATCTTTGGCCAGATGGGCGTCATCAACATGGCGCATGGCGAATTCATGATTCTTGGCGCCTACGTGACCTACCTCACGTCGACGGTTTTCGCCGCCTATCTGCCGGGCCTTTTCAGCATCTATTTCTTCGTGGCGATGATCCTGGCGTTCCTGGCTTCGGGGGCGCTGGGGCTTTTCGTCGAATGGGCGATGATCCGTCACCTTTACAAGCGTCCCCTGGACACGCTGCTGGCGACCTGGGGCCTGAGCCTGATCCTGCAACAGGTCTACCGCAGCGTCTTCGGCGCGCGCGAGGTGGGCGTGACCATCCCTGACTGGATGATGGGGTCGTTGCCCCTCACGGACATGATCGAAGTGCCGATCAACGGCATTTTCGTGATGGTGTTGGCCACCGGTATCTCCATCGGCGTCTACTACATGATGTTCAAATCCAGCTGGGGTCTGCAGGTGCGGGCGATCAGCCAGAACCGGGTGATGGCCGATGCCGTAGGGATCAACACCGCCTGGACCGACCGGATGACCTTTGGCATCGGCTGCGGCGTCGCGGGCGTCGCCGGATCGGCCTTTACCATGATCGGGTCCACCGGGCCGACCGCCGGGCAGCTCTACATCGTCGACACCTTCCTTGTCGTGGTCTTTGGCGGCGCGGCCAGCCTTCTGGGCACCATCGCCAGCGCGTTCTCGATCAGCCAGGCGCAGTCGATCATGGAGTTCTTCCTCTCGGGCTCGATGGCCAAGGTGCTGACGCTGCTCACGGTCGTGGCAATCCTGATGGTGCGTCCGCAGGGCCTCTTTTCTCTCAAACTGCGCAAGTGATCGGAGATCTGTGATGCAGAATACGTCCAACCGTCTCTTTTCCGGCCGCGACATCCTCGGCTTTGCCATTCTCGCGCTCATCATCTTTGTCCTGCTACCCGTCGCACTCGACAGCTTCCGGCTCAACCTCTTTGGCAAATACCTGACCTATGCCTTTGTCGCTGTGGGGCTGGTGCTGTGCTGGGGCATGGGCGGGATCCTGAGCCTCGGCCAGGGCGTGTTCTTCGGGCTTGGTGGTTACTGCATGGCGATGTTCCTCAAGCTTGAGGCGTCAACGCCCGAGAACACGGCGATTCAGTCCACGCCGGGCATCCCCGATTTCATGGACTGGAACCAGCTGACCGCACTGCCGTGGTGGTGGGAGCCGTTCAATTCGCTGGTCTTCTCACTCTTTGCCGTGGTCGCCGTTCCGGTTGTCTTCGCGCTCATCATCGGCGTGGCGATGTTCAGGCGCCGGGTGGGCGGGGTCTATTTCGCCATCATCACCCAGGCGTTTGCGGCAATCCTGACGATCCTGATCATCGGCCAGCAGGGGTTCACCGGCGGCGTCAACGGCATCACCGATCTGCGCACGCTTAACGGTTGGGACATCCGTACCGACAGCGCCAAGGAAATCCTCTACTTCGTCAACGGCGCGCTTCTTTTCCTGTGTCTTCTGGCCGCGCAATACGTGCGCAAGTCCAAGCTGGGGCGCCTGCTAATCGCCATGCGCGACCAAGAGGACCGGGTGCGCTTCTCAGGTTACGACGTGGCGAGCTTCAAGATCTTCATCTTCTGCCTTGGTGCGGCCTTTGCCGGGATCGGTGGGGCGATGTTCACCCTGCAGGTCGGCTTCATGTCGCCGACGCTGGTGGGGATCGTCCCGTCGATCGAGATGGTGATCTTCTGCGCCGTTGGCGGACGGCTGTCGATCCTCGGTGCGGTCTATGGCGCGCTGTTGGTGAACTGGGCCAAGACCTCGCTGTCGGAAAGTTTTCCCGAGCTTTGGCTGCTGGGTCTGGGCGGGCTTTTTATCGCGGTGGTGATGGTGTTCCCGAATGGGCTGGCGGGGGTCTACGCCCAGCATATCGAACCACGGCTGCTGGCGCTCAAGGGCCGCAGCAAACCCACCGCCGCCCCCAACGAAGCCCCGGCGGAATAGGAGCCCGGCCATGAACGCACAGAACCCCAATTTCCTGCTGATGGTCGAAGGGCTGACCGTGTCCTTTGACGGTTTCAAGGCGGTGAACGATCTGAGCTTTTACGTCGAACCCAACGAATGCCGGGTCATCATCGGCCCCAATGGTGCGGGCAAGACAACGGTGCTTGACCTCATTTGCGGGCGGACCAAGGCCACATCCGGCTCTGTCACCTTCAAGGACCGCGAGCTGCTGGCGATGCGCGAAGACCAGATCGTGCACGCGGGTGTCGGACGCAAGTTTCAGACACCATCGGTCTATGAGGACCTCACCGTCTTTGAAAACCTCGAGCTGTCCTATCCCAAGGGCCACGGCGTTTTTGGCGCGCTCACGTTCCGCCGCGACAGCGCCGTGCGCGCCCGCATCAAGGAGATTGCCGAGACGATCTTTCTTGAAGATCTGCTGGAGGAAAAGGCGGCCTTTCTCAGCCATGGGCAAAAGCAGTGGCTCGAGATCGGGATGCTGCTGATCCAGGACCCGGAACTTCTGATGCTGGACGAACCCGTCGCGGGCATGTCCGTGGCCGAGCGCAGAAAGACCGCCGCGCTGTTGCGCCGGATCGTCGAGGACCGGTCGGTCATCGTGATCGAGCATGACATGGGGTTCGTCGCCGACATCGCCACGCGGGTCACCGTCCTGCACCAGGGCCAGACCTTGTCGGAGGGGTCGATGGAGCGGGTGCAGAACGATCCACGCGTCATCGAAGTCTACCTGGGCCACTGAAAGGAAATTCCGATGCTGAATGTCGAAAACCTGCGCGCGGCCTACGGCCAGTCAGAGGTGCTGCACGGGCTGGATCTGGATGTGCCGGGCGGCGAGATCGTCGCCATCATGGGCCGCAACGGCATGGGCAAGACCACGCTGATGAAGACGCTGATGGGCGTCGTCGGCGAAAGCGGCGGTGTCACGCGTGTGGATGGTGCGGCGGTGTCCGGCAAGAAGCCGCACGAACGCGTAGCCGCCGGTCTGGCCTACGTGCCGCAGGGGCGGATGATCTTTTCGTCGATGACGGTGCAGGAGAACATCGAAACCGGCCTTACAGTCACCGGATCGTCCACCGTCCCCGGCGACATCTACGAGCTTTTCCCGGTTCTGCTGGAGATGAAGGGCAGGCGGGGCGGCAACCTGTCGGGGGGCCAGCAACAGCAGCTGGCCATCGCCCGGGCGCTGGCCAGCAATCCCAAGGTGCTGCTGCTGGATGAGCCGACGGAAGGCATCCAGCCGTCGATCATCCGCGAAATGGCCCGGACCCTGCGCGCCATCCGGGACCAGAAAGGTCTGACGATCGTGGTGTCGGAACAGGTGCTCAGTTTCGCGCTCGATGTCGCGGACCGGGTCATCGTGATCGAGAACGGAACCTTCGTGCACGACAGCCCGCGCGACGGGGTCGACGAGGCCAAGGTTTCGAAATTTCTGTCTGTTTAAAGACTTACCAACCAAAAGGAGAGGACAGCACATGGCTGATACATTGATTTCGGTGGACCTGAGCGAAAGCCCGCACACCAACGAGAACGTGCACAACCGCTGGCATCCGGACATTCCGATCAATGTCTGGGTCGAGCCGGGCGACGATTTCAAGATCGAAACCTACGATTGGACCGGCGGCCAGATCAAGAACGATGACGACGCATCGGACGTGCGTGACGTGGAGCTTGAGCAGGTGCACTACCTGTCAGGGCCGATCGGCGTCAAAGGCGCAGAGCCGGGCGATCTGCTGGTGGTCGACATCCTTGATATCGGTGCTGTGGAAGAGATGAACTGGGGCTTCAACGGCTTCTTTTCGAAAAACAACGGCGGCGGGTTCCTGACCGATCATTTTCCGGCGGCGCAGAAATCCATCTGGGATTTCGACGGCATGTTCACCAAGTCGCGCCACGTGCCGGGGGTGAAATACGCGGGCCTCATCCATCCCGGCCTGATCGGCTGTCTGCCGGATCGCAAGATGCTGGACATGTGGAACAGCCGCGAGACCAAGCTGTTCAACACCGATCCCGATCGTGTGCCGCCGCTGGCCGCACTGCCGAACACCCAAAGCGCGCATATGGGCGCGATGAAGGGCGACGCCCGCGACAAGGCGGCGACCGAGGCCGCCCGCACCGTGCCACCGCGCGAACATGGCGGCAACTGCGACATCAAGGACCTGAGCCGCGGCTGCAAGATCTACTTCCCGGTCTATGTCGACGGCGCGGGCCTTTCGATGGGCGATCTGCACTTTTCCCAGGGCGACGGCGAGATTACCTTCTGCGGTGCCATCGAGATGGCCGGCTGGCTGCACCTCAAGGTCGAACTCATCAAGGACGGAATGGCGAAATACGGCGTCAAGAACCCGATCTTCAAGCCGTCCCCGATCAAGCCGGTCTATGACGACTACCTGATCTTCGAAGGCATCAGCGTCGACGAGGCCGGAGAGCAGCATTATCTCGACGTGCACGTCGCCTATCGCCAGGCCTGTCTCAACGCCATCGAATACCTCAAGAAATTCGGCTATACCGGCGCGCAGGCCTATTCGATCCTCGGCACCGCCCCGGTGCAGGGCCATATCTCGGGTGTGGTGGACATTCCCAACGCCTGTGCGACGCTCTGGTTGCCCAACGACATCTTCGAATGGGACATGATGCCCAACGCCAGTGGCCCGACCAAGTACCTTGACAGGTCCATCGACATGCCCATCGCTCACGATCTGTGATCCCGTCGGCGCGCGGTGCCACCGCTCCGCGCGCTGCCCCAAACCGGAGACATGACATGCCCTTCTACGACTACTGGTGCGAGGATTGCGGGCCGTTCACCGCACACGCCTCCCTGCAGAACTTCGCCGCGCCCTGCGCCTGCCCGGACTGCGCAGCCGAGGCACCCCGCGTGCTGATCAACGCGCCGCATTTGGCCGGGATGAGCAGCGACCGCCGCCGCGCCTTCGAGACCAACGAGCGCAGCGCCGACAGCCCGAAACGTTCGGGCACCCACGGACCCGGTTGCGGCTGCTGTGCCGGCGGGCAAAAGGTTGGGTCAAAGACGCTGGTGCGTCCCGACGGTTCCAAGAGTTTCCCGACCAAGCGGCCCTGGATGATCTCGCACTAGGATAGCCTGCCGACGGGCGGTGCTCCTCCGCGGTGGGCCGTTTTTCCAGATCCCAGGCAAAACCGGCTTTTGCGTCAGATCACACGTTATGTCGAAAAGCTGCCGTTCGCGGATGGGGCAGCGGCGAACTGGATGGCGCGCAGACAGACTGACCTGCCACTGAACTTTCACCCAGCCGGAACCGGAGCCCTTTGGGTTGATACGCCGATTGGCGCAGGTGGAGCAACCGGCAGATGCGCGTAGCTTTCAGGTAGCGCAGCGCGGCAGTCGGTTGCGGTGAGCAGGCCCTCGGCGAACGCCCTGGGCGTTTGGTAGCCGAGGGCCGAATGTGGCCTCTCCTCATTGTCGTCTGCTGCCCAGGCCCGGATCGTGGATCGGGCGTGGGCCATGTCACGGAACATTGTCTCGTTCGGTAGCTCGTCTCGCATGCGGCCATTGAAGCTTTCCACAAACCCGTTCTGCATCGGCTTGCCGGGGGCGATGTAGTGCCATTCGACCCCGCGCTCGGCGACAAAGGTTAAGATCGCGTTACTGGTCAGTTCGGTGCCGTTGTCAGAGACGATCATGCCGGGCTTGCCCCGTCGTTCCATCACCCGGGCCAGTTCCCGCGCGACACGGCGTCCGGAGATCGACGTGTCCGGGATTGCTGCCAGGCATTCTCGGGTCACGTCATCAACGACGTTCAGGATGCGAAACCGCCGCCCACAGGCGAGTTGATCGTGCACGAAGTCCAGAGACCAGCGGGCATTGGGCCGCGCCTCGACCAGGATCGGGGCGCGTGTGCCGATGGCCTTGCGCCTGGCGCGGCGCTTGCGCACCGCCAGCCCTTCTTCGCGATAGAGCCGGTAGATGCGGTTGATGCCCGAAGGCTCGCCCTCGCGGCGCAGCAGAATGAACAAGCGTCGGTAGCCGAACCTGCGACGTTCATTGGCCAGATCCCGAAGCCGCTGGCGCAGCTCGACCTCTGGCGGTCTGATCGACCGGTAGCGGATCATCTTGGACCTGTCACGGAATTGTTCCGCTCCTTTGACTTGGTATTTTGCCACAAAGGAGAGACATCATGGCATCGAAC
>NZ_JBMPGU010000028.1:22453-23269 GCF_049323015.1 Thalassococcus sp. BH17M4-6
CCCCCCCCCGGAATTCCGCGCAGAAGCAGTGCGGGTAGCGTTAACCAGCGGGCTGCCGCGAAAGCAGGTTGCTGCAGATTTTGGCGTTGGCTTCTCGACACTGAGCCGTTGGATCCAGCAGGATCGGCGCAACCCAGAGAAGCCTTCAGCACGACGTTGTCCAGCATCGTGTCGGCCAGCAGCCGCTTGAGCTTGGCATTCTCGTCTTCCAACGACCTCAGTTTGGCTGCGTCGGACACCTCCATGCCCCCATACTTCGATTTGAACTTGTAGAACGTGCCCTGGCTGAGACCGTGCTTGCGGCACACCTCGGCCGTCGGCATTCCAGCTTCCTGTTCCTTGATCATCCCGATGATCTGCGCCTCGGTGAAACGGCTCTTTCGCATTCGTTTGCTCCTTCAGAAGGTTGAGCAAACTCTACATCACAACGAGGGAAGTTTCGGGGGGCAGGTCACGCGCCTACCGCAATCGTCCGCTCAGCCAGAGCCAGCGAAAGGACATGGTGGTCCTCGCGCACATTCGCGAGCAGTTCGCCCTGTCTTTGGGTAGCTATGGTCGACCACGCATGACAGAGGAACTGAAGGAATTGGGCCTTGAAGTCGGGCACCGCCGTATCGGCAGGCTAATGAGCGAGAATGGCATTGAGGTGAAGCGGAACAGGAAGTTCAAGGCGACGACGGACAGCAACCATGCCTTCAACATCGCGCCCAATCTGTTGAACCGGGACTTCCACGCAGATGCGCCCAATCAGAAATGGGCGGGCGACATCAGCTATGTGTGGACCCGCGAAGGCTGGCTCTATCTGGCTGTCATCCT
>NZ_JBMPGU010000029.1:0-18716 GCF_049323015.1 Thalassococcus sp. BH17M4-6
ACGAGAATGCCAAGCTCAAGCGGCTGCTGGCCGACACGATGCTGGACAACGTCGTGCTGAAGGCTTCTCTGGGTTGCGCCGATCCTGCTGGATCCAACGGCTCAGTGTCGAGAAGCCAACGCCAAAATCTGCAGCAACCTGCTTTCGCGGCAGCCCGCTGGTTAACGCTACCCGCACTGCTTCTGCGCGGAATTCCGGGGGGGGGTTCGATGCCATGATGTCTCTCCTTTGTGGCAAAATACCAAGTCAAAGGAGCGGAACAATTCCGTGACAGGTCCAGGGGTTTCAGGCGGTGCGCGATTTCGTGCGGGGCGAGATCCACGAGACATCGAAATGACAGCCAGGAAGTTCTGCGGGTTTGACGTAAACGGTTGGCGCGACTTCGTTGCCAAGAATTGGCGCTCAAGGCCGGGGGAGGAAGACGAGGTCGGCCCCGTCGAAGTAGTTCCAAGTGGCCCGCTCACTTCTATCGTTAATGTCGGAAATGCTGGCACAAGCCGTTGGATCGGAGGCGCTCAGGCAGACGCCGCCCCTCACGGACTTGGTGGGGGATGGGGTGAAGTCGGAGCACCAGAGCGCCGCATTTCGGTCCGGGAGCTCCTCGAAATGAAGGACGAGGACGTCACAAAGTTGGCGTCCTGCTTCGCGGGATCGGCCCAGGGGGCCGCCTACAACATCGCGTCAATCGACGAGGGCCAAGACGGGTCCGAGACGGCACAGGAACACCTGCTCGCTGCACTGTCCGCCGGCAAGTATCGGAACGGCCTCCTTGTCTGGCGTCCTGTTCTCGCAGCGCTCTATGCAATCGAGCATGGTCTCGTTGCGGAAGGACAGCGCTTGGGTGTGGTCTGCCAGGACAGGCGTGGCTTGGCCGTTCAACACCTTCTCATCAGGGGGGCACGCGGCGTCCTGGCACCGGAACGGCGCGAGGCTGCGACGCATACGCCGGGGAGTATCGGATACGAAAATCTCGTGCATGCCGCGCGTAAGGCCGCAATCGGCCAGGCCGGCCTCACATCGAGAACGGCCCATCGCGCCATCGCACGTTCAGTCGGAAAGATGGCCTTGGGAATCACTTGTCCGCCCGAGATGGTTCGGGTCCAGAACGGGGACTGGGAGCTCCTCGATTTGAGCGGATACCAAGCTGCCGAAAAGATGACGGAATTCCACGAGGGTCTCGACCTGCAGGGCTGCGACGTGGTGATCTTGGAGACTCTGACCGAAGGGGCTCTCAAGAACCGCATCGCCGCAAGTATCGGGGTCTCGTCGCCCGTTTCCGTCAGCGTGCTGTCGGCAAAGGCCGTGGCACACGGCGCCTTGCTTGCGGCGCATAGGGCCGGGGACGGGGCGCCGATCTTTTTCGACTTCTTGCCCAGGCTGTCCACCATCGTCTACGGGGCTGATGGTGCGGCGAATTTCGATCTCATAAAACCGGAAGAGACGCTTAAAGCCGGCCGCACTTATCGGAGTCCCGACCCGGCAACGCTCGCGATACCGGCGGGGCAGGAGAATGTCTCCGTGTATCTTCGAAAGGAAGCTTCGCCACCACCGCGAAAGGCGACCATCGCGATCGGCACGCCGCTGAGGGAACAGGCGGCCGTGTCGCTCTGGGTCGAGCAGAAACCGGCGGCCGGTCGGGCAAGAATCCTGATGGAAGCGCCAATATTGGGTCGGAGCTTCACGGTTGACTGGGACGATGCGCAAGAAGATGCCCGATCTTGGGATGAGATCATCGAAAGCCAGCAGCACCATGTCTCAATCCCGCAGCGCTTGGTTCTTCCCTGCGGGATGCCCGCTTGGGAAGACACCGCACGCGCCGAGGGGCTGCTCAGTCTTCTCCAGTCGGAACCCTTCCGCATCAACCCCGATTGGGAAACGCTCGCGGCGAAGCTGTCGCAACGGCCGTTTGGACAATACTGCATCTCCAGCGATGGCGATCTTCCCGCCGAAATTGGCCGGGAGGAAATTGAGCGACTCGATATCCTGACAGACAAGGCGCTGGACATTACACGCAGACGCCTGGCCGGCAAAACGGGCGCAGGGACCGAGGACAACGCGGCCTTGAAGTTCCTGACCTGGCAGTTCCGGCGCTGTCCGACCGACGTGGTCAAATGGTTGACGGAGTGCATCGAGACGCGTGGGCGTGCCCACCCGTTCGTGCGCCACCAGATGAGCTGGGTCCTCGTCTTCCAGGGGCTGGGACGGATCCTTCGCGATGAGGAGGCCGTCGAGCGCGTCGTCGAGATTCTTCTGTCCTCGGACGTCGAGAACTGGGTGTGGAATCGGCAAAGCGCGTGCATGGCCTTTCTGCTGTCGCGGTCGGACATGACCCCGATGCTACTGTCTCGGAAGGACGTTGACAGATTGGCAAGCCGCACGCTGGCGGATTTTAGGCGCAACATCGGTGAAGAATACACCAAATTCAACTACGCGCCCTTTCTGCTCGCGGGTCTTCTCAGGTGGCGCCTCAAAGACCCCACGGCCTTGGTGTCTGGCATTGATCCCTTGGCCGACGATTTCCTGGCGATCATCGAGGAAGTCGAAGTTGATCTGATTGTCCGCCGTAGACCGAGTGCCAACCTCCAGCGGCGACGCGACAAGATCTTGCCGATTCTTGGGGATCTCAAGGAGGAATTGCTCGGCGAAGGTACAAACCCCGATCTCCTTATGGACATCTACGGTGCGAGCTGAGGCTAAGATGCTGCGTGCGCAGTTCAGCGAAGGCACTTGTAGCTTCTGCACATGCCTCAGGGCTCCATGCTTGCCAAGTCAGCCGGGAGGCTGACGCAGGGGATGCGGATATGGTGAATGGCCGCTCACCGCTCGCCTTAACCCAGATTTCCGTAATGGTTGCAGATACAAGCGCGCACGCGCGCCGAGCGCCGGGAGGTTCCCGCTCAGCCAATGCATGCAGGCCCGGAAGGTCTCCTGCCATTCTCATGAAGACCGGGAAGCTGTCGCGAGGAGCACTGGGCTTCCATGCTCGCTGTGAAAGGACTAAAAAGAAGGGGTTGAGAGGCATTATGGGAGCCGGTGCGTGCTGAAACTGACGGCGAAAACCTTTGTGCGTAGTCCACGAAATCCTTTGTGCGCAACGGGTTATCGAACGCGTTGAAATCACAAAGGTTGGGGCGAAGCACTACGCGCGCGCCTACAGCCGGAGTCATTGCAGCCAGAACAGCCTATCGATTTGGCCGATCTGTCCGGCCTGATCGTCCAGAAGGTCCTGCCGCCGGACGGAAAGGTCTGAGCGCCCAAGACGGATCAAGCGACCGTCCCGCTGGAAGCCGCAAGGACTTCGGCGAAAGCGTCCGACTGGCACAGGCGATTTGTACGGTAGCCGGTCTAACCGATCGCCAAATTGCGGAAGGCGGCTGTCTGACCCATGCCGCCGCCGATGCCCATGGTGGCAAAAGCCAGCGCGCCGTCCGGATGCCTGCCGCCGGACCGCTGAAATTGGTGAAAGATGCGCGTCACGAGAAGTGCGCCGGACGCGCCGAAGGGGTGCCCTAACGCCAGTGCGCCGCCGTCGCGGTTTATGCAGTCAGCCGCCAGCCCCAGTTCGTCCAGCGATGCCAGAACCTGAGCGGCAAAGGCCTCGTTGAATTCGATGATTGACGCGTCATCGAGGGACAGATCCGGGTGTTTCGTCAGCAGTTTGCGGGTGGCGGGCACCGGGCCGATTCCGAGGATGCCCGGCGCGACGCCCGCGGTCGCCGCCCCGGCAAAGCGCAGTCCGCGCCGCCGGCCCAGGCGCCGCGCCTGCGCGAGGCTGGTCACGACAACCACCGATGCCCCGTCATTGAGCGGGCAGGCGTTGCCTGCGGTCACGGTTCCGTCGTCGGCAAAGACCGGTGGCAAGGCGGCAAGCCGGTCCGCCGACGTGTCCGCCCGCGGGCATTCGTCCCGCGACACCACCCCGCCCGGCGTCGTGATGGAAACAGTCTCGGCGTCAAAGAGCCCGTCGGCCTGCGACGCCACGGCGCGGCGATGGCTTTGCAGCGCAAGCGCATCCTGGCGCGCGCGGCTGATGCCGTAACGGCGGGCGACGTTTTCCGCGGCAACGCCCATCTCGGGATCGCCGATATCATCGGGGGCAAACCGGGCGCGGCCGAAGAATGACGGCAAATCGCCGGGGCGGCGGGGCCGGGCGACCCGCCAGGGTGCGCGGCTGGTGCTTTCCACCCCGCCCGCGAGGTAAAGCGTACCGGCCCCCGCCGCGACCAGATGGCAGGCGGTCACGATCGCATCAAGGCCCGAACCGCACTGACGGTCGAGCGTGACGCCCGGCACGCTGACTGGAAGCCCGGCGCTCAGCGCGGACAGCCGCGCGATGTTGCCGCCGCCGCCGGTCGCATTGCCAAGGATGACATCGTCCACCTCTTCCGCCTCCGCTCCGCTGTCGGCAAGGGCGGCGCGCAGGACCGACGCGGCCAGATCCTGCGGTTCGATCTCCGAAAGCGCGCCAAAGGCGCGGCCTATGGGGCTGCGGCGGGCGGCGACGATGACCGGGTGTCGGTCTTCCGGCAGGTCAGAGTGGAACAAGCCGCGCATCCTCCTTCTCAATCCATTGGGCAAGCTGGCCGGTGGCGATCTTGCCGCTGGCCGTCATAGGCCATTCCTGCGTGATCAGGAACCGGCGCGGCACCTTGTATTTCTGCATATGCGCCCCGCAATGGGTGGTCAGCTCCGCCACGGTCGGGGCCGGCTTCTGTGCGTCCAGGCCAAGCACGGCGACAACCGCCTGGCCAAGCGACGGGTCAGGCAGGCCAATCACCGCCGCCTCGGTGATCGCAGGGTGGTGCCGCAGGCAGGTGGCGACCTCCTCGGGATAAATGTTGTTGCCGCCTGAGATCACCATGCCGTCGGCGCGGCCGATGATCCGCAGGGCCCCATTCCCATCGATGCGCCCGATGTCGCCCACGGTGGCCCAGTCCCGGTCCCGTCGGAAAGCGGTCGCGCCGTCCTGCCAAAGATAGCCGTCGATGGTCTGCGCGCTGCGCACCCAGATCGTTCCTTCACCGCTTTCCAACGGTGCGCGAATGTCGATTTCGACCCCGGGAAAGGGGTGGCCGACCCCGGCCCTCCCGCCTGCAATGCGCGGCTCATCGGGGCGATGCGACGCCGTGGTGACAAACCCAAGCTCTGACGCGCCGTAGTACTCGGTCACGTTTGCGCGCGGCGCGATCCTTGATAGCTCCGCCAGCAATCGGTCGTCCAGTTTGGCTCCGGCGGTCGTCACCTGCCGCAGGCTGTCCAGCGGCGCGCGGTCGGGAGCGGCGATGTACAGCGCGTCGATGACTGAGGGTACGCAGACCAGTCGCGCCAGCCGATGATCCGCCATCAGGTCCCATGCGGTGCTGGCCGAAAAGCGCCCCATGGCATGAAAGCACGCGCCGGCGTCCAGCGTTTCGGCCAATGCGTATAGCGACAGGCCATGTGTCAGCGGGCCGGGCGACAAGGTGTGCAGGTTGGGGTGCGTACCGAAATGCGCCCGCCCAGCCCCCAGCGACACGCGCCAGCCGCGCCGGTTGCGCAGGAAAGCTTTGGGTCGCGAGGTCGTGCCAGAGGTGAAGGCGATCAGGAACGGATCGCTGTCTTTCGGCTCCGCTGGCGCCGGATCTGTGTCGGACAAGGCATCGAGGTCGGCGGGGGTGTCGAGCGGGACCACCGGAAAGCCCATGCCGTGAAAGGTCTCTGCCCATTGCCCGGCAATAAAAAGCACGTCCGGCGGCAATTTTTCCAGCGTGGCGCGCAGTTGGGCCGCAGGCAACAACGGGTCGAGCAACATCACGCAGGACTGCCCTGCCAGCGCCGCCACCAAGCATTCCGCCACCATTGGGTGATTTCCCATGAGCAACGCAAAGACCGGGACGTCACGCAGCGGCGCCTGCGGGCGCGGCCCCCGGGGCAGGGCCGCGACATAGGCATCCAACCGCGCGGCGCGGCGCGCCAGATCGCGGTAGCTGAGCGCCCGGCCGTCGATCGCCACGGCGCAGGCATCCGGGCGGTTCCGACTGTGCTGTCTCAGACGATCCCAGAGCGGCATCCCGATCCTTTCCTGCTACCGACCATCCGCCGCAACATTGCGCCATCCTGAAACGCAGCGTATGCCGAACACACCCGCCCATTTGCAAGGACGCCGCATCGTGCCCGCACCCTACCGCATCGCCGTGCCCTTCCGCGACGTGGATATGCACGGGCACATGCACAACGCCGCGCACGTCAGCCATTTCGAGGCGGCGATCAGCCATTTCCTGCGCGAGGCTGGCCTTTCCGACCATTTCCGCCCCGACGGGGCGTTTGTCTTTCATGTGCGCAAGGTCGAAGTGCTGTTTCATGCGCCGTCGCGTTACGACGACCTTGTGCAGATCGACTGCCCGATCCGCCGCCTGGGCCGGTCCAGCCTTGGCTTTGCCCCGCGCATGACCGGAGAAGACGGCACGCTGCGCGCGACAGCCGAGATCGTCTGGGTCTGCGTGGCCCGGGGCGAGGCCGGCTCCGCTACAATTCCGGACAACCTGCGCGCCGCGCTGCAGCCCTACTTTGTGGCTCAGGCGTCCTGACCGGAGTGTCGCCTACCTTCGCGATGCCAGATCCGGATAGGCCCGGCGCACGCCGCGGGCGATGAGGGCAGCCAGCACCACCTTGATCAGATCGCCGGGCACAAAGCCGATGGATCCGGCAAAGGCCTGTGGCAGCGAAAGCCCGGCTGCGAATGAGAGCCAGGGAATGCCGATGAGGTAAACGACCCCGACCCCGCCCGCCGCGATGTAGAGCATCGAAAGGGGCAGGGTCACGGCGCCACGGTGCCGTTCGAAAAGCCAACCGATCACGAAGGCCCCCAGCGGCCACGCCAGGACAAAGCCGCCCGACGGCCCCAGAAAGATGCCGAACCCGCCGCGCCCGCCGGCCAGCAGCGGCAGGCCGATGGCCACCAGCACCGCAAAGAGCAGGAGCGCCAGCCCGCCGCGTTTCGCACCCGCCAGCGCGCCTGCCAGCATCACACCCATGGTCTGCGCGGTGATCGGCACGCCGATCGCGGGCAGGCTCAGTGGCGGGAACAGGCCCAGCGCCGCGGTGAGCGCTGCGAAAAGGGCGATATAGACGATGTCCTTGGTGCTCATGTAGGTGCTGCCTCCGGAGGGGTTTCAGGCGTTGTATCCGCGCGCTTCGATGGCTTCGGCGATGTCGTCGGACATGCGCAGCGTGCGGGTGACGACAGGCACGGCGACGGCCACGATGCTGCGGTCAAGCCCGCGCACCTTCTGCGCCTCGCGCACCTCGGCGGTGATCTGGGCCAGCACCGGGATGAACCGTAGCGCCAGCGACAGGGCCAGGCTGATCTTTGCAGGATTGAGGCCCAGATACTTCAGCATCCACAACCCCCGCTCGATCCCGTCGATCATGTCCGACACCCGGGTCGTCAGGGTCAGCAGCCCCGCCAGCAGCAACAGCGCGGCAAAGCGCGCCACCACGAACGCGCCGGCGGTCCAGCCGTTGATCAGACCCTGCGCGATGAGAATCGCCACGAGTATCCACAGCGCGGGCCGGATCTGCGCCCATGCGGTTGCGAGCGGCAGTCGCGACAGCGGATAAAGCGCAAGCGCCGCCAGCAGGCAAAACGCAATCAGCCAAAGCTGGCCGATCAGGAAGACGACGGTGCCGCAGAGCGCGAGCGCCAACACCTTGGCCCCCGCGGGCAGGCGGTGCAGGAAGGACTGTCCGGGGCGGTAAAGCTCAAACATCGCGCATCGTGTCCCGGTAGGTGCGCAGGGCCATGTCAGGCGGGCCGTCGGCGATGATCCGGGTGTCGGCAAAGACGATCACCCGGTCGAAATCGCCCAGCAGATCAAGGTCGTGCGTCACCACCACGGCGGTCTGGTCCAGTGCGTCGATGGCGCGCGCCACGCGGATCTTGTTGCGCAGGTCCAGCAAGGTCGTGGGTTCGTCGAAGACGATGTAATCGGGGGCCATCACCAGCACGCCGGAGATCGCCAATAGCTGCTTTTGCCCGCCGCTCAGGAAATGCGAAGGGTGCGTGCGGTGATCCTGCAGGCCGTAGCGGTCCAGCACCTCATCGGCCTTCCGGGCGATTGTGTTCTTGTCGTACCCGAGGTTCTTCATGCCAAAGGCGATGTCTTCCTCGACCGTGGGAAAGACGATCTGGTTGTCGGGATTCTGAAACACGAAACCGACCTTGCGCCGCACCGCCTTGCCGTCCTTGCGGGTGTCGAGTCCGTCCACGCGCACCTGCCCGGATGAGGGCAGAAGCAGCCCGTTCAAGAGCCGCGCAAAGGTGCTTTTGCCGCTGCCGTTGCTGCCGATGATGCCGATCCGCCGCTCGGTCAGGGTCAGGCTGATGTCGCGCAACACGACCCGGTCCTGATAGGCGACATGGACAGACGTAAGCTCGATCAAGGGGAGGGTCCGTCGTGGCTGTGCGGGGCGTCGGGTGGTCGGCGACTGATACCGCCCGACCCAAGAGGGTTCAACGCCTGAATCGGCCGTGGCGCGGCGTCCCTTGTCATCGCGCCCGTGGTCTGCAATGCCAAGCCTCGTGATGGCAGAGCAGGTGTTTCAGAATTCCGCGCTTCGATACGCCGCGTTCGGCGACCCGCGCAAGGTGCTCCGGCTCGAGTCGGGTACGCTGCCGCCGGTCGCGCCGGACGCGCTGCGGATCGAAATGCGCTACGCCCCCATCAACCCGTCCGACCTGATCCCCATCACCGGGGCCTACAGCCACCTGATCACCCCGCCGATGACCGCGGGATACGAAGGCGTGGGTCGGGTGGTGTCGGCCCCGGCGGGAAGCGATCATGCTTCGGGGCAGCGGGTGCTTGCCCTGCGCGGTGCGGGCACATGGCAGCGGTTCGTCGATTGCGATCCGGCGATTGCCGTGCCGGTGCCGGACGATATCCCGGATACGGTTGCCGCGCGGGCCTATATCAATCCGCTCTCGGCGCTGCACCTGCTGCGGCTTTGGCCGGTTGCCGGAAAGCATGTGATGCTGACCGGCGCGGGGTCCTACATCGCGGCACTTCTGGCTCAATGGGCCTATGCGGACGGCGCGGCGAGCGTCACGGGCGTGTACCGGTCGCCAGAACGGCTGGATTGGTTAAGAGCGCTTGGTGTGCAGCCATTGGCGGAGCGGGACAGCGACCGTGTAGTCGCGAGCGCGAGGCAGGCGGACATCGTTTTCGATGCGGTGGGCGGGTCGCTGGGATCGGCGGTGCTGGGTGCGATGCGCAGCGGCACGGATTGCGTCGGTTACGGCCTTCTGTCCGGCCAGCCGGTGCTGCCGCCGCGCGGCACGTTGGCATCCCACAGACGTTTCCATCTACGCGATGTCCTGCGCGACATGGATGCGGCGACGTGGCAGGACGGCTTTGTCCGGCTCTGGCCGCGGCTGCGCGCCACGCGCCTGCCGGGGACCCAAGAATTCGAGATGGCGCGCTGGCGCGAGGCGCTGGATGCCTTCGATGCGCCGGGTCGTTGGGCCAAGCCCTTGCTGCGGCTTGGCCCACCGGGAACCCGGAATGAAAGTGTATAGCGTGATGCGATTGCTTTGAAACGGCTTTGAGCGGACGTAGGAGCCAAGCCCCTAGCGCGGAATCAAGGCCGAAGGCCCCCGCGCCATCGCAGTCGCGCGCCCACGCGGCTACGATTTGGCTGAGCTTGGTGCATAGCCGGGGTAGCGTGCGGACCTGGCTGGCATAAACCGCGCAGCGAAAAGATCTGATCGCAGCCGCGCGCGACTGCAATGGCCGCGGCTCCTCGCCCAGTTGCGCAAGGTCCGCTTCAGGTTGCTCGCGCGCGGTTCAGTCTGTCTGCGTCTCGCGCTAGCCGCCGAGGCTGAAGACGCGGGTCAGGCCAAAGCGGATGCCCCACTGATCTGACGAGCCGTGACGGACGATGGGGCTGTCCTCGGCATCGTTCTGGAACGCGTCGTAAGTGACCGCGCCTTCAAGTCCCCAGACATCGTTGATCTGGTAGAGCATGCCCAGTTCCGCGCCGACGCTGACCAGACCGCCGTCGGCGTCATAGGCGGGCAGGCGGGCGCTGGCCTCGGCCGGGGACACGCCGAAATAGGTGTCGGAATAGGTGTCGTCCCCGAACAGCACGCGCGGGCCCAGCGTCAGCTTCAGTCGGTCAGAAGGGCGAAACACCGCATCGGCACCGGCTTCGAGAACATAGCCTTCGTGCCCGCCAAAGCCGCGGCGGACATCGGCGAACGCCTCGAAATTGCGGGCGGTGTAGCCGATGCCAAAGCCAAGCTCGACCGCGGTGTCGACCTTGTCGAGGCCGGCCAGTTCGGAATGGTCGTTGGGGTCACGTTCGCCGATGACGGCCAATGCGCCGTGAAAGTCCCAGCCGGGGGTGTCGGCCCAAGGGTCGGGATTACCGAATTCGCGCCCGCCGGGCAGACGCAGGAAATGGAACTTGAACCCAAGGTCGGGTCCGATCTCGGTTTCGTCCGACCCGAAATACGCCGGGTTTGCGGCGACACCGCCGCGCAGCGAAAAGACAAACGCCGGGCGCGGGGCAGGCGCGGGGGCTGCGACGGCGACCTGCGGCTCCACGGGGTCGGGACCGGCGGCCAGGGCGGGCGTGGCAGCCACGGCAAGAAGGGCGAACGCAAGACGGGACATGGCAGTAACCTTTGTGCGCAAGAGAGTGCGGGGAAAACCCCCGGTTGTGGCGTTTCTAGTAAAGTTACCGGTCAACGCAACGGCACCGGCGCGCATGCCGCGTCAACGTGATGAAATTAGCGCAGCGACTGCGCGGGATACCGCCAATGCTGGCGGTCGCGCCGCGCTCAGGCGACGAAACGCTTGGATTTGATCCGGTCCTCGATTTCGTCCCGGAAGTTGCGGATCAGGCCCTGGATCGGCCAAGCTGCCGCGTCGCCAAGCGCGCAGATCGTGTGTCCTTCGACCTGCTTGGTCACGTCAAACAGCATGTCGATCTCGTCCGCCTCTGCGTCGCCGCGCACCAGACGATCCATCACCCGCATCATCCAGCCCGTGCCTTCCCGACAGGGGGTGCACTGGCCACAGCTTTCGTGCTTGTAGAATTTCGACAGCCGCCAGATCGCCTTGATGATATCGGTGTTCTTGTCCATCACGATCACCGCCGCCGTGCCCAGGCCCGAGCCCAGTTCGCCGCGCAGGTAATCGAAATCCATGATCGCGTCTTTCATCTTTTCGCCGCGCACACAGGGCACGGACGATCCGCCGGGAATCACCGCCAGCAGATTGTCCCAGCCGCCGCGAATGCCGCCGCAGTGCTTTTCGATCAGCTCTTCAAAGGTGATCGACATCGCTTCTTCGACGACGCAGGGGTTGTTGACGTGGCCCGATACGGCAAAAAGCTTGGTGCCCGCGTTGTTCTGACGGCCGAATCCGGCGAACCATTCCGGCCCGCGGCGTAGGATCGTCGGCACGACGGCAATCGATTCGACGTTGTTCACCGTCGTGGGGCAGCCATAAAGCCCGGCGCCCGCCGGGAACGGCGGCTTCATCCGCGGCATGCCCTTCTTGCCCTCGAGGCTTTCCAGCAGCGCGGTCTCCTCACCGCAGATATAGGCGCCGGCACCGTGATGCAGGTAAAGATCGAAATCCCAGCCCGATCCGGCGGCGTTTTTGCCCAGCAGACCAGCGTCATAGGCCTCATCAATGGCGTTTTGCAGGGCCTCTTTCTCGCGGATGTATTCGCCACGAATGTAGATGTAGCAGGCATGGGCCTGCATCGCGAAGCTGGCGATCAGGCAGCCCTCGATCAGCGTATGCGGATCGTGCCGCATGATTTCGCGGTCCTTGCAGGTGCCCGGCTCTGATTCGTCGGCATTGACGACCAGATAAGCAGGGCGGCCATCGCTTTCCTTCGGCATGAACGACCACTTGAGCCCGGTCGGAAAGCCCGCGCCGCCGCGACCGCGCAGGCCGCTGGCCTTCATCTGGTCGATGATCCAATCGCGACCGTTCTGGATGATCTTCGCGGTGCCATCCCAATGGCCACGGCTTTGGGCGCCCTTGAGCGTGCGGTCATGCATCCCGTAGAGGTTCGTGAAAATGCGATCTTGGTCCTGAAGCATGCCTGAAAGCCACCTGAAAGGTTAGGAAGGTCATGGATTGTTCAGGATTTTGGATACCTTTCATACCCGGGCGAGGCAAGGCGAAAGGGGGAAAGGGCAGACCGGCGAACAGCGCACGGCCTGCCCTTTTTCAAGATAAAACAAGCACTCGGAACGAATCGGTAAAGCGGTCACTGGTGACTTACGAACAGGGCACTGGTGACGAACGAACAGTAAACAGGCACTGCGCACCGAAAAGGCCGATGCGCAGTGCAAAAAAATCACTCGTTACGAACAACGCGAACACTGGTTACGGTAAAGACATCTCTCGTTAACTTGCGGGCAAACAGGGGACGCCCGCAAAACCTTGACTGGCCACCGGGCCTGCGACGGACACCCGCCGACTGTCGGCTCAGGCCGTTCCCTTCGCGTCGCTGCCCTGACACAGCCGGATCAGTTCCAGCATGTTGTGCTTGATCTGCGCATCCTTGAGCTGGTGCAGATGCCAGGCTGTTTCGGCCACTTTGCGGGGAATGTGATTCTGTTTCGTGGCGAGTTCTTCGTCGATTCCCTCAAAGAAATTGTTCGGGGTGACGTTCAGAACCTCGCAGAATTGCCAGAGTTTGCTGGCGGAAATGCGATTGCTGCCTTGCTCATATTTCTGCACCTGCTGGAAAGTTACGCCCACTTCCCCCGCAAGCGCCGCCTGCGACAAACCGTTGGCTTCGCGCAAAAACCTCAGTTTCGCGCCGACGTGACGGTCAATCTCTTCACTGGACAATTTCATCTAATCTCCTCACTTATAAGGTTTTTAAACCGACACTGTTTCGATAGAGCGAACAGTAGGATAGTCGCGCTATAGTTGTCATACTTCGGAAGCAGCCTTGTTGAAAATTGCAAATATTCTGGACGTTTACGTATAAAAAATGTTCTAGTGGTGTATGAACTATCATCCGGCCGATTGAGCAGCGAACGGAGAAGACTGTGTCCCGATCTAAAGACCCCGGCGACGTGACCGTCGCGATGCTGCGCGCCTTCGTCACGCTGAGCAAGAACCTCAACCTGACGGAAACCTCTGATCTTTTGGGGGCGACACGGCAGACGGTGCGGCGGCATATCTCGGATCTGGAGCGAATCAAGGGCCGCAAACTCTTTGCGCTGGAAAGGCAGGGATATGTCCTGACGCCCTATGGAAAGGACGCCATTGCCGACGCCGAAAGCTTTCTGCGGCAGTTGGAATTGTGGTCCGGACGCTCTGCCATGACGCGCCGAAGCCTGAACTGGCTTGAAAGCGCTCATTATCTAGATGCCAACGGACGCGAGTTTTTTTCGCAACAGCATCCCATCGTGCGGATCGCGAGCGATGGCCTGCCGATCATGCGCTGCGCGCTGGCGGCCTGGGGCCAGGCGCTGACCCAGATCGAGGATCCGGCCATGTCGGACGTCCGACCGTTCCTCGTCATTTACCGCAAAAGCCCAAAGGGCTGGATCTGTGTCGAGGTCGGCGAACGCTCTGCCTACGCGCTCTGGTTCGGCTGGGCCTGGTCCAAAAGCGCCATCGGCCGATTGTCCGAAGACGACAATGCAGGCAACAATTTCAATGACTTCATCGCCGGAGCCTATGCCCGCATCTATGGCGAGGGCGGGGTTCGCCTGGACCATCTGCATGCGCACCTGCCGCGCGAAGACACCGAAGAGCCCGTCCCGATCAGCTTTCAGAGATTGCTGATGGGCTGCGTATTTCCAGACGGCACTGCGGGACTCGCCGTTCTGGTTCTAATGACCAACAAGGTTGATATCAGCGCACTGCGCGAAGGCACGTTCCCACCAGTACCGGAAGAGTTCGTAATGGACTCGGATTTATAAAAAATGCGCTTTTTTTCAAGAACACGCGCGCGAAACTGGCCATTCGCTGATATTTTTCCTTTTGTGGTTGTGACACATCCAGAGGAAGGAACATCAATGTCTGCAACGAATCTGTTTACGATGATCATGAACGTGGGGAATATCACCAAAGAGCTCGAGGCCGCCGGCATGCGGCTCGAGATTGGCGGTGACTTTGCGCAGTATCGCAAGATGCGCAACGCCCAGCATGACCGGTCGCCGATCTACCCGATGTTCGATGTTTGCAGCTCATATGTGGATGAATCGAATGCCTTCTGGGTCTGCGGCTTCAACGATCGTGACGAACTGGTGCACACCCAAGCGATTCGGCGGCTGGACCTGGATGAGGTCTCGCTTGACCAGCATCTGAACATTCACCGGCACAAGTACATCACCCCAAACTCGACCCCCGACCCGGACGAGACCTTTTATTCGAAGGCCCCGGCGATCGAGCGAATCACTGGTAAGGTCTGCTATCACGGCGAATTCTGGCTGAGTGGCGGCGAAGGCGGGCATCGCAGCCAGGGCTTCACCGCGCTGCTGTCGCGCGTCGTCTTCGAAATCGCGCTCAAGATCTGGGTGCCTGACTACGTCTTCGGCTTCGTGCCGGCGCAGCTGGCCTTCAAGGGCATTCCGTACCGCTACGGCTACACCCATTGCGAGCCGGGCGCCTGGGTCGGCCCCGACAAGCAGATCACCTCGGAAGAGGCGCTTGTCTGGATGAACACCCGCGACATCGTGCATTTTCTGGAAACGCCGCCGCAGGCCCTGTCGCCCACGCGCCAGATCCCCGGTCGTCGTGCCGTGGTCAATGCCATAGGTGCGGTCGCTTGAAAGCCAGAAGACCCCTCATCGAACGTTCGCCCGATCCGGCCTTTGACAACCCCGCGTCTCTAGAGCCGAGACGGAAAGGCGGCCCGGGATGAGCGTGACGCCTTACCGAACCATCGCTAGCCCCATCGTCGCCAGCACCGCCTTCGTGATGGAACTGACGCTGGTGCCGCTGCTGTTGCCGATCATCCAGTCAGGCTATGACCTCACGGTTGGCGACATCGCGTGGTTCTTCAACGTCTACGGCATCGCCGTGGCGCTGGGCGTGATCGCCGGGGGGTGGGTCGGTGACGTCTTTGGCGCCCGCCGGATCTTTGGCACCGGCGTTCTGATGTTCACGCTGGGTGCACTGGTGGTCATCTCGGCCGAAGGCTTCATGACCCTTCTGATCGGGCGGGCGCTGCAGGGCTTTGGCGGCGGGCTGTTTTCGCCCGTCGTGCCAGTCCTGCTGACCAAGGCATTGCCGCAGAAACCGGGCAAGATCCTGATCATCTGGGGCAGCGTCACCGGCTATGTCGCAGCCTTCGCGCCCTTGGCGGCGGGCTGGGCCATCGGCCTGTTCGGCTGGCAGTCGGTCTTTGCGCTTTTTGCGATCATGGCGTCGGCGGCGCTGGCCCTGTCGCTGGACCGCGCGCCCGAAGTGGCCCCGACGCGCGGGCGGGTGCTGCCGAATCTGCGGCTGCTGTTCGGCATTCGGAACCTGTGGTTCGTCTTCGGCTACATCTTCTGCACCTACGGGGCGATCACCTTCTACCTCTTCAGCCTGCCCTTCCGGCTGACGGATGGGGGGTTCGGCGCCGAAGCGATCGGGATCCTGCTGGCGGCGATCTGGCTCAGCTTTTCGGTCTCAAGCACGCTGTTGCGCAACAGCGTCGACGGGCCCCAGATCACGTGGGTCGTGATGGCCGCACCGCTTCTGATCGCGGGCAGCTTTTTCACCGCGTATCTGTCGGATCACATTCTGATGCTTTTGGCCTCTGCCGTACTGATCGGGGCAGGCTTTGCTTGCAGCAATGCGCCCTCGACCCAGCTGGTGCTGAAATTCGCACCTGACGGTCTTCGCTCTGTCTCGACCAGCCTCGACATCACCTTTGCCCGGCTGGGCGGGGTGGCAACGGTGGCGCTGTTGGCGCAGCTGGACATTGCCCTGTCCTTCGCGGCGGTGATCCTCTTCTCACTCTCCGCCGGGGTTCTGGCCCGCGTGGTGTCGAAAGAATTTGCCTGAGCACGGCCGCCGCCGGGCCTTGCGGTCCGGCGGCAGCGCTCCACTTTCCATCAGGCGGTCAGGCCCTCGGGCTCCTCCAGCCCATTGGCGCGGCAGCAGGCTGTCAGCGTGTTGGCCAGCAGGCACGCAATGGTCATGGGGCCGACGCCGCCCGGCACCGGCGTGATCGCCCCCGCCACCTCGGCGCAGCTTTCGAAATGCGCGTCTCCCACAAGCCGCGTCTTGCCCTCGCCCTTTTCCGGCGCGTCGATGCGGTTGATGCCGACGTCGATCACAGTGGCGCCCGGCTTGATCCAGTCGCCCGGAACCATCTCGGGCCGTCCCACGGCGGCCACGACGATGTCGGCGCGCTTGACCACAGCGGCCAGGTCCTTCGTGCGCGAATGCGCGATGGTCACGGTGCAGCTGTCGCCCAGCAACAGCTGTGCCATCGGCTTGCCCACGATGTTCGACCGGCCCACGATCACCGCATCCATGCCTGACAGGCTGCCATGATGATCGCGCAGCATCATCAGGCACCCCAGCGGCGTGCAGGGCACCATGCTTTTCTGTCCGGTGCCCAGAAGACCGACGTTCGAGATATGAAAGCCGTCGACATCCTTGGCCGGGTCGATCGAGTTGATGATGAGGTCGGAATCGAGGTGATCGGGCAGCGGCAGTTGCACCAGGATGCCATGCACAGCCGGATCGTTGTTCAGCTTGTCGACGACCGCCAGCAGATCCGCCTCCGACGTGTCGGCATCAAGCTTGTGTTCGTAAGAATTCATCCCGACCTCGACGGTCTGCTTGCCCTTGGAGCGGACGTAGACCTGGCTGGCCGGATCCTCGCCCACCAGCACGACGGCCAGGCCGGGCGTGATGCCGTTCTTCTCCTTGATCTCGGCCACCCGGGTGGCGACCTTTTCGCGAACGGTGGCGGCGAAGGCTTTGCCGTCTATGATCTTTGCAGTCATCTCGATTTCCTTGTCTCGGCTCCGGGTCCGGTCGGACCTCTCGCCGCTTTTGCAGTTCAAAAATGCCGGGCGATGCCCCCTAGAACAGGCCCTCGATGAGGCCGTCGTCGTTGAGGCGGATGGATTCGGAGGCGGGGGTGCGGGGCAGGCCGGGCATGGTCATGATCTCGCCGCAGATCGCCACGACGAACCCCGCGCCCGCCGACAGGCGCACTTCGCGCACCGGCAGGCGGAAGCCCGTGGGCGCGCCGCGCAGGCCCGGGTCGGTGGTGAAGGAATACTGCGTCTTGGCCACGCAGATCGGCAGCGTGCCGTAGCCCTGCGCCTCCCATTCACTCAGCTGGCTGCGGATCTTGCCGTCCGCATCCACCCCGTCGGCGTGGTAGATGTTCTTGGCGATCGCCTCGATCTTCTCGAACAGCGGCATCTCGTCGGGGTAGAGCACCTTGAACTCCGACACGCCCGAATCCGCCACCTCGGCGACCCGGCGCGCCATCTCCTCGATGCCGGCACCGCCGTCGGCCCAGTGCTTGCACAGGATCGCCTCCGCACCCTGTTCGGCCACGTAGTCCTTGACCGCCTGCACCTCGGCCTCGCTGTCGCCGGCAAAGTGGTTGATCCCCACCAGCACCGGCACGCCGAAGCCTTTGACGTTGGCGATGTGCCGCCCCAGGTTCGGGCAGCCCGCCTTGACCGCGTCCACGTTCTCGGCGCCCAGGTCGGCCTTGGCCACGCCGCCGTTCATCTTCATCGCGCGCACCGTCGCCACGATCACCACCGCATCGGGGGCAAGCCCCGCCTTGCGGCACTTGATGTCCATGAACTTTTCCGCGCCCAGATCGGCGCCGAACCCGGCTTCGGTCACCACATAATCCGCCAGCTTCAGCGCCGTCCTCGTGGCGATGACCGAATTGCAGCCATGCGCGATGTTGGCGAACGGCCCGCCGTGCACAAACGCCGGGTTGTTTTCCAGCGTCTGCACGAGGTTGGGCTGCATCGCATCGCGCAGCAGCACCGTCATCGCCCCGTCGGCCTTGATGTCACGGCAGTAGATCGGCTCCTTCTCTCTCGTGTAGGCGACGATCATGTCGCCCAGACGTTTCTGCAGATCGGCCAGGTCCTTGGCCAGGCACAGGATCGCCATCACCTCGGACGCGACGGTGATGTCGAAACCGGTCTGGCGCGGAAAGCCGTTGGCCACCCCGCCAAGCGAGGTCACAACGTCCCGCAGCGCGCGGTCGTTCATGTCGAGCACCCGGCGCCAGGCGACGCGGCGTTCGTCGATTCCCAGCGGGTTGCCCCAGTAGATCGAATTGTCGATCATCGCGCTTAACAAATTATGAGCGCTGGTGATGGCGTGGAAATCGCCGGTGAAATGCAGGTTCATGTCCTCCATCGGCACCACCTGGGCATAGCCGCCGCCCGCGGCCCCGCCCTTCATGCCGAAGTTCGGCCCAAGGCTCGCCTCGCGGATGCAGATCGCCGCCTTCTTGCCGATCCGGTTGAGCCCGTCGCCCAAGCCCACGGTCGTCGTGGTCTTGCCCTCGCCCGCGGGCGTCGGGTTGATCGCGGTTACCAGAATCAGCTTGCCATTGGGCCGGTCCTGCACCGAATCGATGAACGCCTGACTGACCTTGGCCTTGTCGTGACCGTAGGGCAGCAAATGCTCCGCCCCGATCCCCAACTTCTCCCCAATCGCCTGAATGGGCTCCTTAACCCCCTCACGCGCTATCTCGATATCCGTCTT
>NZ_JBMPGU010000030.1:0-16423 GCF_049323015.1 Thalassococcus sp. BH17M4-6
TGGACTTGCCCGGATTTGGTGGAGAGCGTTTATCTCACTTCCTTGGCCTTTCGCTCGAATGCAATCGGGCTCTGGAAGTCGAGCGATGAATGGCGTCTGACGGGATTGTAGAACCCGTCGATGTATCTGGCGATAGCGTTTTCGGCCTGCTGGCGTGATTGCCAGGCGACTGGCCACAATAGCTCGGACTTGATGGTCTTGAAGAAGGTCTCGACCATGGCATTGTCATAACAGTTTCCCTTGCCACTCATTGATATCAGGACGCCGCGCTTTCGGAGTTCGGCCTGGTATTCGACAGAGCAGTATTGGCTGCCGCGGTCGCTGTGATGGACCAGACCAGGCTGTGGATTGCGAGCCGCGAGAGCACGGCGCAGGGCCTCGACCGCCAGGCCGCGCTTCAGTCGATCACTCGTGGCCCAGCCGACAACCCGTCTTGAGTAGAGGTCGATGATCACGGCCAGGTAGAGCCAACCCTCAGCAGTCCAGACGTAGGAGATGTCAGCGCCCCACTTTCTGTCCGGGGCATCCGCCGAGAAGTCCTGTGCAACATGGTTGGGGGCGATCGGCCAAGCATGTTCGCTGTCAGTTGTGCGCTTGAACCGGCGCTTCTGGCGGGCCACCAGCTTGTTCTCTTTCATCAGGCGAGCGGTTCGGTGCCGCCCGATCTGGTGCCCCTCATCGACGAGATCGCGGTGCATGCGGGAACTGCCGTAGGTCCCGTTCGACAGCGCAAAGGCCGTTCGGATGTGGGCAAGATGGATCATGTCCTGCCGCTGGCGATGACAGGCGGGGCGGTCCCGCCAGGCGAAGAACCCGCTCTGGCTGACACCGAGAACATGGCACATCCGCTGGATCGGGAAGCTGGCCTTCTCCGCCTCTATGAAAGCGAAGCTCATCGACTTGCGTCTTTCGCGAAGAAGGTTGCGGCCTTTTTTAGGATGTCGCGCTCCTGCTTCAGAACCGCGTTCTCGCGTCGCAACCGCTTCAGTTCCGCGTGCAGGTCCACCGACGCCTCGACCGGCTCACCGGCATCCCGTTCGCGACTGAGCCATCGCGTCAACGTCGATAGGCCAATGCCCAGATCTTCTGCGATCTCGCGCCGTGTCCGGCCGCTTGTCAGCGCAAGTCTAACCGCTTCCCGCCGAAACTCCGGCGTCGGTCTGTTTCCGTTTCCCATAGAACACCTCCTGGTTCCTCAGTTGGTGCTCTCCACTTTTTCCGGGCAAGTCCAGTTCACGGGTGTAAGAACTGACAAGGTACTATTTGTAGTAGGTCAAGGCTGACGTCGAACTGCGCGCCCGTGTCCGGGCCAGATTCCATGAAAAAACTTCAAAGATCTATTATGCGTGTTAGTCTGATTTACGTGTTAGTCTGATTCGTATACATGAGATTCTTTCATGAAACCCTATTTTTTGATTTGTCTGAGCTTGTTGGTCGCTGCAGTAGCAATTCCCGCATCTAGTCAAGAACTTCGAAGCGTGAGACAGTCGGACAACTCGATATTGATAGTATTCGTTCACGGCGTCCGGGACGACGGTGAAGAAACTTGGACTAATCGACGAACCGGAGCATCGTGGCCGGACTTGTTGATCAGTGACCCTGTTTTTGATTCTGCCGACATTGCTACCTATCACTATCCTTCTAACGTATGGGAGCGTGGAGGACTGAGCATAAGTCAAGTGGCTGATGACCTTCGACTTCGTCTCGAGAGCTCGAAGTTCGATCAATACGACCAAGTAGTTTTTGTGTCTCATAGTATGGGAGGTTTGGTAACCAGGAATTTTCTTTTGAAGAACCGAGAATATGCTGCGCAGGTTCCCTTGATGTTCTTCTTAGCAACCCCAAGTGGCGGTTCGAATCTTGCTGACATTGCCAGTTACATCACTGGAAACAACGATCAAATCAGAGGACTTCAGGAACTTGAGAACAACAACTTTCTCCAAGATCAGACATCATCGTGGCAAAGTTGGGCCGGCCGAACAAATATAAAAACGCTTTGTGCTTACGAGACGGTCCCTACAAAACGATTTTATGTTGTTGAACAAGTTAGTGCGCAGCTACTGTGCACTGAGAAACCTGTCCCCGTTGCCGAAAATCACAGCAATATCGTAAAGCCAAACGGGCCTGATGCTACGGTCTACATTGCTTTCAAGACCGCTTTCCAACAGACTTTTGATCAACCCCTTTTTGAACCCGATCTCACCAACACAATTCTTGTTGATGAAAACTGGAAACAACCGGAACGCACCATTCTTGCGGATGAGTTGGTGATAGCGTCTGACATTGAGCTTCTACCTGGAACAACCATTTTTGCAAACCAGGTGACACTTAGGGGACATACGCTTTTTGCATCGGATTTGGTCGTCGTAGCAGCGGCTGTTTCAGAAGGAATCATTGATGGGTCGGGTTCTACTTTCGGGGAGAGCGGATCAGAAATCGTAGTTGCGGCGGCGCAATTGTCGGGTGTCAGGATTAAGTCTCGTGGTGCGAATGGCAAGGATGGGGAGGACGGGCAAAACGGTGCTGCAGGAGCGTCAGGTCAGGCTGGAACGGACGGCCGTTGCGATGGCTTTGGAAACTTCCGAAGTCCGAGACCGGGTACAAACGGTGCAAATGGTCAAGACGGAACAGATGGACAAGGCGGTGCCCCGGGCGGAAATGGGGGGCAAATCTATGTGCTTTCGCTTACCCCGATCAACTCGCTCTTGGCGGAAACTGAAGGAGGTCGTGGCGGGTTCGGCGGACAAGCTGGACAAGGTGGCCAGGGTGGTCAGGGCGGTCCCGGTGGACAAGGTTGCTTTGGACTTGGCGGATCCAAGCCAAACGCTGCAAATGGACGAAATGGCGCTGATGGGAGAAACGGTGTAGACGGACGGGAGGGCGCAAAAGGACAGGATGGAGAACTGTGGTTCAAACAATTGGAGTCTCTTCAAGACATCAGCGCTTTGCTACCAATTTCCGATGAACTGATAGACTATCGAGATCGCATCAGGGAGGACATAAAGATCTTGGCTTTGCGTTAGAGCTGAGCGTATCGCTTTGATTCGAGATGTGTGTGACACACATTTCTGCAATTCGAAGTCCTTCGGACCTCAAAGGAGCACGCCGCGCCCAACGGTTGTCAAGGTCGTAGACGCTGTATTCGTATCCTAGTGCAGTCAATGGAATGAGGTAAGTAAATGCCTAGATGAACAAGTGTCAAGGTAAAAAAGCTTCGTCTAGAAAAAGGAATCGCTTGAAACTTCGCAACGCACTCTGATTGTATGACGAGAGATATTGGTTTGGGGGTAGTAAAGTGCGAACGCTTGGATTTCTGATTTTGCTTGTTCTTTTTCCTGGGGCTAAGGCCGTACCAGCACAGGCTCTGATCGAAATCTGTTCCACGCCAGTGGCACAAGGGGGTTGCATTGAGAGCTGTGCGCCTCTGTGCAAAACGAACGGGGATTTCATCCAAGCAAACACTAAGTTTTGTTTGGAGCAGGGTTGGTTCAGCAAGGATCCGGTGGAGGAGGGTGTTTCTGATCAGGCCATTTGCTCGCGATTGCTCGCCACGAATGAAGAAACTGATCCTGCGACGCTTGATGTCACAAAAAGTGACGACCCTTGCGCCGGCTTGACTGACTTGCGTGAACTGGCAAATTGTCAGAACGCGCAAGAGACGCCGTCTTGTTCGCCAAGTCCGAGAGCGCTTCGGGAGCAAACCGGAATATTGTTGGCAGAGCTCGATGCACAGATGTCCGAATACCAAGGACTCCTTGAACTCGATACGGCAAAAATTGAAGATGAAGAACGGCTTTGCGGAATCACTTTTGAGGAATTGGAAGAATTCTACCGAGATGCCTCAGAAGATCCGGAGATATTCAAACGTCTTGAAGGACGATCGAATGATATCGAAGCGTGTACTGGCGAATGGGAAGAGTGGCTAGCCACCTTCGACGTTGGTACTGGTTCTGGGGATATCAACGACGCGTTAGTTCGCTCCACTAAATCAAATATGGATCAATTGCGACCCCAGCTGAAAAACATGAACGTTGGCATTACACGTTTAGAACAAGCAGCGCCGCAGCTGTTGAATCTAGCGCGGTTGCACGTTTTGATTTGCCCGGAAACTCCTTCCGTAGAAAAGTCAGACTAATTCTTAGTTATTAAAGGAGGGCTTGAAAATGCCTACATTGTCTATGTTTAAATTTACTCGGGCCTACGCTGTTTTTCTAGCCCTGTGGATCGCGCCGGTAAGCGCTATGGCTCAAGGCTTGGATGATGCGCGGATTGCTGAAGTATCTCAACAGGTGCAACAGTTCATGTCTGATCTGCAAGAACGCAATGCTAGCTTGCCAGACACAGTCACGGCGCTTCGTGAAAGCCGGGAGCGGGTTGAACAGGCTGACGAGACAGTTACGCAGATGATTGCGGATCTGACTGAAATGACAGATCGGATGGATGTGGAGTCGGATTTCCGGCAAGAAATTGTAAACTTCGACGGTACTTTGTTGGATTTGATCGCGCAACTCGAAGTGAGCGGTGATGAGGTTTTGGAAGCGGCAGTGCCCGGGATGAGGGCGCGCTACGATCGCTTGCGGGAAATAGACCAGCGGCGTGCAAATGCGGTGATTGAAGCTCGGACCATCATTCGCGATCTTGAGGAGAATCGCGATCGGATCAAGCTTTTGCTACAGATTGGTGAGATCGACCGAGCCCTAGAGGCCATGGACAGTACCGTGAGCGGTTTTGAAGATGTGATTGCGCAGGCCAATGAGCTTGCATCAGCGGCCGTAGAAGTTTCTGTCACACCTTAAGCTAGCGTATTAGTTCGTGTTGAAAGTCAGCCTTCCGATTTGGATGATGCTCAAGGTGCCGAGATGAATAGTAGTGAGCGCGTGGTCTTGCTCTGGTTCGCTGCAATTTTTTTCGCTGTTCTCGGAGCTATCCTGCTGTTACGGGGGCAAGGGGTGTTTCCACAAGAGCAATTGGGCAGTGGATATCTAGCAGGGGTCGTACACCGCAGCATAAACAATGCGTTTCAGCTGGCGTTGGCTGCGGGATTGATAACGGTCGTTTTGCATCTGGTTGGGGCCTTGCTTTTGCTGCCTCGCGTAGTCAGCGTGACCGGCTATTCGCAATTGAGTCCTTGGTTGCAGGTGGTTTTCACATCATTTGGTTTCTTGGGGACAGTGATCGGCGTGTCGATTGCAGTTGCAGGCTTGCCTCAGGCGATGAACGATAATGACCCCACCTTGCTGATTCAGGGACTAAGTGCGGCCTTCGACACCACCTTCATTGGGCTGTTGGCGTCGGTTGTGGTCATGATCGGTCGGCAGGTTCTGCGTCTCACAATCGCAACTGATTAACTAGGTTTGGGGGGCAACGGGGATGGAGAGCGGGATCGGCAGTGGGATGGTCCTTGCGATGACGGACCTCTTTTTCTCCACCAGTGCAGTGCTGCTTATTGCAATAGCGTTGTCTGAGCAGGACGTACCTGTTCAAATACCCATACAAGCAGACCTGTTTGCTTTATGTCCCCCAGCAACGGATACGCCGGGACCAATACAAATAATGCCAGCGATGCCCGTAAAGGTTAAAGACGGCGAAATTGAGCCGTTTGATACAAGCGGTGCTATTCCGGTGCCAACGAAGGAGGCGTTGGCTGAAGCGTTAGCAGAATTGTCGGAGGCATTGATTGAGCAACCTTTGGTGACGGTTACACTACTGAATGTTAAACCGCATAAGGTGACTTCGCCTTGTCTGCTGGAAGCCAAAACAAATGTGTTTGGAGCCTACAATCTTTGGCTTTCTGAATTAACGGACAAGCCCGGCCTTCCACCGGTTGGAACGGCGATGTCTCCGGTTGGGCTGGAACCGATCCAAATGAAGCGATCCGATGCCAGACAGTGAGGGGCACAATGGTCTCGCCTCCGTCGATGTGGGCGTGGCGCTGCTAGCAGCGGTTTTGGCGATATTCGCGATGATCGAGTTTGCACCGCCGACCCCCGCGCCGCAACATGAATTGCCTACGATAGGTGCGTTGGAGGAAACGGTACCCGCGGTTCCGCCGGGATGGGCCGCCGTTCAGCCACGTACGGTTCTGACCTTACTGTATGGAACTGAACTGACGGTTCTGGATATGGGCCACATAGCAGCGTCGGCTTCTGATCTGAGTTTGCGGTTGGTCGATCACCCAACTGCGAATATGCGTTTTAACGAGGGGCGCGGCAATGGCCCGGTCAAGACGGAACTAACACTGACTTTTGATATCAGAAGTGTGCCAGCGTCCTGGGTACGTTGGCGTCGGAAACTGGATCCAAGTGCGTCCTGCGAAGAGTTACGTTTGGGGCTTCTGGGCTCGAGGGCTGGAGGCGTTGTCTCTTTGATCGTTGTTGCAGCCGATGAAACGGATGTGGGAGCAGCAATGGGATTGATGTCGGCCTGCGGATTGCAAACACGGATTAGTCTTCTGCCTGAACCAAAAGCTGAGGGGCGTGTCGTTCTTACGGTGGGTGTTTCGCAAGGGGTTTTTGCATTGGAGATAATGCTTCGATGAAATTGGTAACTTGCGTTGTCTTCTTGAGCTTGTTTGCTGGCACCGTAGCAGGGCAGACTGCGGAAAAGTGTGTTCCTAATGTGCTTTTTCGGCAGGGTTTGAGGATCGGAATTACCGTTTGTCCGGAGGACCCGCCAGTTGATGTCCAACGCATAAAAGAGCAGCGAGAGCGTGACTGCGGTAATTCAGATGTCCGGTTTGGCGATGTTGCTTTAATGCGTGGCAGTCTGGACGGTATAGAATGGTCGCGCCGCGAGCGGCGCGCATTATCCACCGCAGCCCTGTCGGATGATCTGGAAGTTGCGCTTGGTCCTTTGAGAGAAAGTATCGATCAGGCCGCTGGAACAGGTCTGAAAGAGACCGTTCTGATCCATCAGGCAGCTTTGACGGCACTGCAGTTCCAGGATCCGCAGCGCACCAAGGTGTTACTAGACGGAGTTACACTGCCCGCCGATGCACCGAAGGATGTGATCTTTGATCAGGTATTTCTAGGCATATTGGCTGATGCGCAAGAGGCGGGGGCGGCGGAATGGGCGGCAGAGCTTCTACCGCGGATCGATACACTGAAGACTGAGGACACGTCCGCCTTTGGTCTCCGCGCGTGGCGCCTGTACGGTTGGTTTCTGGCAAAATACAATCGATCATTTGCAAGCTGCGATGCTGCCATTGATGATTTTATGACTCGTGTGTTGGATGTTTCAGAGGCAAGTTCTTGCCCGTTGTTACTTGGCCACTTTGAACACGCTTTGGACCGTCGCCTCCAGTCCGCAAGCGCAACAAGATCGACGGAAGAGGCGCAGTGGCGCCTTCTGGCTGGAGGAGTTTTGGCTAGTGTCAGCGGGCGCGATGACGCGGCGTTGGTAGCACAAGCTAAGCTGGATGCGGTCGGTACCCTCTGCGCACCCCGTTTGAGCGCCGCTCTAACGCAAGCGCGAACAGCAGTATTGGAAGTGGGCCAATGAACTTGCCGGATGTCGTGGTCGGTATTGGGTTATTGCTCGTTAGCGTGGCCATTTTGGCTGCCGGTCTGCGGACCGCTTTAGCGTTGATTTTGGTCTCGGCTGGTTGTGTCGCTTTGTGGATGCTTATTTGGATTGGTGCTTTAGAAGGGACGCTTTATGCAGCGACTCAATTCGAGTCTGTGGCGATATCAGTCACAGCGATGGTATCAACGCAACTAGGTCAGTTCCTGTTCAGTTGCGTCACTGGGCTGTTAGCCCTAGCGGTGCCTTGTGCGATAAGGCTTCGCTTTCGGTTTGGTGGCCGTCAAGGCAATTACCTGGTGGCTGCATTGGTTTGTTCGATCGGCGCTGCCATTGTGCTGCAACCTGTCCTCTTGCCGGATATCGTCGGTTTAGCTGCCCTTTGGATTCTTTATGCGGGCTCCGTTGTGCTTGCTTTTGCTTCGGTGCCATTCGGGTCGCATGGGAGCGCAAGCCGGAGCGGCCCACAGATGGATTAGGTGCCTAGGTGTATGTATAATTTAAACAAAGTATCATTCCATTACCGTGCCGCTCAAGATGGGCGTTTGGAAGGATTGAGTGTTGATGAGCTGGAAATTGCTAAAACTGGGATTACGGCGGTCATAGGCCCATCAGGCTCGGGCAAGACAACGCTTTTGTCGATGCTCGCTGGTTTTGTATGCCCCGAGGTAGCCGAAACGGGATCGTTCAGCTTCGGCCAGAAAGACTTGCGACAGCAAGAGTTGGAGCCAGGCGACGTAGCCTTCGTTTTCCAGTCCTCGCTGCTGCTGGGAGCTGGGACGGCCGGGTTGAATACGCTTCAAGGTCACGTAGCTTCGGGCAAGGCTGAGTTAGATGTGACTCGCTATCAACGACTTTCTCAACATTTGGGGCTGGATCCAGAGGATGGAGCGTTGTTTGCGCGGAAGGCGCGCAGACTCTCAGGTGGTCAGGCACAGCGGATGGCGGTGTTACGAGCGCTGGCCACGGATGCGAAGGCCATCCTATGTGACGAACCAACCTCAAGCTTGGACAGGGCGAATGCTCGCCAAGTGCTGGTTGCCTTAAAGGAGTGGTCAAAGGACCGACCAGTTGTCTGGGTCACACACGGTTTGAACGAGGCTGCCGAGTATGCGGACAACTTCGTTTTCTTGCGCTCCGGTCAAGTTCACCAGCCGACCCCGTCTCAGGCAGCCCACTTAGCTTCGGACGATGTCTCGCGTCGATTATCGGCATTGGAAGCATTGTCAAAGGACTACTTTGTGACTTCCCAAGATGGAGTTTCAGGAGCAGATGACAATAGTAAGACTGTGCGAATTTCGGGCCAAGACTTCCGCACTTGGATTGCACATGCGCTATCGATGGACAGTCGAGTAGCTGAATGGGGCGCGAGCGATGGAGTTGGCTCGGTACAGACTTTGGGCGAAAACAAAGCGCTGGCCCAACTGGTTCCTGGCATGGCACAGGTTGGCGAAGGGTTTAGCAGTCGTCTGGGCCGATTCTTGCGCTTTCTGGTCGGTTACACCCAGCAAGCAACGATGGTACTCTTGGCGATCATGGCATTCCAGGTATTCGTGAGTTTGTCTGTTTACTTCGTTGCCAATGCTTTCATCACAGATCGATTGCAGGACCCAGCGGTGGCACGTCTAAGTTTTGAGCGAGTTATTAGCAGCGACCTAGATGCGCGGGCCATGGGTGCAGTGTTGGACTTCGCGCAACTTGACCAAGTTGCTGACCACTTAAAGGATTCTCTTGGGCCAGACGCTTCAAAAGAAGATCGCGATCGCACACGTGTCACAGGGATTCGACATGAACGACATCTGTTCCGTGGCCGGGTCGACGGCACACCCAGTCCGAACGATATGTGCCCATTTAGTTCAATTCAAGCCACGGTGACGGCACCGGACGATCCGCTTTTGAACCAAACCAAGCCCTTAGATGGCTTAACCGGAGGCAACTTTGCCGAGATGATCTCGACTGCCTACGCGAATGAACGTTATGCTAGGGTTGCCGTTATTACACGTGGTGCACGTGACCGGCTTGCCTCAACAGAGTGCGCTTTGCCCGACGGTCCCATAAGTCTGGATTGGAACGGAGCCCAAGCACCGCCTTACTACGATCTCACGCGAGTTTTTGTGGTCGAAGCATTGCCTCCCTCTTATCCCTACTTTCCCGAAGTATTGCTGTTCGAAAACGACTATCAGAACTTTGTTCGCATCGTCGGCGCAAAGGCTGGACCATTTGAGACAGCAAACGCTTATTTCCCATTGAATTCGTTTGCGACGATGCGCGCGGAAGTTGATGGAATGGGCTACACAGTTAAGGAAGACACCGAAGCGGCGGTGAAACTACTTCAACAGGTTGAAAGAATTTTTCAGATTGGACCAGGGCTTTTGCTCATGTTCAGTGCAATCGTAGGCGCTACGGTTTTAGCGCGAACCCTTTCGACTTTGCTTGAACTCAACAAGCGTGTTTTGACTTTGTTCCGGGCGTACGGCTTCCGCTTGCGGGATATTTTGAGCGTTGTTTTTCTTCATTTCCGGCCGGCCCTAGTCGGAGTTGTAATAGTGGTCTTTGTCGCCGGAGAGGCAACATGGTATATGTTGGAGGGATTCCTGAGTAACAGTGACTTAGGCAATTTGACGAAGCGCCGCTATACCGCGCACATTGTAACTGCTGCAGGATTTTTGAGCGTGTCTGGAGCGGTCATCTGTTTGCTGGTTTTAAACTGGTGGAGTGCGGTCGGTCGCCGTCTCTCGGACAATTTGAAGGAGTAACCACAGTGTCAAAGCATGTTCTGAAAAAATTGTTACAGGTGACGGCTCTCTGTTTTGCATTTTCGCAGCCATCGGCGGCGCAAACACCTAACACTTCAAGTCCAGATATCGTTGGTAATGAAATAGGAACACCGCCGGCAGCATTGGATGTATTGGCAGGTACTGATACGGAGAATGGTTCTGCTGTCGCTGCCGACGCATCCTCGTTGCAATGCCAAAAAGATCTGAGCGCTGCAGTCAATCAGATGCTTGTCATGCGAGAGAATCTTGAAGGCCAGCTGATGCAACTTCGTTCAGAGGCAACGCTATGCAAAGCCGAGATCCGGGATAGAGCGTCTGGCGCGGCCGAATTGCTACGCCGCGCTGAGGCAGCAGAGGCGCGCTTGCAAGAGCTTGATGGTACGCAAATTACAAACGAAGAGCGCACGAGGGACGCTGCAAGAATCAGTGAACTTGAAGCTCGCATTGACAGTCTCTTGGAGCGGCTCGCGTCGCTTGGCATCTCGGAAGTTGCGGAATTTAGTTACCTGCAAGGTGATCCGACAGGGTCACTATTGGACACCGGAAAACTTGACGCCCTTTCGCTTAGTGGAGTGGTGCCGCCAGACAATTGCCCTAAAGCATTGAATTGGCTACGCGATCGCTCAGGTGATGACAGCCCATTCCGCGTTGCTGCTTGGACCTACGACGAAATCGATGGCTGGAAGCTGTGCCGCTTCAGCAACTTAACATCTGAGCCCGAAGCAATCGCGCCCGTCGGCTCGGATAAGGCCCACATGCTCTATTTTCGTTGAAGGAAGTTGATATGGATCGAACTGTTAGATTTGTTACGGTTGTAGCTGTCTATTGTTTTTCTTGTTTGGTCAGCTCGTTGGCTCATGCACAAGAAACCGTTGAGAGTATGGACTGCAGTTTCGTTCTAAATGGTATTGCCGTTGCGTCGGCCTCTGGACAGGGCGGAAAAGACATGTTTTTGCGTCACCCAGGCGGCGTTGAGATGCTCTCGCCCTTGCGAAGCAAATTTGATAAGTCATCTCGATTGGTGATTGGTGAAGCACCGTCCGATGACAGTTTGTATTGTATGGGTTTCCGTCAAATTGTAATCGACGGCACCAACCATAACCTGATTGTATCGACCAGTGACGCCCAAGACGATAGGTCAGGAATTTTTTCGGTTCTGTTCTTTTCCTCTGACAAACGCGAATTTGATTCTTTCCGAGATCGCATCGAAGAAAATGGGACAGGGTTTGAATTTGATGTAGACATAAAGGAGGGACTGAATTCAGGTGTACTAAGCGCAGAGGCTTTGAACTTGGTCGACCTGCAGGTTCAGTTATTTGCCAACAACGCCAGAACGGATACAATAGCAGAGACTTTGCCGGATGAAATCGCGCCTTGGCATAGTCAGAACGGACGCCTTATCATGGTCGTTTGTTCGGCATCTGGTTGTCCGTTGAGTACTGAAGCTGCATCAGATGTTATTACCTCGCAATCGGTGCCATCGAAAACGGATACTGAGGTGATTCCTGAGCCTGAGGCCCCCTCGAACGAAGTCTCAGTCGGAGCCGCTGATCCAGAGGTGAATGTTCCTAAACAGATCCGCATCTTGGGGCAAAGTAGCAGCGGCGATACGCCGGCGCTATCAGATAAGCTCAACACACCTAGGATGTTGTTTTGTCTTTTGGATGCTGTCTTGGACACTCCGGCAATAGACGCAAGGGCATCGTGCGAAGGCATTGATCAGTTCAGCGAAGAGAATCGAAAGCTTTTTGCCCAAGGACGCGTTTGGTTAACGAATAATGACGAGTTCGTTTTCACTCCTGCCAAACTGCGCACTGATCGATTGGCGCGCATAGATGCGAGCCTGCCTGCAGCGGCGAATACCGCGTGTCGCGTGGAAGCTATCTACTCAAATGATGATTCAGAGTCGAATAAGGTACCTGGGGTACCAGGTTCTGGAGAAGATAGTCGGACTTTAACATTTGAACTGAAACCTTCCCCGAAATTTAACGAAGATAAAGTCTCAATTGTTTTCGCCGTGAACGATGAAGTGCTTTGCGGGATCGACACTCACGAAGTTCAGTTTTCCGCATTCGTACCATTTGCGGAACACATCATGGGTAGTGTGGAATTCGAAGCGTCGGCTGCGATAACGATCGGGCTATGGAATCTTAGTACATGGGAGAACCGGGCTGGTCGTTGGAACGGTTTCCTAGATGGTGATGTCTTGAGAGTCGTAAGCCAGGGCCTAGAGGCAGCGCATTTACAACGAGCCGACGCATTCAAAGATCGCAGATCTGCACTCACTGTTTCGTCGATCGCCACGCCGGAGGCGGGAGACGCTACTCTCGCGCTTTTGACGGGGTCAGAACTTACTACAAACGTCAGCTCGTCATTCGAAAGTGCGAGAAGCGCGTCAAAACGCAGGAGTCTTCTGCGGGAGACTTCGGTTTTTAGTTTGTCGAATTTGACGGACTCAATCTTTGGTGTGCTTCGCGAGGCTGAGGCGGCGAACAACACTCGCTTGCTCGTATCGTTAGTCGGGTTTCCACTCGAACAAGCTCCCGTCGATGTGTGCGAAGATGAGATCCTGATGGCCCTGGCGCGCGAAGTGGCTGTGGAGTTGTCAGTGGACATGGATTTGCGAATTGTTGCCATGCCGTTTGTGCGCTCCGGAGATCCAGTGAGCCAACTAAAGCCAGCTAGCTTTAATCCCAATCTCGGTACCCAGTCATCTGAAGTCTACATATGTCCAGGCAACAGCGATTTAGACAGTGTACCGCTTGCGATCTACCCGTTTGTCCCGGCGAATTGGCGTTCACAACAAGATTCTCTGACACGCTACGGCTCTGCGCTTGGAGACATTTTAGCAACCGAATTGATCGCCATCAGTCGGCCTGTGGCACGGTAAGTCGCCTACTGAAGGCGGGTTTGATTTGAAGGAGGGGAAATTGATATGACATTGCGTACCACTCTTTGGGCGTTGGCCTTTGCGTCAGTGCCGATCCCCGCGATTGCGCAACAAAGCATCATAGCGACTATCGAGAGCTTCCAACTTTCGGACCCTCAGCAATGTCCACAGGTGGTTGGCAAAGCGGCAGACTTGCCGCAAGGCGGCAATTGGCTGATCGGAGAGCAAATTGAGCTGCTTGGGCGGACGGCTCTGTCTGGTTCCAGAGACCGTGGTGATGTCATATTCGACCTGAACCAACCCTTTGAGAAGGTGACCTGCTATCAACAGTTCCCAGAGCTTTCTACAGGTGAACCCGCTGATCTTTACTTTGTGGCAACACAGGATCGGCAAACTTGTGGCTGGGTTGATGCGAATGACTTGCTTGCCACCAACACGCGGGGGCAGGGGCGTGGATCTCGGTCCATTTGTGAAACCCCCCGTGCTCTCTTTTTTTCCGATCTATGTACGAAGCTTCGGGGATTTGGGACACGTTACGCGGAAGAAGTTTGTGTGGACCCACCCTTCGGGTTGAGGGCCAAGGGTGTTCTAGTGGGGGCGACTGTGGATGGCTTTGCGGACACAAGTTTGCGCTATCCGTTCTACAACCGGCCAGAGCGTAACCCGGCTTATGAGCGTGGGGGATCGTCGTTTTTTTCGACAATAGAGATCCATGATGTATCGCGCAGTTCGGACGGGTCTGTCATGTTCCTCGTGGGCGATGGTGTTGGCGATATGTTCGGCTGGATTGAAGCCGATGGCGTTCGCCTTTGGCCAACCCGAATGGGCGTGTTTTTTGATCCTGAGGGCAGGGGCGGCTTTTACTCCAAAGACACCGATATGTTGACGGACTGGCGTCGGTCGTTGTTCGACCCCAATGTGACGCTTGATTTGAACCGAATCGAACGCCACTTGCATGGCGACAAGCCGTTGGTTAGCTATCCGATCGTACGTTTTGTTGACACCAGCGAACGCCTGGAGTTTCTCAATGAGGATACCGATTTTCACGAGGTAATTCTGTTGGGCACAGCGGGCGAAGGGCGCGCGAGCGCACTATTGTCGGCAGCGGAAAGTGCCGCGCAGCTTGAAGTATTGCGCGAGATCAACATTCATATTTTGGTTGATACCACTGAAAGTATGGTTGATTATCTGTCGCCACTTCGAGTCGGGATCTCTGAATTTATCGCAGGCTATGATGCAGCGCGTCGAGACCCTGCTACTCAGTTGCCGGATGCGAGGATTGCCGTAACCGCCTACAGCGATTTCATCGACACGGACGGCAAAATAAGTATGGTAGAGTTGGTACCACCCGTGGCGGTAAGCGGGTCTACGGATACACGCCTCTTTTTGAGCGAGCTGGAGCGGCATAGCGGTCTGGCCGATCCGATAGGCGGTTTTGTAGAAGCTGGCCTTGAGGCGGCGGATCAGATTTCAGGACAGTTCAAAGGGAACGGCTGGTTCGAGGCACGTCCCCATTTTATCATCCACATCGCGGACCACGGGTCGCGATCAGATGCAGAAGGAGCGATTCCGGAGATTACTGCCCGCATGGCGCGCAACAATGCCTTCTACGTCCCAGTAAACGCAGCAACGGATGACAAGGGCGAAACGCGACGCGAGAGCGCGCGTGCAGCCTACCTGCGTCAAGGTTCTGCTATGGTGAATGCACAAGGCATACTGTCGGGCGAGCTTTCGGAATCCGTCTTTCGGGTAGATCTAAATACGGGCGACGCCGCCGCGACAGTCACGCAGATCCTGCGGTTCGTGGTGCAAGAAGTCTCTGCAGCGCTTCAGAAAAACCGCTCTGATGAAAGTGGTTTGGAGCTGTCCACTACAACTGGCGACAGCGCTTTGGATGCAGCGTCGGCTAACTTCCGTATTGATGAGGTTCTTCTGGAAAGGCTGGGAATTGCAAGTGGCAGCCAGCGAGTGAGAGTGGCATTGGTTGAGCCGAGTTTTTCACCAACTGCGCGCCGCGATGGTGGCCCTGAGACAGAGGTCGCTTGGACTTACACGGTCGCGCTAGAAGAGGTTCAGGTTTCCGAATTGCAACCCAGTCTAGAACGGCTGTGTACGCTTCTGGGGTCCGGGGGACAGCCTGATCAGTTTCGAGCGCTTATTCGAAATATGGCAGCGTCATTCTCCGGCGACGCTCTGACAACGAACGATGAGGTTCTCGCCGTACTGTCTGAACTCTCAACTCTGCCAGGGGTTCAGGGCAGCTTCTTGGCGCGACCAGTCCAGTCGATATTGGATGATGCATCGAGCGATGATGCCGGTGTGGTCAACGAACTGCGCGAAGACGTTTGCTGGACAGCTTATCACTTCAACAACGTCATCGGTAAGCGCTATGCGGAACCGCGGGAGCTTCAGTGGAATGGTGCTCGGTTTGTCCTGAGGCCCGGGGTCAGCATACGGAAGCGCAACTATTTCTATGAACCTAGCGTGGGGGCGCCAGCTTACTATATCCCTTCGTGGTTCTTCGTGGTGCCTTCGGAAGTGCGTGCGCTGAAGGCGGAGTTTGAGCGGTCCGACGAAGGAGGAACGACGGGGCCATGTACCGGCTTTTTTTGCGAATAGTCGAAGTGCCATTGCGGCCAGTTCGCGTTTCTGATGCTTGAGTTGTTTCTTGGCGGCGTTATTCAGCGTGCAGACTGACCTGCCCCCCGAGGCTCCCTCATTCATAACGAGAGTCTGCAGGTCTGGTTTTCATATTCTTGGTCAGTGTTCTGGGCAAGCGCGCCGGGCGCGGAGCCCTCAAATTGCTCAAGCGTCCGGCGGGCTTCTGCGGGTGTTTGATTGCTGAGCGATGAGTGCGGTCTGACGTTGTTGTAATCGTACCGCCAGAGCGCCAGCTTTCGCCGGGCATCATCCAGGTTGTCGAACATCTCCTCGTTCAACAGGTCATCGCGCAGGCTGCCATTGAATGACTCGATAAAGGCGTTCTGCTGAGGCTTGCCCGGGTCGATGTAGTGCCAGTCCACGTCTTTGTCGTTGGCCCATTTCGGGATGGCCCGACTAGTGAACTCTGTCCCATTATCGCTGACAATGCTGGCGGGCTTGCCATAGATGCGAACCAGCGCATCCAGTTCCCGCGCCACACGGGTGCCTGAGATACTGGTATCGGCCATCAGGCACAGGTTCTCGCGGCAGCAATCATCGTTCACTGCCAGGATGCGGAACCGGCGTGAAGCAC
>NZ_JBMPGU010000031.1:0-213 GCF_049323015.1 Thalassococcus sp. BH17M4-6
ACGAGAATGCCAAGCTCAAGCGGCTGCTGGCCGACACGATGCTGGACAACGTCGTGCTGAAGGCTTCTCTGGGTTGCGCCGATCCTGCTGGATCCAACGGCTCAGTGTCGAGAAGCCAACGCCAAAATCTGCAGCAACCTGCTTTCGCGGCAGCCCGCTGGTTAACGCTACCCGCACTGCTTCTGCGCGGAATTCCGGGGGGGGGTTCGATGC
>NZ_JBMPGU010000031.1:223-13339 GCF_049323015.1 Thalassococcus sp. BH17M4-6
CCATGATGTCTCTCCTTTGTGGCAAAATACCAAGTCAAAGGAGCGGAACAATTCCGTGACAGGTCCACCACGATACAGCGCCCGCGAAGTTTTTCCGGAAGGTGAGAAGCGAGCACCCGAGCAGGATCGGCCGCACCGATGGCTGCATCCAGCATCCGCCGAAGCCGGTCTTGCGCGTCAATCTCCGGACTCATCGAGAACTCAGATATTCTCGGCGCGGATCGCTTCGCAAACGGCGTCAGTGACCTCCTGCGTCGTGGCGCTGCCGCCCACGTCCGGCGTCAAAATGCCGTCGGCGCAAACCTTTTCGACCGCCCGCATGAGGCGTGTCGCGGCCTCGGCTTCGCCCAAGTGTTCGAGCATCTGGGAGGCGGTCCAGAAGGTGGCCACCGGGTTGGCGATGCCCTTGCCGGTGATGTCGAAGGCCGAGCCGTGGATCGGCTCGAACATCGACGGATACCGCCGCTCGGGGTCGATATTGCCGGTGGGGGCCACGCCCAGGCTGCCCGCCAGTGCGCCGGCAAGGTCCGACAGGATGTCGGCGTGCAGGTTGGTCGCGACAATGGTGTCGAGGCTTTTCGGATCCTTGACCATGCGCACGGTCATGGCATCGACCAGCATCTTGTCCCAGGTCACATCCGGATAGTCCTGCGCCACCTCGGCGGCGATCTCGTCCCACATGACCATGCCGAACCGCTGGGCGTTGGATTTCGTAACAACCGTCAGCAACCTTCGGGGCCGCGAACGTGCCATTTCAAAGGCATAGCGCATGATCCGCGTTACACCGGTTCGGGTGAAGATCGACACTTCCGTGCCGACCTCTTCCGGCATCCCCTGGTGGGTACGCCCACCATTGCCGGAATACTCGCCTTCGGAATTCTCGCGCACGATAACCCAGTCCAAGTCACCGGGTCCGACACCGGCCAGCGGTGAGGTGATGCCAGGCAGGATTTTCGTCGGGCGCACGTTGGCGTATTGGTCGAAGCCTTGGCAGATCGGCAGGCGCAGCCCCCAAAGCGTTACGTGGTCGGGCACATCCGGGGCACCGACCGCGCCGAAGAAGATTGCATCGAAATCCTTGATCTGGTCGCGCCCGTCCTCGGGCATCAGCAAGCCGGTCTTCTTGTAGCGCTCGGACCCCCAGTCGAACTCCGTGACGTCGAATGCGAAGCTCCCGTCGCGCCGGGCCAGTGCCTCGAGCGCCTGCAACCCTGCCGCGATCACCTCGGGGCCAATGCCGTCGGCCGGAATGGAGGCGATCCTGTAGGTCTTCACCGCATCGTTTGCCCCCTGCGAATGGGCGGACGGCGTCGGCGCAGCCTTGCCTTCGTTCAGGATCGTCATGCTTTATCCTCCTCGTGAAAGCGGGTTCCAACATGAAGCTACAGGCGCGAGAATGCGCTTCTCAATTCCGCACCGATTATATACAAAATTGCAATAAAGACGTCGAGCGGAGCCCGATCTTGAACATCACTCAGCTGAAATGTCTTCTTGCTGCCGCAGAGTCCCTGCATTTCGGTCGTGCCGCGCAGTCTCTGGACATGCTTCCGGCGACGCTGGGGCGGCACGTCAAGCAACTTGAGGATCACCTGGGCGTGTCGCTTTTCCAGCGGACCACTCGGGCGGTAGCGCTGACAGAGGCGGGCAACCGCGTTCTGGAGGATGCCCGTTCGCTTGTTGCCCAGGCCGAGGCGTTCGAGGAAAAGGCCCGGGCCGTTCGCAGCGCTGAAGCGCACACTCTCAGGGTCGGCGCAATTGACAGTGCAGCAGCGGGACTGATCCCGCAAATCCTGCACCCTCTGCAAGCCGCGCACCCGGACTTGAAAATCCAGATCGTCGAACAGAAGACCATTCATCTCTTGCCGAAATTGCTGAGCGGCAGTCTCGACATCGCGTTCTGTCGCCCGCCAGACATTCGGGATCCGCGGCTCGTGTTTCACACGCTGTTTTATGAAACTGCAGTGGTCGCTCTGCCCACGTCGCACCCGCTGGCCGAGCGCGATGCAATCGAAATCGCCGATCTTGCCGAAGAACCCCTCATCGTACCGGATCGTCGATCCAGACCACATTCCCACGATCTGACAATGTCGCTTTTTCTTGGTGCGGGGCTGACGGCGCGGGTCGCCCAGATCGCGGAAGAAAAACAGACCATCGTCAACCTTGTTGCCGCGGGAACTGGTCTTGCCATCGTGCCGCGATGGACCTCCCGCCTACGGGTCAAAGGTGTACGCTTCATTCCTCTGGCGAAGACAGATGCGACATCCCAGGCGAAACTTATCCTCGCCGCCGCCTGGGCCAGGGGTACGAGGGACCGGCTACGAGACGATTTCTTGGCCGTTCTCGACCGTCAGTTGGAAACGCTCGAAACCTCAGCTTGATTATATCATTAGTGAATATAATTCGTGTCGAATTGAGTCGCACACAGACCTTCGCCCACAGTTCCAAACGGAGGACGCGCCAGATCAGGATGCGTCACGAGGGGAATACCACGGAGGAGGAAACCGATGAAATTCACCAAATTCCTTGCCGCCGCCGCATGCGCCATCGCGCTGCCCGCCGCCGCGCAAGAAAAAGCAGACTGGCCCGCCAGCATCACCATCGGCACGGGAAGTCAGGGCGGTACCTATTTCGGCTATGGCAGCGGCTTCGGTGCGATGATCAGCGAAGAACTGGGCGTCAATGCGGGGGTCGAGATCACGGGCGGTCCGGTTCAGAACGTCACCCTGGTCGAAACCGGAGAGCACCAGCTGGGTTTCGTCACTCTCGGACCCGCCGATGAAGCGCGCCGCGGTGAAAGCCCGCTGATGCCGGGCACTCCGCACGAGAGCGTTCGCGCGCTCTTCCCGATGTATCAGACCCCGCTGCAGGCGGCTGTGCTGGCATCCTCGGATATCGAGAGCTTCCAGGATCTGCAGGGCAAGCGCGTTGGCGTCGGTCCGGCGGGCGGCACTTCGGCCACCTACTGGACGCGCTTCTTCGAGAACGCAGACGGCTACGGCGACGTGACAATCTCCAATGCGGGCGGGTCGGACACGGCAGGTCAGCTCAAGGACGGTCTGATTGACGCCTTCGTCTATGCTGCGGGATTGCCCACCGGCGCCTATTCGCAGCTCGCCGTGGAAAACGACGTGCGCTTTCTGTCGATGGATGACGACACGCTGTCAACGATGAAGGAAATCGTCCCCGCCATGGCCGATTTCACCATTCCGGCAGATACCTACGAAGATCAGCCCGACGATCTGCAGACCGTGTCGCTTTGGAACTTTGCCATCGCGCATGAGGACATGCCGGAAAGCCTCGCTTACGAGATCACGGCCCTGGCCATGGAAAATCACGACCGCATGATGACCAACCATGCGGCCGCACGAGAGACCCTGCCCGAGAATGTCGGCAAGAACACCGTCATCCCGTTTCACCCGGGCGCTGCGCGCTGGTTCGAGGAGAACGGCTTTGACGTGCCGACGGTCGAATAAGCCCTTGCCCTTCAAGGCAACGGTTTGACCTCCGGCGGGCGGCGATTCCCAAGTCGCCGCCCGCCTGTTTCCCATTCTCACAAGCGATCCGGACCATGAGCAACGCGCAGCAGAAGCACAGCCCACCCCCGGCCGAAAACGACGGTAAGTCCGCCATCGAGCAGGAGCTGGCGCGTGCCAATGTCGACAATGACCCCGTCGCCGCGAACCAGAGACTGTTCACTGGCAGCCGCAACCTTGTCTTCGTCGCCCTGTGCGTGGCCTACACGGTGTTCCACCTTCTGGTCATGAACGTCTATCCGCTGGAAACCTGGGCGTATCGCCTGACACATGTCGGTGGTGGCCTGCTGCTGGGCTTTCTGTTGTTCGGCTCGCAGGCTTTCGGAGAGGATGCGGACGCGACCCAGCGCGAGGGTCCGCTGTCCAAGCTCCTGTTGGTACTGTCCGGGGCGGGCATCCTTTATGGGCTGGTCGGGGTCACCGCCATCTGGATCAACGGTACGCTGCTGGGCGAGACCCTACCTCCGGCCTGGGCGATGTCTACCTTCGGCATCCCGCTGACCGTCGGAACTGCGCTGGCCATCTTGCATGGCTGGGTCTTTCCCCATCGCGGGCGGATGCAGTTCGCGCCCGGCGACGTATTGCTTGCGCTGTCGGCGGTCGCCTTCACCGCCTACCTGATCTTCTTCGCGAGGCAGCTACAATTGCGGGCCGGCATGCCCATGGCCCTGCCCGGTGACATGTGGTCTGCCATCACCGGCGTTCTGCTAATCATAGAGCTGACGCGTCGACTGGCCGGGATGGCACTGGTGATCATCGCCGCTGTCTTCGTCGCCTATGCGTTTGCCGGGCCTTGGCTGCCCGGCATCTTCGAGCATCGCGGCTACGACGTGAAGCGCTTCTTCTCCTACATCTTCACCGACAATGGCGTGCTCGGCGCGCCGATTGCGATATCGTCCACCTACATCATCCTCTTCGTGGTCTTCGCGGCTTTCCTGCAGACCACGCGGGTCGGTGAATACTTCGTCAACCTGGCCTTCGCCGCCGCCGGGCACCGGCGCGGCGGCCCGGCCAAGGTGGCAATCTTCGCCTCGGGCCTGATGGGGATGATCAACGGGACCTCGGCTGGCAATGTCGTGGCCACGGGATCACTCACAATCCCGATGATGAAAAAGGTGGGCTACCGGCCTCAGACCTCAGCCGCGGTCGAGGCGGCCGCGTCCACCGGGGGGCAGATCATGCCTCCGATCATGGGGGCGGGCGCCTTCATAATGGCCGAGATCACCGGCATTCCCTACATGGACATCGTCTATGCCGCGATAATTCCGGCGGTGATCTACTTCGTCTCGGTCTATTTCATGGTCGATCTGGCGGCCAAGAAGGCAAACATGCAGGGTCTGCCGCGCGACCAGCTGCCGAAACTTGCGAAATTGGCCAAGCAGATCTACCTTTTCCTGCCTATCGTAGTGCTCATCTACGCGCTGTTTGCAGGCTATTCGGTGATCCGCTGCGGCACGCTGGCAATGATCACCGCCGCCGTGGTGTCGTGGCTGACGCCGCACCGAATGGGGCCGCGGCAACTCTTGCAAGCGCTCGACAATGGCGCGCGCATGGTGTTGCAGCTGGTCGCAGTCTGCGCCACTGCGGGCATCATCGTGGGCGTGATCGCCCTAACGGGTATTGGCTCACGGTTCTCGACTGTCCTGTTGGCCCTGGCCGACCAGAGCCAGTTCCTTGCGCTGTTCTTCGCCATGGTCGTTTCCATCATCCTCGGCATGGGAATGCCGACCACGGCGGCCTACGCTGTTGCGGCATCGGTGATTGCGCCTGGTGTCATCAACCTGGGCGTTGCACCGCTGACCGCGCACCTGTTCATCTTCTACTTCGCCGTGATGTCGGCAATTACCCCGCCGGTGGCGCTGGCCGCATATGCCGGTTCAGCCCTGGCCGGGTCGGACCCGATCCGCACCTCCGTCGAAAGCTTCAAGATCGGTCTCGCCGCCTTCGTGGTGCCCTACATGTTTTTCTATTCTCCTGCGATGTTGCTACAGGGCAGCTGGTTCGAGATCGCCCACATCGCTGCAACTGCGCTGATCGGTGTCTACCTGCTGTCCTGCGCCGTGCAGGGGTGGTTCTTCAGGCCCGCCAATGTCGCGGTCCGTGCAGCGCTCTGTGCGGGCGGTTTGACCATGATCGCGGGCGGCTGGATGACGGATGCGATCGGCGTGGGAATCGCGATGGTGATGGTTCTGATCCAGAGGGGGCGAATGAATTCATCGGATTTCATCCGTGGGGCCGACTGATTTCGAGGCCGGCGCCCGCCCTCTTCGGGTTCGACATCACAGACAATCCGACCGCCCGTCTGATCACAAAAGCCCGCGGAATGACGCAGCGACGGGATGCCAGCACTGTTTGATAACGGACGAAAGGCCAGATGGAACCCGCTAGCGCGCTGTTCCTCAGCCTCAGACGCGGCATGACGACCTGAGCACTGACGCGCGCATTTTGTCGGCACCTTTGTGGCTCTCTATCGAGGGTGGGCTATGCGCTCTTGCGAATAATCAAGTTTCCCAAAAATGCATTCAATTTCTTGGTGCGTTTTTTACCCTCAAGGACATCGACCAATGCATTGGCCATGTCCGTCAGGGGCTGGCGATAGGTTGTCAATTCGTAATGCGGACTCGAGGCTTGAGGCGTGTTGTCGAAGCCAGAAACTGCGATGTCCTCTGGCACGCGCAAGCCGAACTCGAAGCGGATCGCATCGATCGCTCCCATGGCCAAGGCATCGTTTTCGCAGACCAGAACGTCTGGAAGCTCTGACGTGGGTGTGTCCCGAAACTGGTCGACGACGAGATCGTAAGCCAACTTGGGATCATATCTTTCGACCGACGTGAATTTTGGGCGTGCGCCGGTGGTCTTCTCCCATTGCGATAGGAATATTTCCTTTCGTTGAAGATGTGCCGATTGGGTTTGCGGCCCCGCGATGAACAACGGATTGCGGTAGCCTGACGAGAAGACATGCTGCGTGATTGCGGTCATTGCGGCGCGATCGTCACAGCAGATCGAGATTGTATTGTCATTGCTCGACATCCGAGCAAAGACGATCAGCTTCTTGACCCGTTTTGCGCCAAGCGCCGTTTCGAGGCTTTGGTCATTGAAGCTGACACCGATCAGCACAGCGGCATCGACACGCCTTTGACTTGCGTTGAGCAAGGCAGCGGAGGCGTCTTCCTCGTCGCTCGTGTTGACGAGCAGAGTGTCGTAGCCGTTTTTTCGCAAGATGCGGGTCAGCCGTTCCATCATGATCAGCTTGTGCGGGTTGGCAAAGTCATCGACCAGAAGCGCCACCAGGTTGGTTCGGTCAGTGGCCAGACTTGTCGCCAGAAGGTCGGGCACATAGCCAAGTGTTTCGGCTGCCTTCATGACCTTTTCGCGTGATTTGGCAGAAATCGACGCGTCCTTCTTGAAGGCGCGATTCACTGTCCAGCGGGACACGCCAGCAAGCGCTGCCACATCATCCGCTGTTATGGATCCGCCCTGATCGTTCATTTATTTGCCGGCCTCTCGGTGGTGAAACTATTGGAATCACAAGCGATCCATCTGCGGTGCTCTACGCAAGATTAGCAGGATCTTGCACGCGGGTGCAGAAATTTCTTGCACGCGGGTGCAAAAGTGTTGATGGTCTCTCTCAAGCGAGAATCGGGAGGTCTCAGAATGCGGGTTGGATTGCTCGGCGCAGGGCGCATCGGAAATGTTCATGCACAGGCGATTTCTTCGCATCCGGAAAGCGAACTGGTCGCTGTGTCCGATGCGTTCGAGAAGAACGCACAGGCTCTGGCGAAGAGTTATGGCTGTGAGGTTCGCACCTCGGATGAGATCATCGCAGACAACTCCATTGATGCTGTCCTTATCGCGACGTCGACCGACACACATTCCGAGCTGATCGAGGCCGCGGCAGCGGCAGGCAAGGCGGTCCTGTGCGAAAAGCCTGTGGATCTCAGCCTCGAACGCGCATCGGCCTGTCTTGGCACTGTCGGTGACAAGGCGTCACACATCATGATCGGTTTCAACCGCCGCTTCGATCCGAGCTTCGGCGCGCTGAAAGCCGCTATTGACGCCGGTGAGATCGGCAAGCCCGAGTTGTTGTCGGTCACGTCCTTCGACCCTGCCCCGCCTCCGGTCGAATACATCAAGGTCTCTGGCGGACTGTTCCGGGACATGATGATCCATGACTTTGACATGGCGAACTTCATCATGGGCGAAGCGCCGGTTTCCGTGTCCGCCGTCGGATCATCAATCGTCGATCCCGCCATTGGCGCGGCCGGTGACGTCGATACAGCTGTGGTGACATTGACCTATGCAGACGGTCGTATTGCCGTGATCAAGAATTCCCGGCGCGCCGTCTATGGCTATGACCAGCGGGTCGAGGTCTTGGGCTCAGAAGGTCTGCTTCAAGCGCAGAACGTGCTGGAAAACACGTTGGTCAAATCGACGACGGCTGGCGTCAGTAGTGCCAAGCCCACCTACTTTTTTCTTGAACGTTACATGCCCGCCTACAAGGCCGAATGGGCCGCTTTCGTGGAAGCCGTACAGGGCAAGTCGAACATGCCAGTCAACCTGCACGACGGTGTGGCAGCTTTGGCAATGGCCGAGGCCGCAACACGATCGGCGCAGAGCGGACATCCGGTCGCGATGGCGGACATTCTGAAAACATCGGGTCGCGGGGAGGCGGCCTGACAAGGAGCACTCGCCCTCACAGGGCGATGCGGAATGCGCGAGACTCTCGCGCGTAACGAACTGCCGGGCGACCGGCGCACAAGGCAATCCAAGGGAGGATCCCCAAATGAAAACCATACTGAAAGGCGCTGTCGCTGCTGCCGCAATCGCTGTCGCAGCACCTGTCGCCGCTCAGGACATCTCGGTTGTTGTCCACGGTCAGGCCAACGATGCGTTCTGGTCCGTCGTCAAGGCAGGCGTCGATCAGGCCGCAGCCGACACCGGTGCAAACGTGTCCTACAACTCGCCGGAAACCTTCGACATGGTTCTGATGGCACAGCTCATCGACGCTGCAGTCAACGAAGAGCCCGATGGCCTCATCATCTCGTTCCCCGACCCCGATGCACTTGGGCCGTCGGTCGAACGTGCAATTGCGGCCGGTATTCCCGTTATCACCATCAACGCCGGCGGTGCTCAGGGCAAAGAACTGGGTGCGGCAATGCACGTCGGTCAGGACGAGTATGACGCTGGCGTCGCTGCCGGTGAGGAACTCGCCGCTATGGGCGGCACGAATGCGCTTTGTGTGAACCAGGAAGTTGGTAACATCTCTCTCGACCAACGTTGCGCGGGCTTCGAGGAAGGCTTTGGTGGCACCGTGACCGTTCTGCCGACCACCAATGACCCGGCAGAGATTGAATCCAAGGTTGCCGCTGCTCTGGCATCGGACGAGAGCGTCGACACCGTCATGGCGCTGGGTGCATCCACCGCGGGTGAACCTTCCGTCGCCGCCGCTGTCGCATCCGGCCGTGACGTGAATGTTGCAACCTTCGATCTTTCCGCGGGCTTCCTACAGTCTGTTGTTGATGGCGACGCCGCCTTTGCCCTGGACCAGCAGCAGTACCTGCAAGGCTATATGGCCGTGTCGATCATGGCGCTGCAGGCGAAATACGGCTTGATGCCGGGTGGTGACATCGCCTCCGGCCCGAACCTGATCACCGCCGACAAGGCCGGTCAGGTGATCGAGCTGTCGTCGCAGGGCATCCGCTAAGCCTGAAGAAGGCAATAAAACAGAGTGGCGCCCCCGTGGCGCCACTCAATTGGCCAAGGGGAGAGGGCGATGAGCGATATTACACCAAATCCAACTGCAGACGAACGGATCAAGGCCGAGCCACTGATCTCGCGCTTGATGAAGCGACCAGAGCTTGGCGCCATTGCAGGCGTTGTTTTGGTAGCCATCTTCTTTCTGATCACCGCCGACAGCGCGATGTTCACCACCTCTGGCATCATCAACTTTCTGACCCCGGCAGCACAGCTTGGCATCCTTGCCATCGGTGCCGCGATGCTGATGATCGGCGGGGAATTCGACCTCTCGATCGGGTCCATGGTTGCCTTCGCCGGTCTGTTCTTTGGGGTCTGCGTGATGGTTTGGGGCTTGCCATTGATCGTCGCCATACCTCTGACCTTCCTGTTCTCGGCCTTCGTCGGCGCGATCAACGGGATCATCGTGATCCGGTCTGGCTTGCCGTCCTTCATCGTGACCCTTGCGTTTCTTTTCATCCTGCGCGGTCTGTCGCTCGTTGGCTTGAAGTGGGCATCCGGTGGCTCCACCCAGTTGCGCGGTGTACGCGATGCGACCGAGAATGACTGGCTCGCGCCTGTCTTTTCCGGGGACGCCTTTCCGGGACTTTTCGCCTGGCTGGCGGAACGCGGTCTGGTCGAGACCTTCAAGAATGGCGCCCCCAAGGTTACCGGTATTCCGGTCGAGATCCTCTGGTTCATCGTTCTGGCTTTGGTCGCGACTTACATCCTGCTGCGCACGCCCGCTGGCAACTGGATCTTCGCGGCGGGCGGAGACAGCACCGCAGCATCGAATTCGGGTGTGCCCGTCAACCGGGTCAAGATCTCGCTTTTCATGGTAACGGCGTGCTGTGCGGCAATGGTCGCCATCATCACCGTCATCGATGCAGGCTCGACCGACGCGCGGCGCGGATTTCAAAAGGAATTCGAAGCCATCATCGCCGCGGTGATCGGTGGCTGCCTGCTGACCGGCGGTTACGGGTCGGCCATCGGGGCCTTCTTCGGCTCGATCATCTTCGGAATGGTCGTGATCGGTCTCACATACACCGACTTTGACCAGGATTGGTTCCAGGTCTTCCTGGGCGGCATGCTCCTGATCGCGGTTCTGTTCAACAATGCCATTCGCAAGCGCGTCACGGGGGAGCGTTGATATGACCGATGACAGCAAATTCCACCACGGTGACGTGAAAGAGAACGTCGCTCCTATCGTCCAGATGAAAGAAATCCAAAAGCACTTCGGCAACATCATCGCGCTTGCCGGTGTCAGCTTCGACATTCGGCCCGGCGAATGCCACTGCCTTCTGGGTGACAACGGCGCGGGCAAATCGACTTTCATCAAGACGATGTCAGGTGTGCACCAGCCCACGCACGGGGAAATCCTATTCGAAGGCAAGCCCATGAGCTTTGCAACTCCGCGGGATTCGATGGAGGCCGGCATTGCGACCGTGTTCCAGGATCTTGCCATGATCCCGCTGATGTCGGTTGCACGCAACTTCTTCATGGGGCGTGAACCGACGAAGGGGCGTGGCCTGACCAAGCGGTTCGACGTGGACAAGGCCAACGAAATCACCATGAACGAGATGCGAAAGATGGGGATCAATCTGCGCGGCCCGGATCAGGCGGTTGGCACGTTGTCGGGGGGCGAACGACAGACGGTCGCCATTGCCCGTGCGGTCTACTTTGGCGCCAAGGTCCTGATCCTCGATGAGCCGACCTCCGCCCTTGGTGTGCGGCAGACGTCGAACGTTCTGGCCACCATCGACAAGGTGCGCAGCCAAGGCGTCGGTGTGGTCTTCATCAGCCACAACGTCCGCCATGCGCTCGCAGTTGGTGACCGCTTTACCGTGCTCAATCGTGGCAAGACTCTGGGAACCGCCAAACGCGGAGAGATCAGCCCCGAGGAATTGCAAGACCTGATGGCAGGCGGCCAGGAACTGGCGCAGTTGGAAGGGTCGCTTGAGGGGACGGTCTGATCCTAAATTCCAACGCCATTCGTACTCCTCCCTATAGACGCGAATGGCGGTGGGGCTGGCGGAAGGCATTCGGTCAGCCCCACACAAGACAAATCGAACGTATGGACGTAACTCATGACTGACCTTGATCTGATCACCATTGGCCGGTCTTCGGTCGATCTTTACGGCGCGCAGATTGGCGGGCGGCTTGAGGATATGGGGTCGTTCGACAAATACATCGGCGGCTCGCCCACCAACATCGCCTGCGGCACCGCGCGGCTGGGGCTGAAATCGGGGCTGATAACCGGCGTGGGTGACGAGCACATGGGGCGGTTCATACGCGAGCAGTTGGGGCGCGAAGGGGTCGACACCCGCGGCGTCAAGACGGACCCGGACCGGCTGACCGCGCTGGTACTGCTGGGCATCCGCGATCAGGACAGCTTTCCATTGATCTTCTATCGCGAAAACTGCGCGGACATGGGGCTGACCGAGGACGATATCGACCCCGACTACATCCGCTCTGCCCGGGCGGTGGTGGCCACCGGCACGCATCTGAGCCACCCCGAGGTCGAGGCCGCGACGATCAAGGCGCTCGAAATCGCGCGGGCGAACGGGCAGCAGACCGCGCTCGACATCGACTACCGCCCGAACCTGTGGGGCGTGGCGGGACATGGCGACGGCGAAAGCCGGTTTGTGGAAAGCGCGGCGGTCACGGCGAAATTGCAGTCGACGCTGCATCTGTTCGATCTGATCGTCGGCACCGAAGAGGAGTTCCACATCGCCGGCGGCAGCACCGACACCATTGCCGCCTTGCGTGCGGTCCGGGCCGTGTCGGGCGCGACGCTGGTGTGCAAGCGCGGGGCGGCGGGCGCGGTGGCCTTCACCGGCGATATCCCCGACAGCCTCGACGATGGCCAGGCCGGGCCGGGGTTTCCCATCGAGGTCTTCAACGTGCTGGGGGCCGGCGACGGGTTCATGTCCGGCCTGCTGAAAGGCTGGCTCGACGGGGCGGACTGGCCCACGGCGCTGAAATACGCCAATGCCTGCGGTGCCTTCGCGGTCAGCCGTCATGGCTGCACCCCCGCCTACCCCAGCTGGGATGAGCTGCAGTTCTTCTTTGAACGCGGGATCAAGCGGCCAGACCTGCGCAACGATGCCGAGCTGGAACAGGTGCACTGGGCCACCAACCGGCATGGCGACTGGTCTTCGGTCAAGACCTTCGCCTTTGACCACCGCCTTCAGCTTGAAGAGATGGAGGGTTACACGCCGGAAAAGGGCGGGAAATTCAAGGAACTGTGCCTCGATGCGGCTTTGAAAGTTCAGAATGGCCAGCCCGGCTACGGCATTCTTTGCGACAACCGGATCGGGCGCAGTGCCCTGCACCGGGCCACCGGCAGCGGCCTCTGGATCGGTCGCCCGACCGAGCTTCCGGGGTCTCGACCCATCGCGTTCGAGCCCGAGTTGGGCGACGATCTGGGCGGATTGCGCGAATGGGCGCGGGAAAACGTCGTCAAGCTGCTGGTCTTCTGCCACCCCGATGACGACGACAAGACCGCCAAGATGCAGATCGCGCGGGTCAAGCGGCTCTTTACCGCCGCGCGGCGCAACGGGCTGGAATTCCTGCTGGAAATCATCCCGTCGAAGGTCGGCCCGGTCGATGATGACACGTCAGCAACGCTGATCCAGAGCTTCTATGACGCGGGCGTCTTTCCCGACTGGTGGAAGCTGGAGCCGTTCAAGACCGAAGCCGCCTGGGCCAGTGCCGTCGCCGCCATCGAACGCAACGACCCACGCACGCGCGGGATCGTGGTGCTGGGGCTGGACGCGCCCGAGGAAGAGCTTGCCGCCTCTTTCGCGCTGGCCGCCCGGCAACCGCTGGTCAAGGGATTCGCCGTGGG
>NZ_JBMPGU010000032.1:0-8636 GCF_049323015.1 Thalassococcus sp. BH17M4-6
GTTGCTGTGGCAACGCTCCTGGCGCACACGTCGCGACGCCGAGATCTCCATCTTTGAATACATCAATGGCTTCTACAATCCGCGACGGAGGCATTCAGCACTCGGCTGGAAAAGCCCTTTGGCCTTCAAAGCAAAGGCTGCATAAGTGAGCAATCGGAGCGGCACGAAAGCGTGACAGGTCCATCTTGCGACGATGGTGCTGACAGCGATCGCCTCGATGATGGCCGCGAGCTTTTTCTGGACGGTGCATCTGACATGCTCGGAACTGACCGAGATGGGTCTAACACGGATCGAGCGGCCCGAGGGGACATGGTTGATCCTGGACCCGTCGAAGACACGCCTGCGGACCTGCACGATGGACGGACGACACGTGACCTGCATACGGATCGAGGAGGATTAGATGACCCAACTGACAGCCTTGGAGCGCGACTTGCTCGCCTGCGTCGAGCGGTTGGTTACGGCCTCAGAGGCCTCCGCGAAGGACTTGACCGCCTTGGAGACACGCTCGACTGGCAGGATCGAGAACGAACTAGCTGGTTTGAAAGACTGCGTGACCTTGCTCATTCGTTCGCAGGCCGCGTCCATGAAGGCCTTGAGCGGATTGCTGAACGACGAGGCGAGCTACAAGACGCTGAACGAGAGCTTGCAGCAGAGCTTGACCTTAGCGAAAGCCGCCGCCGGGAGATTGAGGGACAGCTAGACAGCCAGGAGGCGCATGCAGAGAGGGGGTTGCGGCATTAAAGACTGGAAAAAGTTGCAATTGCAGATGAGGCAACTGCAATCAGGTATGCGACACGGTTTGGCCTAAAGTCGAGTGAAGCCGGGGCGCGAGGCAGCGCTCATAGTCTCCGACAAAATACGCATTGACCAACCAGAAAATTGTGGTCATTTTGACCAAAACCAAAAGGCGGGGGAAGATAATGCGCAAAGTCCCTGCACGAGCAGCAAAACACCATTTTGGCCAGTTGATTGATGAAGCTCGAGCAGAGCCGGTCGTTGTCGAAAAGCATGGCCGCCCAGTCGTGGTGGTGGTCTCAGTCGAGCACTATGAGCGGCTGAGCGGCGTTAAGATATTGAAAAACAGCGATGCGCTAGGGTCAGACAATGAGCTTTAAACTTCGAAGTTCTAGAAATCCCCTGGTCTCAGTTTGTAAATGCAACTTTAGCCAACAGTGGTCGCGCTTCTAATGCTGCAAAAATCGAGAAAACTGACCGTTTCCGGGGAACCTCCGAGTGAAGCAAGGAAACCCAAGTCCAAAGCCATCGCGTTGGGCCAAGTCTTCACAGAGGCTTCGTTGGCTAGAAAAATGGCAAGTGGTTTGGGACTTGCTGAAGCTAACAGGAATTGCTTGGTCCTGGATCCATGCGTTGGACCGGGAACGTTCCCAATGGCGATAAATGAAATCAGGTCGCAGCCAATAATGATTGATGCGATAGACATAGATCAAACGATGTGCCGACAATGCGAAAGTACCTCGCCTCAGGACAATCTGAGAGTTATTTGTGGAGACTACCTTCTAGCGCCTGTGAATGGCGAATACGACTATGCAATCCTTAACCCGCCTTACGTGCGCCAAGAATGGATACGGAACAAGCGCACTTACCGGGAGGGTTTGAAAAAGGAGCTCGGCGTCTCGATTCCAGGCACAGCAAACCTGTACGTTTACTTCATAGCCAAAGCACTATTCGATCTTAAGGACGGCGGAAAACTGAGCTGCATCGTTTATGATTCCTGGCAGTCAACAATCTATGGTCGCTGGCTGAGAGAGCTGCTTGATAGCAAATGCCGAATGTGGTGGACGGAACCGGCTCCGGCAACACCGTTCGATGGCCGACTGATCGATGCTACAATTATTTATGCCGAAGTCGGAAAACCCGAGAACGCCCGTATTTCGCTTGTGAAAAACACAACTAGAGAGGGTTTTGCTTCAATTGACGACCTGTTTGTGACCTGCAGAGGTCTCCGACTAAAGCAAGCGAACTTTTTCTTAAGCAACGTCGAAGACCAAGTTCGTGAAGGCTCGACACCATTCGTCAAGAAGGTTGCAAAGATACCAGGCTATGCTGTTCCTCCTGAGCACCCCGAAGCTGCTCTGATTATCGAGAAGGGCACAAAAAACCGGCAAGCCTTAGCTGTTCTTGAACAAAGGTTGCGAGCTGCGTCGGCAGAACCGGAAAGCAATGTCTCGATATTGAACTGGGCGCGTGAACGTCCGGAAGATTGGGTATTTCACAAGCCTCCACCTAGGCATTCATTGTTGTTCAACTACTACCTGCGTCATCGTCCACGCCATGTATTCAACCCAGGCCGCCGCGCCTTCTCAGACAATTTTTATGGAGCAACGCCAAGGGGCAATATTGACGATTTTGCTTGGCTTGCGGCCATCAATTCTACGGCAAGCGTCATTGGGCTGATGAACAAGGCAAGAAACCAAGGTTCCGGTTTAGCTAAGCTGCAACTTTTTGAATACCGCGGAGCGAATGTCCTGGATCTGCGACCATGGGGAAAGATGGATCTTGAAAGTATGAAAGGTTTGGGCCGCGAACTCGTGGAAGCATCATATCCTAGTGCCCCGATCGTTCGCCGAATTGATGAACTGGTACATTCGGTGTTGTCTGAATCCACTCTTGATCCTGAATATGTTGCTGCAGAGTACGAACGATCTGATCAAGCTGCCAAGCAGCCCTCGGTTTCAAAATAATGAGTTGGCTTTCGTACACTGAAGACGAAGTTGGAGCTTTCCATCCTGCGTTCGAAGAAACCGCAGAGGTGGCGCTCTCAGAGCTAGGTATGAGCTCCACTCACAAATGGCTACATCACCCGAGTAGCATGGGTGTTGGAGTAGTGCCCGACTATGTACTTGCCGATACTGCCACGGGCCGATGGATAATCGTTGTGGAAATAAAGCGCCGCCCAGATGCCGTGAAGTCAGAGCGCAACCAGATTCAAGCCAAAGGATATGCTGAAGCCAACGCCTCGTACTTTCGAGCGGGCTGGCCCCGATACTTCTGCGTTACCAATCTTGAAGTAACGCAAGGTTTCGCTCTCAGAGATGGATTGCCGCCGCGCGATTGCCAGGTTGAGGGCATGCAGTTTGAGTCAGGTTTCTTTTCATCAAGCCCGAAGCAAGAGCACAAAGGCAAATTTATTGAAAACCTGAAGTCTCTGATCCTTGCTGCTCGCGACGTTCGCGACCCGAGTTTCAGTCATGTTTGGCCTAGGATCGCCCGCGACACCTATCATCAAGCAGAAGAATTGATCTTTGCGCCAGCAATGGATGGTAATGCAGGCCTAGTTCCTTCGGTAGTTCGAGAGTACTTCACGATCGATTATCGGTTGAATGCTCGACGCCAAATGCTGATTCGATGCTTGATCGCAGAATATTTGCGAGGGTTGCTTCATCGCTATGACCACCCACAAAAAGCCTCAGTCGGACCCTTGGGCACTACGCTGGCAGGGGCAGCGAACTCTCTTTCTCGTCTCAGAACCATCGATTTTCAGGGAGTGTTTGAGGACAACATTGCCCCGGTGTACTTGGGTTTCGAGAACGACACTCAGGTACAGCCATATGTTGAAAACTACCTGAAAACCCTGGCCAAGGAAGACGTGTCTTTACTTGCATCAAATCGTCCAGACAGCTTTTCCTTGCCCGAAAGCCTAATTGAGGAATCCGGTCCGTCTGCGGTGAGAGATGCACGAGGTAAAGCTGCAACTGATCCCGAATTGGCAGCATTGCTAGTAGCGCTGTCAGTTAAAGACGACTCCAGTCTAATATTGGATCCAGGTTGCGGCGAGGGCAACTTAGTTTCCGCTGCTTACGATTGGTTGCGGTCGAATGGCGTCGCACACGAGCAAGCGCTCGGTCAAACAATAGGCCTGGAGGCCGACCCGCTCGCGGCCAAGATTGCGGCATTGAGGCTTGTTCTCAAGGAGCCTCGGTTAGCTTCGATTCACGCTCCCTGTCGCATCGAAGTCGCCGACATGTTTAGCTCAAAAGCGAAAATCGAAGAAGCCGACGTTGTCGTAATGAACCCGCCATTTAAGCGGTACGAAGTGCAAGATGAAGCGCCAATCCCAGCAGCTCTTCGCGAGCACTATCAGTCGGCCATTAAGTCTTTAGGCACAGATGTCACAAGCGACAAAGGGCAATCAAACATCTTCGCGCTCTACGTGGAGTACCTGATAAATACTGCCAAGCCGGGCGCTACAATCGGCATCGTGTTGGATAATCGCTGGTTCCACAATGATGCAACCAGCGCGATCAGAGAGTTGTTATTGCGCGAGTGCACAATTCTGGGATTAGTTACTTATCCTCATAGTCGCTTTTTTGAAGACCTGATGATTGCGACATCTATGGTCGTCGTGCAAAAACAAGCCCCTTCGTCAGCCCACTGTGTAAGCTTTGCTCGCGTTGAAAACCCAGCGGGTACAGCTGCTGAAGAGGCTGCTGCAGCCATCAGGGGTGGAAATGTTCCACATGGGTGGACGGTCCAACGGCGGCTGCAAGCAGATCTCACCAGCGGATCGTGGAAGAAGCACTTTTCAGCATCGCTTTCAAACGAATTTAGGCAAGGGCCGCTTGTCAAGCTGCCTACGATGTTTAGCCGAGTTAGACGCGGCAGTTTGGCTAAAGAAGGCGGTGGAATTGCCGTGTTCGAGTTCCCGGAGAGGACGCAATATGGCCCAAAGCGCTCCAAGAAGCCAAACGGCAATGCTTTTCAAACCATTATTGGTGCAAAATTATCCTCAAGTGAAAATGAAGAGCTAAGAGAACTGGCTTCCAATTTTCCAGATCAATTTCGGGGTTATGCTATCAACAAGGCAGACCGCATCGGCAATTACCAGCTCACGATCAATGATGTTTGTAGGGACTGGACAATCGAGACACCCCTGCAACGATCACAGAACCTTGCGCCCGATTTTTTTAGTGAGCGACGCCGCCGATGGGATGGCCAACTAGAGCAAGCCGTACAATCGTTGAGAAACGACGCGGCAACCGGTCTTTATGTTGATCGCATCGCTCAATTGGTCGGACTGGATGAATCTGTTTTACCGCCGCAACAACTGTGGAACTCACTCCGGGAGCCTTATGCGGGTGAGCTAGTGATTCCTAGAAAACAGCGTAATGGGCACAGGGTTCACCTGAACAAGTTTGCGTTTGATCCATCAGGTCGCCAAGTGAGGCTGTCCAGCAACTTCTTGAGCTATGGTGGCTGTTTGGTTGAAGACTCCGAGAACGGTTTGGATTGCGAAACCTCGGTAGCTCTCATAGCCGCTTGGCTGATGTCTAGCTTTGGGCACTTGCAATTCGAGACTGAAGCGAACAACCGAGAGGGTGCTCGATCCCTAGAGCAGCATCATCTAGAGAATGTTTGGGTGTTAGACCCAAGGCATATATCACCCAGCGGCAGAGATAGGATAAAGGTGGCCTTCAGTGCGCTTCCTTACCCTGTCAGAACTGATGTTCGACCTGAATTGCAGAATGAGTTGGTCGATCTAGATCGCCTCTTTGCTGAGGAACTGGTTAGGATAAAGGTATGCTCGGATGCAGATGCGCTGCTACTAGAAGTTTGGGATCGCCTGCATGACTTACATGAAGAAAGAAATCATTAATGTCCGTGTCGGTCAGTTCTTTTTTTACCGGCATCGGCGGTCTTGACCTAGGCTTTGAGTGGGCCGGGGCGAAGGTGCATTGGGCTTCGGACTTATCGCCAATAGCTGCGGCAACCTATCCAATGAACTTTGGAAGGCAGATGGTTCAATCGGATATTCAGCAGCTTGATCTGGCTGAAATACCGAACTCCGACGTGATCATTGGTGGCCCACCTTGCCAATCATTTTCCCTGGTCGGTCTACGTAAACCCAATGATGAACGTGGTAGACTTGTATTCAGTTTTCTGGAGATCATTCGCGCGAAGAGACCAGTAGGTTTCGTGATGGAAAATGTTCCAGGTCTCGCTGCAGCACGAATGAACGGTCAGCGACTAACTGATTATTTGTCCGAACAATTGCAAGAGATTGGCTACTTCGTCACTGTCATGAAGCTAAACGCTGCAGAGTACCTTGTTCCTCAGCAACGCAAACGTGTCTTTATCGTGGGTTCAATGGTCGGTCCGGTCACCGCGCCATCACCAAGACAATTTGCGAGAAGCGTCATAGGCGAAACCTCCGTTGAGGAAGGTCTTGGGTCATGGCCTGCGCTTTGTGATCTCGGAGGTGTTGTGAAAAAGGGAGAGCAGTCGGACTATGTGAGCCCTCCCCAGTCCTCGTTTGCGTCTCTGATGCGCAGGGGTTCATCAAAAGTTACGCTCCATGAAGCTCCTCGCATGTCGAAAACAGACAAACTGCTTGTTAGCTTCATCCCGCCGGGCGGCAATTACATGGATGTTCCGGATGAACACTCAACAAATCGGATATTGAAATTCAAGAAAACTGGGGGCCGAACGACCACTTACGGGCGACTTCACCCGGACCGTCCAGCCTACACCATCAACACTTACTTCCGCCGTCCCAATGTGGGCGCAAACTTTCATCCAACGGAAGACCGACTAATCACCATTCGTGAAGCAATGCGTTTGCAAGCGTTGCCGGATAGATTTGGTATCGCGCAGCAAGGTGCTCAAGACGATCGAAATGCTCTTGTAGGCAATGCAGTTCCATCCTTGATGGCTCATGCCGTAGCAAGGGAGTTACTACGCTCGATGAACGTCAAATTCAAAACTGTATCCATGCCCCGCGTTCCTGCGCCTCATGGCTCGCTTCATTCTGATTGAGCAAGTCGAACTCCGCATACTGTGCCGCCTCATCCGGCAGCGTCGGGATATGATCCTGCAGCCGGGCGAACATCGCACCGTTGCCAATGCAAAGGATGAGATCGGAAAATTCGGACGTCATAAAATGAAACTATGAACCTACTTGGAGCCGTGCGACGCCGGTCGTGGAAGTTGCGCGATATGGCGTCTGAAGTACGCCTCGATCGTGATCGCCAGTGCGAATGCTGGTGAAGCGATCACAAGCACGGCGGTCGAGATGACCAACAGCGCGGCGAGTGCGCCAACAGGCACTGCGCCACTGATCATCAACAGTCCGAAACAAGGCAGATAGGTCACTGCCGCGAATAGAACGATCTGAAAGATCGGGTCCGTGTAGCGGGCGAGGTCTCTGTGTAGCCGCTCTATCACGGCCATCTTCTGTCTTTGCCAATGCGGCAGGTCCGTGATGTGCATTTTCATTCCCTCAACAGCTCGATCCAAGTGTGAACGTCTTCCATCTTGATCTCCTTTCCATGGGTGAGAGACCGATACCAACGCGCCACGATGGCCCCACGCTTTTCACTTTTGATCCGGATGCCTTGTTCCGTCAGGAAGCGATCCAGTGAGGTTGACCTGCCCCCCGAAACTTCCCTCGTTGTGATGTAGAGTTTGCTCAACCTTCTGAAGGAGCAAACGAATGCGAAAGAGCCGTTTCACCGAGGCGCAGATCATCGGGATGATCAAGGAACAGGAAGCTGGAATGCCGACGGCCGAGGTGTGCCGCAAGCACGGTCTCAGCCAGGGCACGTTCTACAAGTTCAAATCGAAGTATGGGGGCATGGAGGTGTCCGACGCAGCCAAACTGAGGTCGTTGGAAGACGAGAATGCCAAGCTCAAGCGGCTGCTGGCCGACACGATGCTGGACAACGTCGTGCTGAAGGATTTGCTGGGAAAGAGCTGACGACGCCGAATGAGCGGCGAGAGGCAGCGCGTCGCGCGATGCGGGATCACGATATCTCGCAACGCCGGGCCTGCCGACTTGTCGGTGTCGATCCGAAGACGGTCCGGCGCGAACGCCCGCCGGATAACCCCGAGATACGCAAGGAGATGAAAGCCGTCGCGGCCAAGCGCCGTCGCTTCGGCTACCGGCGGATCGGAGTAATGCTGGAGCGCAAGGGGATGATCATGAACCACAAGAAGCTGTATCGACTTTACACCGAGGAGAAGCTGGGCGTCAGGCGACGAAGGGGCCGGAAACGGGCGCGTGGAACGCGGACGCCAATGCCAGAAGCACTGAGACCCGGCGAACGCTGGTCCCTGGACTTTCTATCCGACACGTTCGGTGCTTCACGCCGGTTCCGCATCCTGGCAGTGAACGATGATTGCTGCCGCGAGAACCTGTGCCTGATGGCCGATACCAGTATCTCAGGCACCCGTGTGGCGCGGGAACTGGATGCGCTGGTTCGCATCTATGGCAAGCCCGCCAGCATTGTCAGCGATAATGGGACAGAGTTCACTAGTCGGGCCATCCCGAAATGGGCCAACGACAAAGACGTGGACTGGCACTACATCGACCCGGGCAAGCCTCAGCAGAACGCCTTTATCGAGTCATTCAATGGCAGCCTGCGCGATGACCTGTTGAACGAGGAGATGTTCGACAACCTGGATGATGCCCGGCGAAAGCTGGCGCTCTGGCGGTACGATTACAACAACGTCAGACCGCACTCATCGCTCAGCAATCAAACACCCGCAGAAGCCCGCCGGACGCTTGAGCAATTTGAGGGCTCCGCGCCCGGCGCGCTTGCCCAGAACACTGACCAAGAATATGAAAACCAGACCTGCAGACTCTCGTTATGAATGAGGGAGCCTCGGGGGGCAGGTCA
>NZ_JBMPGU010000033.1:0-5721 GCF_049323015.1 Thalassococcus sp. BH17M4-6
CCGATCCTGCTGGATCCAACGGCTCAGTGTCGAGAAGCCAACGCCAAAATCTGCAGCAACCTGCTTTCGCGGCAGCCCGCTGGTTAACGCTACCCGCACTGCTTCTGCGCGGAATTCCGGGGGGGGGTTCGATGCCATGATGTCTCTCCTTTGTGGCAAAATACCAAGTCAAAGGAGCGGAACAATTCCGTGACAGGTCCAGTTTGAGCCGAGAGAAACGGTGGAGAATATTCTGATTGATGCTGGAGTTACGGATTTTTCAGAATTGGGGGCGCTCAGTAGCTCAATGATTTTCTACCCGTCCGCCAGTGATAAAAAAGCTAGATTGGTGGATCTCGGCTCTTTTCTCAGGAATACCTTCGAGGTTAAAATATTTTGCGATACGCAAACTGAAGGCGAAATCCCGCGATCGCCGAGGATTTTCGTGCCCTTCGACTTCGCGCGAAGCTTTCTGTTGTCGCCGGAATCTATGCGCCGTGAGGGCTGCAATGCCATCGATTTTCGCATAGACCACGATGGCTTATTCATTACCTATAGAAAGTATGACGAACCCCTTACAGAAGTGACCAAGAGAGGAACGTTTCAGTAGAACCGACCCTCCAAATGTCACCTATGAGCTTCATCAGCGTCGGAGGGCTTTGGGTAGCTTCACCGCGCTTGAGCGTCGTGAGCGTTGCCGCCTTGCTTCGCCGGGGCGGTTTCCCTACCTCGCACATATCGGCTATATGAAGGTCGATGAGGTCGCCAAAGGTCTGGAGGCGGGAAACGGACGTGCTTGTAGGCGCCAGCCCCTGATCGACCCGGGTCTCCGCATGGCGGGCCCAACGATGGGCGTCGTCGCGGCTTCGGGCCGTCTCGCTCGCGTAGCGGCCCTTTCGTCTGATCTGGACCCGGTAGGCACCGGAGGGGAGCGCGGGTAGATAGAGGCCATTTTCGTGTGCGGCTCATGTGTGCAATGAGTCGTCGTAGAGGGGCAAATTCGGGGATATTGGGGCGTATTCCAGCGTAGCAGCATCCGCCGCCAACAGTTTGAAGATACACAAAAAATGCAAATAAATCAACACGCTAGATTGTCTACGGCCCCTATGATGGATTGAGCCGATTTAATATCGATTTCAAGCCTTTACGGCGTGCTATGTGCAGTCTGTGTTCATGTTTCAATCGCGTGATGTCGCACTTCTTAGCACGCAGTTCGGCGCGCGGACTGATACCGGCTTCGTCGGAGCTTATGGTGCACCGTGAGCAGACAGCCCTAAAACTGGGGCCAGCTCAGCCAACCAAATTGTTGCGAGTTCAACTTTCGCTTGTCTTGACGTAGTCCATAGTAGTTGAATGTATGCTGATTTTGCAGATGCGCATCATATAAACAGATGAGGACCTAATGAAAATAGAAGGAAATCAGGAGACTTATACACTGGTTTTGAACCAACCGGACTACCTTGATCCTGGATACGTTGGCCACGCTCTGACAAATGGACGAAATGCATGGCGCCTTGAATCTCGAAGTGTCTTCGACTGGAACTTGGACGAGAGAGTCAATGGTGTGATCTTACTGGGGTCTGTTGAGAATCCACTTGATCCGAGCAGCAACCTTAGGGTCAAAGAACTCAGGTTTATCGAAGAGCTTCTAAAACGGGAAGTTCCCCTCTTTGCAGTGTGTTACGGTGCGCAGCTGCTTGCACAATGTCTTTCAGCTAAAGTATTTGAGCTTTCGGAGACCGGCTTCGGTTTCCGAACTGTCGAATTCGGCGATAATCGGTTGCCCTCTGGTCCGCAATTTTTTTGGCATCACTACGCATTTGAGTGCCCCGTCGAAGCCTCTGTTCTTGCGGCGCGTGGATCGGCTTGCGATGCATTTGTCTACGATAAGTCTCTGGCAGTACAGTTTCACCCCGATGCAACACCTGAGATACTTGACACTTGGATGACGGCTGGTTCTTCAGAGGTTATTTCATTGAAAGCAAATACTGACGATCAGCTGCGCACCGCAAGAGAGAACAAACGCTACTCAGAAGACTTCATGAATGCGGCTCTGCGCATGGTAAAGTCTCTATGAGGTCGGATTGTCGCGCGCTTTTTCCGGACGCTGCCAAAGCCGCGACCAAGTGGGTAGTGGTGTGGTGCAGGTAGCGCCGATCACTTTCATGGTCTGCTTATCAGTCCGAACAAAGTCTCTATGTTTTATGCAGGCCGAATTAACTCTTTAAGTTCATCGATATTGACGGTAATCCGGCGATCTAGCCGTGTTTCTGAAAACTGATCTTGCTCAATTACATAAGCGGACGTAATGTCGACTTCGTAAAATCGCCAGAGCGCTCCTGTCATAAACTCGTTAGCAGGACGTTGCCACCAAGCAAGATCATCTCCTGAAAATAAGCTTGTGAAGTAATGGTCTGCTACTTCAGCGACTTTTGCGTCAGGTACTACCGTGCAAGAACCTGACATCTGTAATCCGTCCACTGAAGGAGGACCCGTAAAGATTGAGGCGGCCACATCAGGGCAAAGCTCCAAGTGCTTGCTATGCAATGACTCCACTGCAGAGTAAAAAACAAGGGTCGATTCACGACCAACATTAAATGCAAGTGGAATGGACCATGGTTTCTTGCCGTCACTAGTCGCTAGAGTAAAAAACATACTGTTTTTTATCAGCGCTACGGCACGTGATGTCGAGTCGATGTTGGCCATCTTAAGTGTTCTCCTATTGATTCTCAGTGAGAATGTTCCGTGGTTCGAGCAACAGGAAGTCTACTGGTGATACAGTCTTCTTATAAAACTTGTCTTGGTGCTCTAGCATGTCAACAAATGCGTCGTAGAAAACGTCTCCCAAACAGGATTTAAACTTCGTGAGTTTTTTCAGGCGGGTGATGCATGTGGTAAGGTTGTCCGGAAACAAAAACGACTCCTCGTCAGCGTCATTTACTTCAAAAATCGCACGGTTTACCGAGAATAGGACTGCAAGAAGTGCCGCGTACACATTCATCATTGCGTCAGGTGTTCTGAGTTCTAGCCTAGCATTATCTTTCTCCAGGACTCGTATCATACAGTGACGATGGTCGCCTAGATCCTGCATGCCACGAAAGTCGTCGAGATCCAGCCTTCTGAAGCTATTTACTGACGGATTGAAAAACCCGGTGTAACGTTTGATGTCACTTGCAAGCGATGACGCAACTCCTCCGGCCTTGATCGTAGAGGCATGATTCTTCTCCAAGCTTACATTGATGTGACAACCATTTCCAACACTACCGTTGTTCGGCAGGGGCATGAAACTTGTGGACCATCCAACCCTAGAAAACTCACTTGTGATCACTTCCTTGGCCAACAGAAATTGCTCAGCAAGCTCGGTCGCTGTCATCGGCCCCAAACTTACTTCAAACTGGTTAGGAAAAAACTCTCGGCCGGCCGAGTACCATTTAATGCCAACGTACTCACCTTTTTTCAAAATTCGATCAAGGGCTTCCTCGGCCAAAAAGGAGGAACTCCGGTGCATGCCTAAATCAGACATTAATTGTGGCGCATGAAGTGCGGGTCCGTGAGAAATCTTGGGTGCCGCAGTAAACTCAATTTCTATGCCGAACCTTACTGTAACCCCCCTGGATTGGAGCATTTTTTCAAGACATCTAAGCTTTTTGCGCAAGCAAATCGGATGATCTGATTCCTGGCTTGTGACAACATCGCAAAAAAATACAGAGCTATCGTTTCTCCAGTGCCGATATGGTTCGCTAGTAGGTGACAAGTGGGCGTTGGGATGGTGCGCAAGTGCTCCAGTACCTGGCACCTTAATTGACTGACCGCCTCTAACGTTGAGCATTGCGGTGGAACACACACTAATGCTGTCACTGGGTATAGCTCGTTTTACCAACAAGGTTCCGTCCAAACCGGAGAATACATAAGACTGCAGTGAAGAATTTGTGCTCATCGCGATACCACAACGCGTTTTCTGCTCCTATCAAACAATTCGGTCCTTGAAGCACGCGTTTCTCTTATGATCAGACTTGTTTCTACTTGCATGCACCCAACATCCTAAAATGTGTGAATCCAGCGAGGTTCGCTCATGTTAGTCCGCTAACTCGAATGTGGCTACGGGTTTCCTTATGCCGATCGCTTGACGCGGCCGAAGGCTGTTGTAGAAATCAATCCAGTCTGCGTTGGCTTGGTTTGCATGGGCGGGCCGCTTGAAGGGCTGGCGATGCACGCGCTGCTCCTTTCGCGAATGGATCAGGCACTCCATCAGGTTGTTCTGCTGTGGACACCGTGGATTGCTGTATTCTTGGCGCAGACCATAGCCGTACGCGTTCTTTGTGTAATTCCGGTCGGTCACGGCGTGCCCGTTGTCGCTGCGCAGAAATAGATCGGCGTGGACACGGACATGGGCCCGAACCGGGCGACTATCATTTGCTCAAACGCGTCGACTAGGGGCGATGCCTTGTTGTTCTTGGGCACGTGAGCGCCGATTGGTTTGAGCGAGTGGCAATCCATGATATGTGCCAATATAACCAAACGGTCCTGATCAGCCCCAGTTGAGTGGTCCGATCTGATTGTTAGTGCATGACTGGCCTTTGGTCCATCTGAACGATGGCTTCTGGCGCTGGCGGGCGGTAGCCCAGAGCACTATGTGGGCGTTTCGTGTTGTAGTGCTTCCTCCATTCTTCGATCAATATTTGCGCCTCGCGTAGGCTGTAGAAGATTTCGCCGTTCAAGAACTCATCCCGGAACCGGGCATTGAAGCCTTCACAATATCCGTTCTCCCAAGGCGACCCGGGTTCGATGTAAGCGGTCTTTGCTCCGACAGCCTCGATCCAGTCCCGCACGGCCTGAGCAACGAACTCCGGGCCATTGTCAGACCGAATGAACGACGGGATGCCGCGCAGGATGAACAGGTCGCTCAAGGTGTCGATGACCTTGCCCGAGTTCAGCTTGCGATCCACACGGATGGCCAAACATTCTCGGCTGTATTCATCGATGATGTTGAGCGTGCGGAACGCCTTTCCATCTTCGGTGCGGCAATGCACGAAGTCATAGCTCCAGACATGATCGCGCCGTTCCGGCCGAAGCCGGACACACGATCCGTCATTGAGCCAGAGCCTCCCTTTCTTCGGTTGTTTCATTGGCACTTTCAGCCCCTCTCGTCGCCACAGCCTTTCGACCCGCTTATCGTTCACATGCCAGCCAGCGTCTCTCAGCAGCGCAGCGATCCGACGATAGCCGTATCGGCCATACTGCCGGGTCAGTTCGATCATGTCGGCCACCAATCGTTCTTCATCCCGGCGGCCAACTGGCACCCTGCGCTGTGTGGATCGGTGCTGTCGCAGTACCCGGCAGGCGCGGCGTTCCGAGACATTCAGCTCGGCACGAACGCGATCAATGCAAGCACGGCGACGAGCGGGGCTTAGAAGTTTCCCTTTGCGGCCTCTGCAAGGATCAGCTTGTCCAACGTCAGATCGGAAACAGCTTTGCGCAGCCGCTCGTTCTCTTTCTGAAGCCGCTTCAATTCCTTCAACTGGTCTGTGCCCATTCCACCGTACTTCTTCTTCCACCGGTAGTAGGTCTGTTCAGTCACGCCAATCTGCCGGATCGCATCCAGTCGCGGCAGACCTTGCCCCGTCAGAACCTCAACTTGCCGTAATTTCGTGACAATCTCCTCGGGCTTTGGTCGCTTGTTGGCCATGTGTTTCCTCCGTTTTCCTAAACATAGCGGAGGACCACTTCAGTGGGGGAGGACCA
>NZ_JBMPGU010000034.1:0-4814 GCF_049323015.1 Thalassococcus sp. BH17M4-6
AGTGGCACTGGAAATTGCTACGACAACGCAGCGGTGGAAACCTTCTTCAAAACGATCAAGGCTGAGTTGCTGTGGCAACGCTCCTGGCGCACACGTCGCGACGCCGAGATCTCCATCTTTGAATACATCAATGGCTTCTACAATCCGCGACGGAGGCATTCAGCACTCGGCTGGAAAAGCCCTTTGGCCTTCGAAGCAAAGGCTGCATAAGTGAGCAATCGGAGCGGCACGAAAGCGTGACAGGTCCAGTCTGTCCGCAGAAGGGGTCGGGCGAGACTTAGGCTCGCCCGCAGGGGAAGGCCTTCCTCAACGCCTGAAGGTGCGCACGGCTCCGGAAGCATCTGCCTCGTGGACGCCTCGCCGCCGTAAGCAAAATTTGCAAAGATGCCTATCCATATTTTCACACATTTTGATGAAATTCACGAGATTATTGACTCATTTCTCTGAGAACATTATCTCACAGTTGTACCAAGAATTTCGAGGGACGTATGCTCCGTGGCTGAAGATTCTGACAAGCGTGAGAAATTTGTGCGGCTTGCCGAAGGACGGACGCAGTCTGCGCTCGATGCCATTCGCAAGCTCGGCAATCTTTCGAACCGGCGCGCATACGAATACTCCGAAAGTGACGTGAAGAAAATTCTCAAAGCTCTTCGTGACGCCACAAGTGATATTGAGCGGAAGTTCGGATCAACGTCCGGCGATGGCGCCGACAAATTCAAGCTCTAGGGGCGCATCGCATGAAGGCAGAACCACTTAACATCCGCGACAAGCGTTTCCTCATCAATCGGCTGATCGAGCAGGCTCCGGTCAGCACTATGGTCCGTGAATTTTTTAAGAACGCCGATGAAAGCGCAGCTGGTGCTGCCCCCGGAAATCGCCGGATCGAAATCTACCCGACAGTCATCGACGGTGTCCGGAAGCTCACATTTTGGAACACTGGGACCGGCATGGATGACAGGGAGCTGAAACAGGCGACCGAGTTGTCCTCATCCATCAATAAGGAAATGGCGCTCGATGGAAACTTCGGGATTGGCGCCAAAGTCTCCGGCCTGACCATGTCGCGGGAAGGCATTCGCTATCGGTCGTGCAAGAATGGCGTCGTCAACGAAGTGGTCATCGGCTTCGATGCCGAGGAGCAGACCTATGTCCGTTTCCCGGTCGAGCTGCCTGATGGCAGTTTTGACACCGTGTATGACGTGACACAAGCCGTCCTCGGTGAGGGACGGGAGACCGCGTTCGATTGGACGGAAGTCGTTCTGATGGGCGAGAGCGAAGATCACGACACCGTTGCCGAACCTTTGGGGAGAGGAAAGACCCAAGATCGCAGCTTCATCCCTTCAGCGATCTTCCGGAGGTTTGCGCGGTTCGCCGACGGTGTCGAGGTACGCGTCGATGTCGCCATGACCAAAGGCGGCGGCAAAGATGAGACGGGACGCACTCGTCGCTTGAAAACCCTCGCAGAGGTGGTGGAAGAGCTTCCCAACCACGAATGGGTCGACGCGCCGGGTGGAGAGGTGCGAATTCATTACATCCATGATCCGAAGCACGAACGCTACAGCCACTCCCTGAGTGCGCTTGCCAATCCAGCAACCAGCTCGACGACGTTCTGCGCCTTGGTTCACAAAGGTGAGCGTTATGACATCAAATCGCGAAAGGCATGGTCAGCCGCAGCGCCAAACTTTGGGGTTCCCTTTGGCTCGAAAGTTCTGACCGTTGAGATCGAGCTTGCGGATGCGCTGGCACTACCAAATCAGTATCGAGATGGGCTTACGTGGCCGGACGATCGATCCCCAATGGTCGTCGAAGACTTCGACGATTATGTACGGGAGCTGATGCCCGATTGGGTGAAGGAGGTCATTCGTTCTGAGTCTCCCACATCAGATGACAACCTAGATGATCTTCAAAGCGATCTTCAAAAGCTGCTCGACGAGTTCCGTATTCCCACTGTGACGCTGAGCCCGTCGCGCCGCCCTTCAGCGATGCAAACCGAAGGCGCGGATGAAGGGACTGATACATCGGACCCAACTGACCTCGAGACAGAGTTTCCAGAGTTGTGCGAGGCTGCCGACAAGGACGGAGCGGACGGCGATCCAGACAAGAGCCAGCGCGCGAAACACAAGAAGGTTCGGAAGGCGCCAGATGGCTCTAAACTCTCCCGATCGGCTCAGTCCTTGGAGCGCGTGCCTGAAATCAAGATTCTCACTGATCCGGATGAGATCGCGGAGAAGAACCTGAAAGGCCGCGCGGGACGGTTCTACAAGGACGCCCAGACCCTTTTTGTGAATGGTCTTTACTCGGCTGCGGAACGCATGGCCGTCGAGCTCGATGCCGAGTTGCGAACGTCAGGCGAGGCCGAAGTCGTTCGCTCGGCGGTGATGCGAGCTTCCCGAAAATTCATGGCATTCCGGGTTGGTAAGGCCACTTGCTACGCAATCAGTAAACGTCTCTCGGACGATTGGTCTAGCGACGATCTTGATCGTGCAACATCGCCAGAATCCTTGTCGCTGGCCGCAGATGACTACAAGCAAAGCATCTCGCAAGCCAAGCGCTATGCGAAGGAGTTGATTAAAACGGCCGATGTCCCAGAAGAGAATGTTTCTTAGTTTGGCAAAGTTCTTTCCATTTAGGATGCTTCAGCATCATCTGTGTCTTCAGATCTTGGCCGCGGATGGCTAAGGCAGGCGGGTACATATTGCGGCTGAGCCAAGAAAGGCTGGGTGTATTTGACCATGCCACGGACATGTATGGCCGCTTCGCAGAAGCGGTGCCGTCGTTCAATCACAGCCGAAACGCACCATTGGTCTGTTTCATCGTCGATCCATCCGGCCACGTTTCGCATATTGGGCGTGGACGACGTGGTGTAAACGCTGGGACGGAGCAAAGCCGTCTCAATATTGATGAAATTCACTCGCTCGACAGCGCTGTTCCGATCGGCGACATCATTGTTGGCGTGCCAAACCGCAATAGAAAAGCCGTCGAAGATCGGTTTCAGAATGGCGGCTTACTTTCGCCAAAAGCCTTTCAAGAGACTGTCGATCTTTTTGTGCAGCTCGCGCCGGGCGCTGGTGGCCTTTTCGAGCGCTTCACAACGTCGACACGTCAACGTCTTGAGCGTTTGAGCGAACGAGCCCGGAGCAATCTCGCCTATCAAAAAGAGGCTGTGGCAGTCGCTTTGAGTCTAGCCGGGATTGACCGTGCTCCTTTGGCTGAATGGTCTCTCAAAGAGGAAGCTCCGGAGTCTTTTCTTGATGGGCTCGCCGAAGTTCGGATGCGAGAGGATCCGATGGTTATTCAGGACATGCGACAAGTACCCGGCTACGCGTATCTACGAGACGTGCCCAAAGCCGCCGCCGCAGTCTTCGTAGATGGCGAAGATCGCCTCACTGTGATCATGGCCAATCGCCAGCCGCTTGAGGAGCAGACTGGAACCGATTTGATCTACTTCAATGAGCGCTTTCAGGCGTTCATCATGGTCCAATACAAGGCCATGGAACCGGATGACGAGCTGGGCGCGATATTCCGATTCCCCGAAGCAAAACTCACTGACGAACTCAGTCGTATGGACCGGTTCCTCAAGGAGTTGTCCAAGGTCAAGACCGGCACAAAGACGGATGATTTCCGCTTCAGCGACGATCCTTTTTTCTTGAAGTTTTGCCCGCGTGTCCAGTTTGAGCCTGATAGCACGGGGCTGACGAAGGGTATGTATATTCCTCATGCTTATTGGAGACTGCTTGAAAAAGACGAACGATTGAAAGGCCCTCGAGGCGGACGTCGTTTAGCTTATTCCAACGTCGGTCGGTACTTCGACAACACGTCATTCTCCATGATGGTCAAGGGTGCATGGGTCGGGACCAGTATTCCGCAGTCGGAACTTCTCGAGAGATGGATGAGGGATGTCGTGGCTTCTGGTCGCTCGATCACTTTCGCGGTGAAGCCCGATGATCCGGATCCTGACGGTGAGGATGTCTTCGTAGTCGATCCAAACGTGGATCTGGATGGCCTGGCTCTCCAACAAGATGAAGAGCCGGTTCGCGTAAAAATTTTACGCGAGTGACTAGACAATGAATTGGCGGAGTCCGCCTGGGAGGAAAACATGGCGGTCATTCGCAAGGTTGATATTTCGCACTTCCGATCGATTAAATCGTTTGAATGGTATCCGTCGCCTGGTCTCAACTGCCTGATTGGATCTGGCGACGCTGGCAAGAGCACGATCATTGACGCCATCGACTTATGCCTCGGGGCGCGGCGATCCGTGCATGTCTCCGATGCAGATTTTTATGAGCTTGATGTAGAGACGCCAATTTCGATCACGCTGACGTTGGGGGCGCTATCAGACGTGACCTGCCCCCCGAGGCTCCCTCATTCATAACGAGAGTCTGCAGGTCTGGTTTTCATATTCTTGGTCAGTGTTCTGGGCAAGCGCGCCGGGCGCGGAGCCCTCAAATTGCTCAAGCGTCCGGCGGGCTTCTGCGGGTGTTTGATTGCTGAGCGATGAGTGCGGTCTGACGTTGTTGTAATCGTACCGCCAGAGCGCCAGCTTTCGCCGGGCATCATCCAGGTTGTCGAACATCTCCTCGTTCAACAGGTCATCGCGCAGGCTGCCATTGAATGACTCGATAAAGGCGTTCTGCTGAGGCTTGCCCGGGTCGATGTAGTGCCAGTCCACGTCTTTGTCGTTGGCCCATTTCGGGATGGCCCGACTAGTGAACTCTGTCCCATTATCGCTGACAATGCTGGCGGGCTTGCCATAGATGCGAACCAGCGCATCCAGTTCCCGCGCCACACGGGTGCCTGAGATACTGGTATCGGCCATC
>NZ_JBMPGU010000035.1:0-3905 GCF_049323015.1 Thalassococcus sp. BH17M4-6
CGCACGGCTGTCGGCAGTTTCGGCGGGTCGTTCGCCACGACGCCCGCGCATGATCTGGGGGCGGCGGTGCTCGAGGCGCTGGTCGACCGCGCCGGGATCGACAAGGCCGACGTGTCCGAAACCATCCTGGGCCAGGTCCTGACCGCCGCTCAGGGCCAGAACCCCGCCCGCCAGGCGCATGTGAACGCCGGTCTGCCGCAGGAAAGCGCGGCCTGGGGCATCAACCAGGTCTGCGGGTCGGGCCTGCGCGCCGTGGCCCTGGGCGCGCAGCACATCCAGCTGGGCGATGCCGAGATCATCTGCGCCGGCGGGCAGGAGAACATGACCCTGTCGCCGCATGCCGCCAACCTGCGCGCCGGTCACAAGATGGGCGACATGAGCTATATCGACACGATGATCCGCGACGGCCTCTGGGATGCGTTCAACGGCTACCACATGGGCCAGACCGCCGAAAACGTCGCCGAAAAGTGGCAGATCAGCCGCGAGATGCAGGACGAATTCGCCGTCGGATCGCAGAACAAGGCCGAAGCCGCGCAGAAGGCCGGCAAGTTCGATGACGAGGTCATCCCCTTCACCGTCAAGACCCGCAAGGGCGAAACCGTCGTCGACAAGGATGAATACATCCGCCACGGCGCCACCATCGAGAACATGCAGAAACTGCGCCCCGCCTTCACCAAAGACGGCACCGTGACCGCCGCCAACGCCAGCGGCCTGAATGACGGCGCGGCGGGTGTGCTGCTGATGTCCGCCGACAACGCCGAAAAGCGCGGGATCGAGCCGCTGGCGCGCATCGTGTCCTACGCCACCGCGGGCCTTGACCCGTCGATCATGGGCGTGGGCCCGATCTATGCATCGCGCAAGGCGCTGGAAAAGGCCGGCTGGAAGGCCGAGGACCTGGACCTGGTCGAGGCGAACGAGGCCTTCGCCGCCCAGGCCTGCGCGGTCAACAAGGACATGGGCTGGGATCCGGCCATCGTGAACGTCAACGGCGGCGCCATCGCCATCGGCCACCCGATCGGCGCCTCGGGCGCGCGGGTGCTCAACACGCTGCTCTTCGAAATGAAGCGCCGCGACGCCAAGAAGGGCCTCGCCACGCTCTGCATCGGCGGCGGCATGGGCGTCGCCCTCTGCGTCGAGCGTCCGTAACCATATCCCTGGCCCTTTGCCATGCACCCCCCGCATGGCGAAGGGCAAACTGTCGCCGCCCTCACCTCGCAACTCCAGTCAAGACCGGATGGACACATGGCAAACCTGAACGACGCTCCTGAAAGATTGGCTGAATACTGGAACCTCATGCAACGCGCGCAGGGGTTGTTCCTCCGGGCTGCCACCACTTCGGCAGGCAAGGTGACGGGCGGCGAATTTTCTGTGGTCGACACATCCTCTGTCATGGAGTCCTACGCAAAGGCGGGCATGGCCATGGCAAGCAGGCCGGGCGAACTGCTGGAGATCCAGCAATCCGCCTTTGAAAAGATGGCCGATGCCTGGATCGAGAGTTGGTCTGGCGGCCGGGAAAATATCCGCGACCGCCGGTTCCGTGACGAGGCCTGGGCCAAGGACCCCGTGGCGCGTGTCATGCGCGACGTCCACCTGACGTTCGAAGAAGTCACCCAGGACATTGTGAAACGCTTTCCCGCCGACTCCAAGGACCAGCTCAAGATGCAGTTCTTCGCGCGCCAGTTCCTGAGCGCCCTTGCGCCGAGCAACTTCCTGGCCTTGAACCCGCAAGCCCGCGAGAGGCTGCTGGACTCCTCCGGGCAGAGCCTGATCGACGGGTTGAGCAACTTTCTGGATGATCTGGAGCGCGGCGGCGACGCACCCGAGATCAGCACCAATGACGACCAGGCCTTCGTCGTGGGGCAGGATCTTGGCAGCACGCCCGGAAAGGTCGTTTACCAGAACGACCTGATGCAACTGATCCAGTACGAACCGCGCACCGAAACACAGCGCAAGCGGCCCTTGCTGCTGGTGCCGGCATGGATCAACAAGTTCTACATCTTCGACCTGCGCGACAAGAACAGCTTTGTCCGCTATGCGCTTGACCGCGGCCACACCGTCTTTGTGATCAGCTGGGTCAATCCCGGCCCCGAACTCGCCGACAAGACCTTCGAGAATTACATGAACGAAGGACCTCTGACCGCGATCGACGTGATCGAAAAAGCGACCGGAGAGAACAGGATCAACGTCCTCGGCTTCTGCATCGGGGGTATCCTTGTGACCGCGATGCTGGCGTATATGGCAGAGCGGAAGGACAGGCGGATCGCCTCGGCGACGACGCTGGCGACCATGGTGGACTTTACCGATGTGGGCGATGTCGGCGTCTTCATCGACGACGAACGCCTCGAGGCCCTGCGCCAGCATCTGGAGGAGCAAGGCCATCTCGAAGCGCATCAGATGCGGCAGATGTTCTCGTCCCTGCGCGAGAACGACCTGATCTGGTCGTTCCACGTGATGAACTACCTCATGGGCAGCAAACCGCCTGCCTTCGAACTGCTCTACTGGAATTCCGACTCGACCCGCCTGCCGGCGGCCATGCTGGTCTGGTATCTTGAAAAGCTGTATCTTCAGAATGCCCTGCGCGAGCCCGGCAAGCTGGTGCTGAACGGCACCGAGATCGACATCGGAAAGATCAAGACCCCGATGTTCGTTCTGGCCACCAGGGAAGACCACATTTCGCCGTGGAAATCGGTCTACCCGACCGCGAACCTGCTGGGCGGCAATGTCAAATTCGTGCTCGGCGGCTCGGGCCACATCGCTGGGGTGATGAATCCGCCCGGCGAACGCCAGAAATACGGCTACTGGACCCGCGACGACTATCCCGAGGACCCCGAGGAATGGTTCGAAAAGGCGATCCATCACGATGGGTCGTGGTGGCCGCTTTGGTCTCAATGGGTCGAAGGCAAAGACAATAGCGCGCGCGTTCCGGCAAGGGTGCCCGGCGATGGCGGGCTGAAGATCATCGAGGATGCGCCAGGGTCCTATGTGCTCGTGCGCTGAGATCGCGACGGAAATCCAAGAGACATCGGAAAGACTGAGGGAGAAAGACCATGACACGTGTTGCACTCGTCACCGGCGGAAGCCGCGGCATCGGAGAGGCGATTTCCAAGAGGCTCAAGGCGGATGGCTATGACGTCGCCGCGACCTACGCGGGCAACGACGACGCGGCGGCGAAGTTCACCGACGCCACCGGCATCAAGACCTACAAGTGGAACGTCGCCGACTACGACAGCTCGGCCGCGGGCATCAAGCAGGTCGAAGAGGATCTGGGCCCGATCGACGTGGTCGTCGCCAACGCGGGCATCACCCGCGACGCGCCGTTCCACAAGATGACGCCCGAGCAGTGGAAAGAGGTGATCGACACCAATCTGACCGGCGTTTTCAACACTGTCCACCCGGTCTGGCCCGGCATGCGCGAACGCAAGTTCGGGCGGGTGATCGTGATCAGTTCGATCAACGGTCAGAAAGGCCAGTTCGCGCAGGTGAACTATGCCGCGACCAAGGCCGGCGATCTGGGCATCATCAAGTCGCTGGCGCAGGAAGGCGCGCGCGCGGGCATCACCGCCAACGCCGTCTGCCCGGGCTACATCGCCACCGAAATGGTCATGGCGGTGCCGGAGAAGGTGCGCGAGTCGATCATCGGCCAGATCCCGGCGGGCCGCCTGGGCGAGCCCGAGGAAATCGCGCGCTGCGTGGCCTTCCTGGCCTCCGACGACGCGGGCTTCATCAACGGCTCCACCATCTCCGCCAACGGCGCCCAATTCTTCGTCTGAAAGGTAAACCCATGAAAGACAGTCAGAACGATGTAGATCCTGTTGAGTCTGCCGAGTGGCAGGAGGCGATTGAGGATGTGATTATGCGCGACGGTCCTGACCGCGCGCATTTTTTGTTGGACAAGGCGGTTCAGC
>NZ_JBMPGU010000036.1:0-213 GCF_049323015.1 Thalassococcus sp. BH17M4-6
ACGAGAATGCCAAGCTCAAGCGGCTGCTGGCCGACACGATGCTGGACAACGTCGTGCTGAAGGCTTCTCTGGGTTGCGCCGATCCTGCTGGATCCAACGGCTCAGTGTCGAGAAGCCAACGCCAAAATCTGCAGCAACCTGCTTTCGCGGCAGCCCGCTGGTTAACGCTACCCGCACTGCTTCTGCGCGGAATTCCGGGGGGGGGTTCGATGC
>NZ_JBMPGU010000036.1:223-3223 GCF_049323015.1 Thalassococcus sp. BH17M4-6
CCATGATGTCTCTCCTTTGTGGCAAAATACCAAGTCAAAGGAGCGGAACAATTCCGTGACAGGTCCACCCTGTTTCAAGGTGGACAAGAGCAGCATGAACCTGCGGCGTCAACCACGACAAAGTGTGCGCGGCTAGTTAAGTATATAGACCCCCAAATTTCGGCGGGATGAGGGCGATGAGTGTTTCATCGCAAGAAACTGGTTCCGTGCGTGTCACGACGGAAAACTGCACCGAGATGGGGTGGACGAGCGCCGATCTGCTGACGCTACGAAATCCTCGCTTACATATGTCGGCTTCCTTGCGACGTTGTCAGAACCTACGTTCTTTCACGGCCTACGAATCCGTGGCACCGTGGCTGTCGCCGTTGACAAATCGTTGCCAAACACCGACGGATTTTGCGGCGATATTGGTGAACATATCAAATATGCGGCATATGACATGATCGGTGGAGAATGCGCGATTTTCGCCTTGTTTCTCGGGTCATGCCCCTCTAAACGGATCAGCGGAGACGTGGCCGAGTGGTCGAAGGCGCTCCCCTGCTAAGGGAGTAGGCGGGAAACCGTCTCGTGGGTTCGAATCCCATCGTCTCCGCCACCTACCATCTTCATTGAATGGCCTTGGGGCGCTTGATAGCTTATAAGTCTATGGACTTATGCGCTTATTCTCGTTCGTTGTTGCGTTCGTTTCACTTCGATTGCGCTCGGTTCTGTTCGTTCCGTGGTATGAAAGGTGGTACGTCCGATGGCCTACACCTCCGGCAAACTAACCAAGAATCTCGTCCGCACCCTCGGCCCTGGGCGGCACGGCGACGGCAACGGCCTCTACCTTGTTGTCGACCCATCCGGCGCCCGCCGCTGGATCGTGCGCGTCACCGTGAAGTGGCAACGCAATCGCCAAGGCAAGCCCAACCGAACGGACTTTGGTCTAGGCGGCGCTGAAATCATAAGCCTGACAGTCGCCCGCGAGCGAGTGCTTGAATACCGACGCCTCGCCAAGCAAGGGCTGAACCCAAAGTACCACCGCGACAAGGAGGTGCCATGCTTCGAGGAGGTCGCACGTCAGGTCCACATCGAACGCCTGCCGACCTGGAAGAACCCGAAGCACGGCCAGCAGTGGATCAATACGCTCGCAGATTACGCTTTCCCCAAGATCGGCCGTTTGCCCGTATCGGAGATCGACCAGCCGGAAATCTTGCAGGTACTGTCCCCAATCTGGACCGAGAAACACGAAACAGCCCGCAGGGTAGCGCAGCGGATGAAGGCGGTCATCGATGTGGCCCGGTCGCGCGGCTACCGCGAGGGCGAAAACCCTGTGACGGTCGTTATGGACGCTCGCGTGCTGCCGCGCGTGAAGGCCAAGGTGAAGCACCACAATGCGATGCGCTGGCAAGGCGTGCCCGCGTTCTACGCGCAGCTCTCAAAGCAAAGCGGGATGGCGGCCAAGGCACTGATGCTCACATGCTTGGCCGGATGCCGAACCAGCGAGGTTCTGAGGGCTGTCTGGGTGGAGTTTGATTTAGATGACCTGATTTGGACCATCCCCGAAGAGCGTACCAAAACAGGGGCCGTGCACCGTGTCCCACTTACGGATCAGATGCTGGGGATTATCGAACCACTGAAAGCCCTTCGCTCCCAATGTGTCTTTGAAGGCCAGCGTCGGCACACGCCGCTGTCGAACATGTCGATGCTGATGCTGTTGCGCCGCATGGAGATCGAGGGTGTGACCGTTCACGGGTTCAGATCAGCATTTCGGGATTGGGCTTCCGAGGTGGGGAACCATCCGCGCGAGGTGGCGGAATTGAGCTTGGGTCACAAGGTGGGTTCGGAAGTGGAGCGGGCCTATGCACGATCTGATCTGGACTTGCCCGGATTTGGTGGAGAGCGTTTATCTCACTTCCTTGGCCTTTCGCTCGAATGCAATCGGGCTCTGGAAGTCGAGCGATGAATGGCGTCTGACGGGATTGTAGAACCCGTCGATGTATCTGGCGATAGCGTTTTCGGCCTGCTGGCGTGATTGCCAGGCGACTGGCCACAATAGCTCGGACTTGATGGTCTTGAAGAAGGTCTCGACCATGGCATTGTCATAACAGTTTCCCTTGCCACTCATTGATATCAGGACGCCGCGCTTTCGGAGTTCGGCCTGGTATTCGACAGAGCAGTATTGGCTGCCGCGGTCGCTGTGATGGACCAGACCAGGCTGTGGATTGCGAGCCGCGAGAGCACGGCGCAGGGCCTCGACCGCCAGGCCGCGCTTCAGTCGATCACTCGTGGCCCAGCCGACAACCCGTCTTGAGTAGAGGTCGATGATCACGGCCAGGTAGAGCCAACCCTCAGCAGTCCAGACGTAGGAGATGTCAGCGCCCCACTTTCTGTCCGGGGCATCCGCCGAGAAGTCCTGTGCAACATGGTTGGGGGCGATCGGCCAAGCATGTTCGCTGTCAGTTGTGCGCTTGAACCGGCGCTTCTGGCGGGCCACCAGCTTGTTCTCTTTCATCAGGCGAGCGGTTCGGTGCCGCCCGATCTGGTGCCCCTCATCGACGAGATCGCGGTGCATGCGGGAACTGCCGTAGGTCCCGTTCGACAGCGCAAAGGCCGTTCGGATGTGGGCAAGATGGATCATGTCCTGCCGCTGGCGATGACAGGCGGGGCGGTCCCGCCAGGCGAAGAACCCGCTCTGGCTGACACCGAGAACATGGCACATCCGCTGGATCGGGAAGCTGGCCTTCTCCGCCTCTATGAAAGCGAAGCTCATCGACTTGCGTCTTTCGCGAAGAAGGTTGCGGCCTTTTTTAGGATGTCGCGCTCCTGCTTCAGAACCGCGTTCTCGCGTCGCAACCGCTTCAGTTCCGCGTGCAGGTCCACCGACGCCTCGACCGGCTCACCGGCATCCCGTTCGCGACTGAGCCATCGCGTCAACGTCGATAGGCCAATGCCCAGATCTTCTGCGATCTCGCGCCGTGTCCGGCCGCTTGTCAGCGCAAGTCTAACCGCTTCCCGCCG